>NZ_DRGM01000187.1 GCF_011050055.1 Pseudoalteromonas prydzensis | reverse complement strand
GGATTACGTACTGGACACTAATAGCTTCTTACACTATAATCTCTACTATATCAACAATATTCATGTGCTCGTCAGAAGTAAAAGAGATTTCTGACGTGTAGTTAATTTGAAAATTAAACCTATTGGCTATTGTTTTACAACGATATACATAGTGTAAGAAGCTATTAGTGTCCAGTACGTAATCCCATGTAGAAACCTTCATTCCTTTGCTATTTAAAATATTGAGTCCGTCAATTTCTAAAGAAGTTGATAATGTCCATCCTTCTGCCATCTTATCGAAAAAGGAAAATATTTTATTGAAATAAGGCAGGTGTTGAATATCTAAACCTTCCCATGAGTCAGTTGACAAAGACATTGTGATCGTAACTTGTTTACCATCATTGACTTCTTTATTGTAGCTGAGGGAAAAAATCCCATCACATGCAGAACCATTAAATGTAAATGACTTTGTTCCCCAAGATATTTCTCCTCGGATATCGTCAAAGCTTTCAATTAAATTTGTATCATCCTGAACCAACCATAGCTTTTGAATGGCTTTCTTTTTAGGAGAAGAAATACTAAAAGTGCCGGCTTCTTTTATGATTTCTTCAAATAACTTTGATCCTTCTATAGTCAATCCGTTGGTACTTATTTCTACATCACTACCATGCTCTATTAGCATTTGATGTTGTTTCGCATATTCTTGAGTGTACTCAGCATCTACTTTTAGTGCTAAAGGCACATTTTCTTTAGCAAATATACCAATAGAGGTGCTTCCATCTATATATTGAGTTTTTATATGAAAGCGAGAGTCTAGCCGGCTTAAGCTAATTTCAGTGGCCTGATGAACATTAGATATTGCGTGGGTTATGATATTTTTTGGCATACCTGTTAAAGCCGCTGCGACTGTATCAATAGCGTCAGTATTACTAGGAAGTTTTTGACCTAACTCTGTTCTAGCTTGTGCTTCTGCATCAGCTTTCCATTTTTTCAAAAGTTCTGGAGGATACCTTTTTTCATCTCTATCGATATCAACAGAACAGTTGGAGCATAGCCAAATACCGTTATTAATTGATTTTCGTTCTTCACTAGAAATGGCATTGTTAGGGCGTGGTCCACCTTCAGAGGCTGCAAAAATATGTGCTGCGCTCCCTATGTTATTAACCTTATTATCTTCGGCTGGAGCGGAGGTAGGAACTCTGCAATTTGGGTTTGAGCATCTGTGCGCAACTCTAGCTTTTAAAGTTTCTATTGTTTTTTTAGTAAAGTTATCTCGGCTCAAAGTAGTTGCCCGTTGTATTTAGGATATTTTTAATAGTTATCTTTGGGGGTAAATATTAAGATTTCAAGTCGTAAAATGATAAGTCATTTTTTGATCACATTAATTCTAATGTACGTTCCTACACCGTCAGTTTAAAATCTAAGGGCATCGTCAAGCAGTATTGGCAGTGTACTTAAGACCATAACTATTTTTTCTTGTCGTTCTTAACTTTATGAGGAACATCCTATGACAGCTTTGAGTGCACAAAGTGGGGTCAAGTACAATCTAAAATTCGACTAACGATAATCGTTAGCTGATGCCTTTGGCAATGCGATTGGTATATACATCGAAAGTCCGCTACTGGCACATAGCAGCCAATTAAACTTGGCAGTATTTTTATGTGGTTGGCTTCATAAAGCCTGTATTTGGTAACTTTATGCCATTATAAGCTTCAATATTATGCCAACTTACATTTCACTTGCTACGCTGTAGCCCAGTAAAAAGGTATGTTCTTATGCCAGTTTATGCTTCAAACAACATTGGGTGTTGTAAATTTCCCTTTTTAATTATCTAAAAATTACCAATACTATGTTCTCACAATGCGCTTTTTGGTGAATCCTCATCAAAATTGTAATGGCATCATTTTTTAATCAAAATCAATATCTTTCACTCTTAATTGCACCGCTTCCATTACTCTTAAACCACTACTATATATAAGGCCTGCAATAAGATAATAGCGCTTATTTAAATGAGTCATAAGCAGCTTAACTTCTTCTGGCGTCATAACTACAGGTAGTTTTGCTTGTTTCTTACTGCGGGCAAAATTTAAGTTTAACGACAGTTCATTTTTTATTATGTGCTTGTATAAAAATGACAATGAATTGAGTGCTGTGGCTTGCGTTCGTGGTGCAACATTTTGCTCTAACACTAAGTGTTCTAGATAGCGTTCGACTTCATTGTCTCCCATTGAGGCGGGGTGGCGCTTATCATGAAAATGGATATAAGATGCAATCCATCTCAGGTAGGTGTCCACGGTACGTAATGAATACTGACGTACCAACATATAATCAGCGATATAATTTAAAAATGGGGAGCGCGTTTTCATGTCATTACCAATAGCCATACTGTATATGTATACAGTGTGGTTGTTTGGCTCCCATATTCAAGAAAATGAGCGACGAGCGCATTTTCTCTTTTCTGAATATCTTTAATACCAATAAAAAATTATAGTTGGTAATGAGTTAAGTTATTTGTTAATAATAGATTAATTGTATACATGAGCGTGACATCGGCAGAAAGATCCGCCCTTTGCGCACTATAAAATTGTTATGTATCTAAGGTGAAATATTGAAGTTCGGTATTTGGGTTCTGCTTGCAATACTTTTTTTGGGATTAGGTGTATTCAAGCTGACTCAGGATGAAGTCTCTAGAACAGATTTAATTCATAAAAATGGTGTCATTGAATCCGTAAGCTGTAATTCAGGAAGTAAGGATGGCTCACCAACAGTTGTGTTACAGAGTAATGGTAGTTCATCTTCTTATAAAGTCTTAGAAGAGTTTTCTACTAGAACTAATTGTGAAGATCAAAAGCAAAGTTTAATTGGTCGCTCCGTCACTATCTCTGTTTTACCAAACGATGATAGTTTTGCCATGGCGTATGACTTTTCTCTAGATGACACTCTAATTTACTCATTGGACGACGTTTTATCGTCCGACAAAGAAACAGCATATACGTTATTTATGGTTTCTATTGTAATGTTACTTTCATTGTTGTGGAATCGGAAAAAAGATACATAATCGGGTAGCCGGAGGTCTCTAACCTCCAGCCCCCACACCACCCATCATGCGGGTCCGCAATGGGCGGTTCATCTCCCGTAATGAATGTTGATCCAAATATCTCTCAATGACACTAAACCTTGTGAAACTAAGTAGTTATTGCCTAGCGCAATGTTAATTCCTTTTGTTTTTGAGCTTCTACAAGGGCCTTTACTGGTGATACCGCATGCTATGGCCAGTCGCTCACTGACCCCCAATTTCATTAAACTGCGTACTTTAGTGCGTGGTTTACGCCATTGCCGCCAGTAGCACATTCTTATCCTACGGCGGATCCAGTGATCTAAATCCACCGTTAGCTGATAAGCGTTAGCTATTAGGTAATAGTGTCCCCAGCCGCGCAAATACTGTGTGAGTTTATGAATTTGCAGGGTCATTGAGATCCCCCAGTTGCGGTTAGTGAGCTCCCTGACATTTGCTTTAAATTTCTTTAGCGCCTGTTCGTGGATCTGCACTTGACCGTAACGGAAGGTAAACCCGAGAAATTTCGAGCCTGATACAGGACCGACCCGACTTTTCGATTCATTCACTTTGAGTTTTAGTCGCTTAGTGATGAACGCAGTAATTTCCTGTTGGATTATTAGTCCTTCGCTTTTGGTTTTTACTAAAATGATTATGTCATCAGCGTAACGTGCAAACTTAAGTTGTTTGTAGGTTAGCTTCTTATCTAATTCATCGAGTAAAATATTGGAAAGTAAAGGGGATAATGGCCCGCCTTGAGGGACTCCTTTGGTTGACTCAAACCACAGACCTGTTTCGCGCTCTGCGATCCCCGCTCGTAAGTATTTACCGAGTAGGCGCATGAGTGCTTTGTCTTTGATTTTACGACCAACACGATTCATCAGCATGTCATGGTTTACTTCATCAAAGAACTTGGACAAGTCGATATCAACCGCTGTTTTATAACCTTGTTTAACACAAGATTGAACATAGTTCACTGCTTGACTGGCTCTTTTATGAGGGCGATAACCATAACTATGTGGTGAAAATTGAGGCTCAAAATAAGGGCTAATCACTTGAGCAATGGCTTGTTGGATCACTCTGTCGATAACAGCGGGGATCCCAAGCATTCGCTCACCGCCATCAGGTTTGGGTATCATCACACGTTTGACTGGCAAGGGTTGATAAGTGCCGTTAAGTAATTGTTGTTTAATACCCAGCCAATGTAACTTAGCGAAGTGATTAAATTCCTCAATACTCATATTATCAATACCCGCAGCCCCTTTATTGCGCTTAACATGTTGCCATGCTGCACCAATATTGTGGTTGCTTAGTACCATTGCCATCAGGTCATGATCTGTTTGGTTATATTCATTTGAGGTATTATTCACAGTAGAACGCTGTTCATCACTATCACAACACGGTGATCTATGTGAATTCAAGTTCATTTGTAGTATCTCCTCTGGTTAAGATGTTCAGGCCTTCACCGTGTCCCCTCCATTACGATGGGCGTTTGGCTACTATGCCGTCTGCTGACTTCTGATAAATCACTTTAGCGATTACTCGATAAAGCGCGTCTAAACTAACGCTTGTTTACTGCTATTTCGCTCGCTATAGGTCGCAGCAACCGAAGCGCCAAGGGTTGATCAACCAGGCCCTAACTGGTAATCTCCAAGCGTTAGCGCGGATGCGTGTTTATCAGATCTCCCCGAATAAGGTGCATCAACTTTCTCTGCACAACTGCATCATTTACGGTGGCCGTTAGATCACATGACTTCGCTATCTTGTGCTAGCTCGTCTCCAGCCTACGCCTCATATGATGTTTTTGTTCATCAGCTCGCAGATTTGCTAGCGGCTTCCTCCAGACTATCTCTCGCGATTTAGCCCTTGCCATTCGCTAGTAGTTATCGTTTAATAACAGTATGTTATTTAAACGGTGATCTCCCTACAGAGGACTTTCACCTCATAAGTCAATGCCCATGTCGGGCGTACACAAGCTGTTAAACAAGGACAAAAAACAGTTGGTTTTGCTCCTTCGTCGCTAATTTTAACCAACTATTTTTTGCCTGTTAACAGGGCGTTGAGGCTGTAGAATTTCTCTTTTTTAAGAAAAATAGCCCGTTTTATGGGTTCCAAATGCATTACCTAATGCTTTAAAAGTGCTTAGAGTTAATTACAGGAGCTCGTTTTTTAATTGAATTTGACTGTTAGAGTTATTCTACAGTCTCGTTAGGCATTCAAGGAGGAAAGATGCACACTTCAAGTAACAAGTATCTTCTGGCTGCGGCAATATGTTGTTTTGCTGCCGCACTTGCTCATCTGGGCTGTATTGTATTCGGGGGCGATTGGTATCGTTTCTTTGGTGCAGGCGAACAGATGGCTCGGATGGCAGAGCAAGGGTTTTGGTATCCGACAATTGTAACCTCTGTTATTGTCATGGTGCTTTTGGTTTGGGCGCTTTATGGCCTGTCGGGCGCGGGCGCAATTAAACGTTTACCTCTGACAAAATTAGCGCTAATCCTTATTACTGGTATATTTTTACTTCGTGGCGTTTCCTTCGTCGGGTTAATGCCAATGTTCCCAGAAAACAGTTTAACGTTTTGGTTAATTAGTTCTGGTATCTGTTTGTTTATTGGCGGCTTGTTTGCTTTAGGTTCTTGGCAGCAGTGGTCAGTTTTAGGTGGCAAAAATGCCTAACAATACGCATCACTCGCTCCCGTTGGTCGCTGGGACGCCAAACCCGCTGACGCGTTTTTGTCGCCCGTGTGCTTCGCGTTAGCCGAAAAGGATACCCAGTGAATTTTTTTACAAAAGCTTCAGTAAAGCAGGCGCACCTGATTTGGATCGCTTCGATTATCAACATTGGCCTTGGCTTTGTTATCCCTGGGTTTGATGTTTTTGCCAAGAGCATCAGTCATGTCGCACTTGAAGAGCCTGTATTTGCATATACTCACAGAATTGCTGATATCATGATCGGAATCTCCATGTGCTTTTTTGCCATTGGAATACAGCTGACCTCACCCAGTCGAATTTCTTTTTCCATGGCATCTGTTTTATTGCTTGGTCTTAGCATGATCAGTGCGGGAATTTGGACGTTAGAGACACCCCTGCACTTGCTCTACAACCTGTCAATCTTCATGATTATCGCACCTCTTTCGTTTTCACTTGAGTTCAAAAACATCATCAAGTCGCCTTCGTTTGAACTTTTTTCAGCAGCAGTGTCGTTTCTGCATGTGTTCATGTTTTGGCTGATTTATGCTGGCTTCATCCCGTCAGAAATTAATGGGTTGGTACAGCGTATGTGGGCCATCCCAACAATGGGTTGGTTCGGTATTGCTGCTTACATGCTAGGTTCGCGTCAGTTTTCGGCTAACAATTCAATGCACGCGACAAGCGCGTGATTGAGGCGTTAGTTACTCAATCAAATCTCGGAGTTTACGGATATATATGAAAAGAATAATTTTGTTTACGATTTTAGCTAGTCTAGCATTACCATGTTTTTCCATTGTTACTAAACATGATGTCAATAAAGATAAGTATTTGGCAAAAAATGTTCCAGAATTTTTAATAGATATGCCGGGTGAGGGACATGGCGTATTGATAAAGCCAAATTGGATTGTGACTGTTGCCCATTTGATTTTCTCTGATTACACGGGAAAGGAAATCGTAATTCATGGAAAAAAATTCACGATAGAGAAAGTTATCATTCACCACAATGCTAAAAAACCTAATAGTTCTTTATTCGAAGGGGATGCTAAACCACTTATGGACTTTATGAAAACAACAAGTGACGTAGCTCTTATTAAGTTGACTGAAGATGTATCGCATGTTCAGCCTATAGCATTGTATTCGGATAGTGATGAGTTAGGGAAGGAAATAACGGCGTTTGGCAGGGGCTCAACTGGCGACGGAAAGCAGGGGTCGATATTCGAAACTAAAAGACAAAAAGTACTTCGAACAATGACGAACAGAGTTGACCTAGCCGAGGGGAACTGGATATCAATAACATTAGATGACAATAAAAATGCACTTGAACTAGAGGGTATCGATGGTTCTGGTGATAGCGGTGGACCACTGATAATTGAAAAAAACGGAAAACAATACTTAACAGGTTTGTTTAGTTGGGATTATGTTGAAGGAGACTTGAAATCCTTTAAACATGGCTTATACGGCGGAAAATCATACCAAGTAAGAATATCTAACTATATCAATTGGTTAAATGAAACTATTAAGAGTAACTAACAAGTTGCTTAATTTCGTTCCGGCCACAAAAAGCATGGCCTCCACTGGACTGCCTACGCTGCGCTGCGGCAGCCAATTAGCAAAGCGTTATGCTCCCAAGCATTAAAGGAATATAAATTGGCTGAAATTACAACTATCGTATCAACTGCAGCATCAGTAATAAGTGCAATAGGAGGCGCTGCTGCTTGTATAGCTGCTTTCAGGTCTGCTGGCCATGCCCAGAAAGCCTTTGATCAAAATCAGAAAATGGAAAAGAGATTTGCTCTAAGGCAGCTATCAGTTACTGCACATCAAGTAGCAGTTGAGGTGGACCGAATTAAATGGTCAGCTCAGGGGCTAAAAGTTGCGTATAAAACACTAGCCGTATTTGCTGGCGCAGTAGACGGATCCCGTCAAAAACTTATGCTTCAAGAGGTTGAAGACAAAGTTAAGGCAGCTGATAGCATCAAAGAAAAAGCTTCTCCCTTCGTTGATCTTAATACATTGCTTCTAAATGGCCCGCTCGATGAGATAAACGATCGAGAAGTTCTAATGTCTCAGTTGTTGGTTGAAGCCACAGCACTACGAGAGAAGACAGAAATAGAGCTTTCTGAAATTCAGGCTCAAAATGCTATGTATCGTGAAAATGTGGTTCAGAAAGCATAACAAATCAATCAACTACGCGCCTACGGCGCCGGACAGCTTACACTCCGCTTCGCTTCGTTACAGCTGCCGGTTATTGAGGCGTTGGAATATTTTAATAAGGAGTTTTCGTGAAAAAATTATTTATCTGTTTGGCAGGCTTCGCGTTCTTCAGTGCAAGTACTTTGGCTGATGAATTTGATTACGATGCATTTGTGAAAGCTTACTTCAATGCTCAGGTCATGACTCAGCAGCCAAATGCAACTGAGGAAGACCTTGAACACTATTTATCCTTTCTTACCGATGACGTTGGTAATCAACATTTCCCAAATGCACCAGATGACTCTCGTGAACCCGATGGCAAAGACATGATGCGTAAAGGTATGGGGCGTTATCTCGGTGTTCATACAGAATATAAAGCGGAACTTATCGACTATCAGTATGGTTTTAATGCTGTCTCTATCAAGCACAAGTTCTCCGCCAAGGGTAAGCGAGCGGATGGTTCAGAGTTTAGCTACAGCAAAATTGCTCTGGATGTGCTTGAACTTGAAAATGGTAAAGTATCTGTTATCCGTCGTTACAGTGAATAATTCACCTAACACATATGAGCCTTAACTCTGTCAATAGGCACTAGTATTCTTTTTGACCGTTTTTGTTCAGTGACGGTCAATTCTAAATCAATAAACAAATTCGTTTACTTCGTCTGTCGATGTGACTGTTAAGCAAGTAGCTTACGGCAAATACAAAGGGCAGGGCTATGCAATAATCCTTACGTTTTTAGTACTGCATCTGCTTATATTCCTCTAAAGCGCAACGTCTCTAAACCATAATTCAATTGAAGATTTTTTCCACAAGGAGCAGTAAATGAGGATTAGCTTGAAGGCTAATATTAGCATGCGTAAACACATTACATTAATATAGGTAACCCTTCTCACCTTAAATAAGCCACTCAAGTACCTGTAATACCTTGCAAAACGCCTATTAAAACAACAGCAAATCTTCTTTTTATATTTTATGTGAAAGTCAGTTGTCGATTGAATCAAAATAGGAACTCGGCTATGGTTAATGCATCAATAAAAATAAAATAAAAACGAGTAATTCTACAGGCTCGTTAGTTTTTTTAGGTCAAATCAATAAAAACGCAGTTGGTCGACAAAATGAGAAATAAAAATGGTTATATAAGTGTTAGTGGCTCCGAGATTTATTACGAGCTTTCAGGTAATCATGATGGCAAGCCATTATTGATGCTTCATGGCGGCCTTGGTTCGCTGAATGAGTTAAGTCCCATTCACAAATATGTAGCTGCAGACTATCAGTTGATAAGCATAGATTTTCGTGGTCACGGCAAATCACTCTTAGGTGAACTCCCACTTAATTACATGCAGTATCAACAAGATGTCCAGCATGTCCTTAGTTATTTGGGTATTGAGAAATACTCAATTTTTGGTTTTAGTGACGGTGGCATTGTGGGTTATCGGTTAGCAGCACAAGAGCCAGAAAGAGTGTCTTGTTTGGTAACACTGGGCTCGCAGTGGCGATTGGAGGCAGATGACCCATCAATTGAATTGCTAAGTGGTTTGACGGCTGAGTTTTGGGTATCAAGGTTTGCAGATGATGTTGCATTTTATGAGGCATCAAATCCTAAACCAGATTTTCCTAAGCTTGTAGGCATGGTAAAAGCAGTTTGGCTGGATACAACAGAATCTGGCTATCCACATGAGTTAGTTGAAAAAATTCGTTGCCCAACGTTAGTAATGCGAGGTGATAATGACTTCTTATTTTCATTGGATGAGGCCGTGGCTTTAAAGTCGAAAATTGCAGGTTGTAGTTTTGCCAATATTCCATTGACGGCGCACTCATCGCATCAAGAATCACCGGAATTGGTGGGTGAAATGTTAGAGCGGTTCTTGTCGCAGCATAAAAACTAACAAGGCGTTCAAGAGGGGGTCGCAACGCGTAGCATTTTCATTATGCTTTGATTTTATTGATTTTTAGTGTAATGAAGAAGGTTAGTAGTCGCGTTGCTCACTCCTTAACGCGGCGTTGATATTTTCAAATAGGTTTGGAGTTTTATGCTTGATTACGGGAAGAAAATATTAAGAGAGCAGCCATTCAGTATGTTGCTGGGTGCTGAACTTACAGAATTCGATGAAGGTAAAGCTGAATTATCTCTAGTTATTCGTGACGAATTAACTCAAAACTTTGGTTTCGTGCACGGCGGTGTTTTAAGTTATTTAGCGGATAACTGTATTACCTTTTCAGCGGCTTCAGTTTTAGGTAAATGTGTAACCTCAGAATACAAAATTAATTATGTGCGCCCTGCGATAGGTAAATCATTAATTGCACGCTCTACTGTTTTATCATCAGGCAAAAGGCAAGCTACTTGTGAGTGTAAAGTTTATGCCTTGGGTGAAAAAGGTGAGAAATTGGTTGCCGTTGCACTAGGTACTATCAGTAAGGTTGACGTATAAAAACATAATCGGGTAGCCGGAGGTTTCTAACTTCCAACTCTCACACCATCGTTCATGCAGGTCGCGAGCACACTTGATTTATAAGGCGTGCTCACGACCTGTTACAGACATAGTAGTGATAAACCAGCGTCTATTGAGCATCCAGCGATAATAAAACATTTAAGTGTTGTAGCGCACAGAGCTGGGGAGCTTTATAAACTAGGCTTTAAATCTCGGCCTTTTACATTAACGTGAGGGGCGATAACTCCGAGGCAACTATGCAAAATCCAACTCATGATAAAAAAGTAGATGATAAAAAGTCTGCTGAAACACTAAAAAAAGAAGCGGCAAGCAAGCGCGCAGCTTTAGAACCTGACACGAAAAAATCATACAGAAAACCCCAGCAAAAATAATAGAGTCGTTAATTATCTAACCAGTTTTCGCAAAGCATTATTTGAGCTTAATTAAGGACAGAGTGGCATTATCGACAGATAGATTCGATAAATATTCAAGGAGCTAGATAATAGATGTTCTCTACTATTTGTGGTTCTTCGCTCGTTGGTGAGGGATCATATTTTGTTGTTTAAGGCTACTGAGAGCGCTATGTCATTAGGGACTGTTGATCTTTGTGGTACATATATTGATCAGCCCGCATTGGTAGCCACATCATCGTAAATGCTAAAGCGAGCATTGAATGATAATTTCGTTCAAGCTTTTCATACTGTGTGGCTATCTTTCTATATTGCTTAATACGGCCAAATGCATTTTCAACCAAGTGCCGATATTTGTACATGCATCAGTCAATATCTTCATTACCTATTAAACTGTTATCCTTGCGTAGAATAACGGGTGTCGTGTTGTTATCACGAACCAACTCTCTCAGTTTTTTACAATCGTAGCCTTTGTTAGCAACAACGACTTTATTTGTTGAGCAATTTGCTACGAGTGACTCTGTGTGAACTATATCATGTGTATTTCCGCAGGATAATTCATAGAAAACAGGCGACTCTCTGCTATAACCTAAGTGTTAGTTTGTTAATTTATGCTGCATACAACATTGGCTGTATTAATTTCACATTTGTATAAATCATTCAGCAAAACATAGCCATATTCTTCGTCTTTAATTATTTGAGCTTTGGGAGTAGTGAGCTCAAATCAAGACGATTTGTGCATTTCATTTTTTTATGAGCATAGAATTTAATACCAACACCGTATTTTAATTCAGTAAAAATTAATAGCCGTACTCACAAAATAGCGGCGGCTTTGCTGACTTTTGCATTTAGAACGAGTAGCTCTTGAATATGCTCATCTCTACCATTTGCAAAACGAGGCTAAGCTAAATATTAATATACTCCATTTACAATATTTGAATGAACTCAGGCGCCAGAATTCAATCCGAGTGTTGAGTTTTTATTGCAATATGCTTGCACTGACGTGGCTATTTTATTCATTAACGAGAGATACAATGAAAATAATTTTAAACAAGCTTGTTATTACTACTTTAGCTGCAACTATAGTGATGTTTAATGATGCTCGGGCTGAAAATAATAATCAAATGTTGAGAAAAGCAGTCGATAAGCAAGCCGAGCGCTTAATGCAGCAGTACCAAATTCCTGGTTTAGCGGTGGGTATAATTGTTGATGGTAAGTCACAGTTTTATAATTATGGTGTTGCGAATAAACAAAAGAACCAAGCAGTAACACAGAATACACTGTTTGAGTTAGGATCGGTCAGTAAAACCTTTGCTGCAACCTTCGCGAGTTATGCTCAAGGCAATGGTACTTTATCATTTGATGATACTGTTGATAAATATCTACCTGAGTTGAAAAATAGCGTTATTGGCAGCACAAAACTTACACAGTTAGCTACCTATACAGCAGGTGGTCTGCCTTTACAGTTCCCTGATAATGTTAAGACTGACGAGGATATGATGCAATATTATAAATCTTGGCAGCCAACTTTTGCTGAAAATTCACAACGACTCTATTCAAATCCAAGTATAGGTTTATTTGGTTATGTTTCGGCATTAAGTATGAAAGTTGATTATGCACAGTTTCTGGAAATTAAAATATTACCGTCGTTAGGTATGTCAAATACGTTTGTTAATGTTCCAGCGAATAAAATGGATGATTATGCATTTGGATATAATTCTTCAGGCGATGCTGTGAGAGTAAATCCCGGTATGCTGGATGCACAAGCATATGGCATTAAGTCTACTAGTGCAGATATGGTGCAATTTATTAAAGCGAATTTAGGGTTAGTCTCTCTCGATGATAAAATCAATACGGCCTTGAAAAGTACTAGGAAGGGCTATTATCAAGCGAGCACTTTCACGCAAGGACTAGCATGGGAAATGTATCCTTTACCAACTAACTTGACTGCTCTGTTAGCTGGAAATTCAGTTGAAACCATTACACAACCCCAACCAATCGATATTAATAATCCTCCTCAAGTAGCTTTGCATAATGGCTGGATCAATAAAACAGGTTCAACGAACGGGTTTGGCGCATATATTGTATTTATTCCGGCAAAAAATGCTGGAATTGTTATGTTAGCAAACAAATATTACCCCAACGTAGAACGGGTCAAAGCCGCCTATGCGATTTTAGATTCAGTTATCAGCAAATAACGAAGAATAAAAAGCCACTCATTAGTTTAGTGAGTGGTGTTTTTTTTATTTATTGAATATGCTCTTTGGCCAAATGTTTTTCGCTAGGCGTTACTTGAAAGCCGATCATTTCAGCAATCCTTTTTCGCTTTTGCTAGTTTGTCCCAGTAACCCGCTAGTTCGTAATGTTGATATATGGCTGTTTCAAACTCGGGGGTTATTTGCTGGTTATCATCATACTGTGGTGCATCTTTTATTACTTTGCGGTTGAGATCAACACTGATGGTATTGTCGAGCCAGCATACTTCGCTGATCCACTCTGGTGGCACGAGCACTTTATGTCCACCCCACCAATTACTGGTATCGATGATCAGGTAACGAACCGCCCACGTTGTTTCTTCTACTAATAACCCAGAGACATGACCAATATCACCATCATTAGCGTTAATATGATAGCCAATAATCTCTTTGCAACTTCGCAAATTTGGGTCAGCTTTTTTATTATCTTCACTTTTAACATTATGGTGAGTCAGTTGTGCGCTGCGTGCACCTGCTTCTGTATGTGGGAGGTGTTGGTGATCACGGTACAATAAGTATGGGTAAATACCGCCGCCCCAAAATCCTTCGCCCACCCAATAATAAGGGTAACCATAATAATCGAGTAAGCTGGCCTCATTTTGCCGTGATACGGGTTTATCGTTATCGATAGTTGGGCTGTTCTTAACTTGTTCTTTACTGATCAACACGGGTAGAATTTTTTCTATCCAATTTGGTTTTTGCACCGCAATTGGTGAGATCAAAACTTGACGGCTGGATAGCCAAGAACCTGTTTCAACAACGAAGTAGCGGATCACCCATGCTAAATCATCGAATAGAAAATCTTTTTCTTTACCGATCACACCATCGGTAGCAGCGATAGCGCAATTTTCTAGCATTTTCATGCTACATAACATAATAGTTATCCTTTTTAATGGGGTCGACAATATTAAATGTTGGCGTGTTTTAGAGCTGATATTGAGGTTGCCAACTAGGCGATGATTTGAATGAACCGCTTTAGTTTTAGCTTATTTGCCACAGTTGTCTGTGCGCTGCAGTACATAGTCAAGTTTAGCGAGTTTTAATTACTAAATTTGTGGGGAAGTGCGGTATTGACCCGATGGAATGCTGCTTTTTATTATGGGCACGCAGTTGTTTTGAGTTCGATAACGAACAGCACGTCAGCCTCTTAGATAATAAAATGATGGAACACAGTAGAAATAAAAGTCTTACCAAAACATAGAGATAAGTAACCAACGCGCAGGATAGTAAATCAATTTAAGCCACTATTTTAAGCGCTAACAGTATTGAAATAGCGGCTTGAGAAGTGCACTTGCAATTTGTATAAAAGTAGTCACTTATAAATCTAATTATGAGGTTTTAGTAGCAAAAAGTGTTTTGTCAGCCCAATTTAAACTATTACAGACTCAGCCGTGGTTGTATAAAGTCTAAAAAAGCGGTGATGCGTGAAGACACTGCGCCGCTTTTATAATACACGCCATGGATTGGCTCGCGATTATTTGGTGTGCTGAGCGACTCGGGCAGTAGCTCGATTAAGTGATTTTCTTTTATATCCTCGGCTATCATAAAGTTTGAAAGTAGGGCAATGCCTTGGTTTGCAATGCACAGTTGCCTGATTGTTTCGCCGCTGCTGGCACTGAGATCAAAGGTCAATTTTACAGGCTCTTTTAATGGCCATTGATTAAGCTTTGTGGCATCGGTAAAGCCGAGGAGTGTGTGGTTTTTTAAATCGTTGACAGTGCGAATAGGCGGCGTGTTTTTTAAATAATTAGTGCCAGCAACTATTCGCAGCTTACTATTTCCTAGTTTACGGGCATGCAGGTTTGAGTCTTTTAACTCGCCAATACGAATGGCTAAGTCGGTTTTACGCTCTAATAAATCAATAATATTATCGTGCGAAGTGATATCAAGAGTTATCTGCGGGTATTGTTTTCTAAACTCTGCAATTAATGGCATGAGTTGATGCAGTACAAATGGGCTTGCGGCATCTATTCGCAGGCGGCCACTTGGTGCATGTTTTAAAAGCTTAATTGCTTCTTCGCCACAATAAAGTGTGTTTAGTCCTTCGCGAGCGTATTTTATGAAGGTGTGACCTTCTTCAGTAAGTTCTAAGCGGCGTGTTGTTCTATTTAATAACGTGCATTGTAAGGTGCCTTCTAGTCGAGAGACGGCTCGTGATACTTTCGCAACTTGCTGATCCAGTAAATTAGCGGCGGCCGAAAAACTCCCACAATCAACCACGGTTATAAACGTTTCTAGATCTTCTGTTTTCGCATGAACAGCCATCAGAATTACCACACTATATTTTCATAATTAACAAAAGTATTTTGTCATTTACGCTGTTTTTTGCAAATGTTTTTTTAGCCACACTAGACATCTACTTTAACTATGAGGATGTAATGATGCCATTGGCTTTATGGGCGCTTACTTTAAGCGCATTTGCGATAGGAACCACAGAGTTTGTAATCGTCGGTTTAGTGCCTACTATTGCGGGAGATTTGGGCGTTAGTTTGCCCTCAGCAGGGCTATTAGTGAGCTTATACGCTGTAGGTGTTGCTATCGGTGCGCCGGTATTAACGGCGCTAACTGGGCGTTGGAATCGTAAAATTGTATTAATAAGTTTAATGGCGCTGTTTGTGATCGGTAATTTACTTGCCTGGCAAGCGCCGAGCTACGAAACCCTGATAATAGCGCGCATATTAACTGGGCTTGCCCATGGGGTGTTTTTCTCTATTGGCGCTATGATTGCAACCAGTTTGGTTAGTAAAGATAAAGAGGCAAGCGCCATTGCAATTATGTTTACTGGCCTTACCGTTGCACTGGTAACAGGTGTGCCATTGGGTACGTGGATTGGTCAACATTTTGGTTGGCGGGCAACATTTTTAGTGGTGTCGGTGCTTGGCTTAATTGCATTAATTGGCAGCGTAATGTTAGTGCCTAAAAACCTAAAGCAGTCAGCGCCTGCAACGTTTAAAGAGCAATTACAAGTGATGGTTAAACCACGTTTATTGCTGGTATATTTAATGACGATACTCGGTTATGGCGGCACGTTCACAGCGTTTACTTATTTAGCACCTATTCTAGAGCAACAAACGGGTTTTGCTCCCTCGGTTATTGGTTTAATTATGTTGGTATACGGGGCCTCTGTGGCAGTGGGTAATATTTGGGGTGGAAAATTAGCAGATAAGCGTGGGCCTATAAGTGCGCTTACTATTATTTTTAGCGCGCTGAGTATTATTTTACTGTTATTTACTTTCACGATGGGTTCAAAAGTAGCCGCGGTGCTGACCATTTTAGTTTGGGGCGCATTTGCATTTGGTAACGTACCTGGGCTGCAACTGTATGTTGTTAAACAGGCACAAAAACACACACCTAACGCGGTTGATGTGGCATCAGGGTTAAACATCGCTGCGTTTAATATTGGTATCGCATTGGGTTCAATTATTGGCGGCAGTGTTGTTGAGAATATGAGCCTGCAAGACACCGCGTGGATTGGCGCTGTTATTTCAGTGTTGGCACTTATGGCTACGCGTTACAGTGGGTTGTTGGATAAGCGTGACATTCAGCCCAGATAATGGGCATATATATCAGCCCTTGAAACTAACGTTTATGGCCTCATACCTTACATGAGGTCAAAATTTTAAATGAACAAAGTAACAGGTGTATTTCGAAGCTTAACAAAGTTTGTATTTTAAACCGATCATCTTATAAGGATAAATTCATGACACAACGCGTAATAGAAATGCCAAACTTAGGCATGGGGACATTTCGTCTCGAAGGGAAAACCGCTTATGACTCTGTAAAAATGGCATTAGAGGTTGGCTTTCGCCATATTGATACCGCACAAATTTATGGCAATGAACAGCAAGTTGGCCAAGCGATAAAAGACAGTAATATTCCCAGAGACGAGCTATTTATTACCACCAAAGTGTGGAATAACAAACTCAATAAAAGCGATTTTATCGCCAGTGTGAAAGAGTCTCTTAACAAGCTGCAACTCGATTCTGTCGATTTATTGTTGATCCATTGGCCTGCGCCATCAAACGATGAACCAATGAGCGAGTATTTAACTGAGTTATTAACGGCAAAGCAGCTTGGATTAACTAAGCATATTGGGGTATCGAACTTCACTATTGCTAATTTAAAAGCAGCCATGCAAACACTTGACGCACGAGAAATATTTACCAATCAAATAGAAGTGCACCCTTATTTAACTAATACTAAGCTGCGTGCGTTTTGTCAGCAACACGACATTCATGTTACTGCTTATATGCCATTTGTAGTCGGTAAAGTATTAAGCGATGAAACCATTATCGATATTGCTAATAAACACGGGGCAAGCCCTGCGCAAGTGGTGATTGCATGGGAAAATGCTAATGGTATGACAACCATTCCGTCATCAACTAAGCGTAAAAACTTAGAAGATAACTTTAATGATAAAGCGGTAAAACTGGATGAGGAAGACATTGCCCGTATTGATGCTCTCGATTGCGGAGACCGCCAAGCAACCCCTGATTTTGCCCCGCAGTGGGATCAATAAGCCACTTTAAGTACGTTTAATTAAAAGTGCAGCACGTCTGCACTTTTAATTCAGCTTGAGTTGCTAATTACCATTTTTAACGGGTATTTTCTGCTGCTAACGAATTTTACCTATCTGACAAACTCACTTTTTTAGCAGCAGAGCTTCGCCAGTAATATTATTGAAGGCTGTAAACAGCAAGCTCTCTCGATGCTTGAGCCACAGCAACTTTTTCGGCAAATGTAAGCGCTTCTTCTTTTAATTCGTCAGAATAATGTTTACGTTGTTTGTTCTATATCACCTCCGTGAGTTTAGTTTACTCACTTAACGAGGTGTCCAAAACTATTGGGCCAGATCGCTTGGTTTGAGCGGTATTATATTTTAGAACTCACATGGTGATTAATTGAAAAATACCCGAGGAAGATAAATAAAGCTATAAGATACAAAAACTATACCTCATTACCGCTATAAAGATTTGCCGAACCTAACATTTAAGTAGTGTTTATTATTTATACACAACAAGGTAAGTTTTCTTATTAGAAACAGCTAAAGGAAAAGAGTAATTTGTCGATAACAAGTTGATAAGTAACGAACAAGGAAAGTGATATGCAAGTTAACCCACACAATAGCAGTTCAGCATCGCAGCTTATATCGAATAGTTCAGCAGCAAAAATAAATGAACCAGTAACTGGTAAAGCGCAATTAAAGAGTGAAATGGAGCGCTTAGCTAAGGATATCTATCACAAAGATATGCCTAAAGAGCCTGAAGCGACTTATTATAAGCCTATAAATAAAGATGCCAATATATTAAGACCTATTGAAGAGGTTATGTATGATATTGGAGTCGCAATGGCTCATTTGTATATGCCAGGCGGCGATGTACCTAAAACGGTTGAGAGAATGCTTTCACCCTATGATAGTGTCATGGCTGAATTAAGAAGTGAGCAGCCCGCTTTAGCAAATAAAAGTTGGGGGATTTCTATCAATGAGTCGGGTGAGCTTACAGTAACTGGCTCTGTTAATGATGATGAAAAGGCACTCATTGCAGAAAAGCTAAATAGTAATGAAGAGCTAGTCACTGCTGTTAATGACTTTAAGTCTAATTATTTAAAGTTTATTAAGATGGAGCCTAGGGGCTGGGGTAATTACCGCGTAAATGAAAGTAATTTTGCTGAAGTTTTTGATTTTAGAGAAATGTTAGAAACCTCAAGAAGTAATGAAGATTTTAAGGGAACATGGGATTATGAAACCAATTGGCTTAAGCTAAACGATAATATTTCAGCACAATTGAGAAGTAATGCTTCGAAACGTTAGTTGTATTAGTCTCGGGTAGCAAAGGTGAAAATGTGATTTGTTTGTTAACCGTTAGCTATGCTGTGAAAAGTACATAGCTAACGATTTTTCAATGCTATAAAAGTGATTATTTCACTTCTTTACCGGCGGCTTGTTGATCAGCATGATAGCTTGAACGAACAAATGGGCCTGAGGCTGCATGAGTAAAGCCAATTTCATCTGCATAGGCTTTTAAGCCATCAAACTCTGCTGGTGGTACGTAGCGTTTTACTGGTAAGTGATGCTTAGAAGGTTGTAGGTATTGGCCTACAGTTAGCATGTCGACGTTGTGGGCACGTAAATCACGTAATACTGCTTCGATTTCACTGATCTCTTCACCAAGGCCAACCATTAAGCCTGATTTAGTTTTAACTTCTGGGTGTGCTTCTTTAAAGCGACGCAGTAATTCTAGTGACCATTTGTAATCGGCACCTGGGCGCGCAAGCTTGTATAAACGCGGTGCGGTTTCAAGGTTATGATTGAAAACGTCTGGTGGCGTTGCAATTAAAATCTCGAGTGCACGATCCATACGGCCACGAAAATCTGGCACTAAAATCTCTATGGTGATTTTAGGGTTATGTTTGCGAATTTCACGAATACAATCTGCAAAATGTTGTGCGCCGCCGTCACGTAAATCATCACGATCTACTGAGGTGATCACCACATAGCTCAGCTTCATGTCTTTAATTGTTAATGCGAGTTTTTCCGGCTCTGCGGCATCAGGTGTCAGTGGACGACCATGCGCAACATCACAAAATGGGCAACGACGAGTACAAATTGCCCCTAAAATCATAAAGGTTGCCGTACCGTGGTTAAAACACTCAGATAGGTTAGGGCATGAAGCTTCTTCACACACTGAATGCAAGCCGTGTTTACGCATCGCTTGTTTAATGCCATCGATACGCTCGGTTGATTTAGGTAAGCGAATTTTTAGCCATTCTGGCTTACGCAACATTTCGTTTTTTTCAGTCGGTAATACTTTTACTGGGATCAACGCCATTTTTTCAGCGTCGCGCAGTTTTACCCCTGGTTCCATCTTGACTGGTTTATTCATTCGTTTTCAAACCCTTCAGTATACTTAACCGCAGTTGCATTAAGTTTTTTGATCATGTGTTTTACGAGTCCAGCACCTGCTTGTGTAAGGTTTTCTGGGCCGTTTAAATCGGTTGTTTGCACCATGTTCATACCCGCATACCCACAAGGGTTAATGCGCAGAAATGGGCTCATATCCATGTTTACATTCAGTGCTAGACCATGAAAAGAACAACCGCGACGTACGCGAAGCCCTAATGATGCTATTTTGCTGTCATTAACATACACCCCAGGTGCGTCTGCTTTGGCGTAGGCTGCAATGCCATAATCATTCAGAGTATCGATAATACACTCTTCAAGCCATGTGACCAGTTCTCTTACGCCAATTTTTAAGCGACGTAAGTTAAATAATACGTACATCATTTGCTGACCAGGTCCGTGATAGGTTACTTGACCACCACGATCAACCTTGATCACTTCTATGTCGCCTGGGGCAAGTAGATGTTCATCTTTACCGGCTTGGCCTTGTGTGAATACTGGCTCATGTTCAACGAGCCATATTTCATCTGCATCATGCTCTGTACGTACGTCGGTATAGTCTTGCATTTTTTGCCAAATTGGCATGTAACGCTGTCTACCGAGTTGACGGACGATTAAGGTATTTTCGCTCACAGCTTACTCCGCTTAGCGCTTAAAGCATGTGTCGTACGTCATCAATCGCACTGATCACGTTGTAAATTTCTTCAATATGAGCGCCACTGGTAACGGTGACTACTAGGCTAACTGACTCGTAATTGCCTTTGCTACTTGGTTTTACTTTTGGCGCATAGTCGCCAGGTGCAATCGGTTGTAACTTAGTTAGAATTTGCTCAGTTAAGTTGACGTTTGCCAACCCCATTACGCGAAATGTAAATGGGCAAGGATACTCTAAATATTCATCAAATTTAGTATTTTCTACCGGTGTAGCCACGACGTTGACTCCTCATACTTAATGTGTGCTTAGTATTATTTTACTAAACAATAAACCGTTTCGATAATCTGTTCTTAAGCTTGATCACAATTGTATTAATAACGCATTGCTTTAAGAGCATTAAATCGCTGCCAATCACGTTAAAATTTGCAATGTAAAACAGTTATATAGATAAATTCTTTGCTGCGCTGAGCGAAGTTTTTGTCGCTATTACTGCCTACATAAGCAATGTAATTGCTATGCAGATTATTTGTCGGTTAGATATGGGGCGCATTCTACCATTTTTAAAGCAAAAAAAAACGCCTTGCAGTGCAAGGCGCTTATATTCTTTAACTATGAATACCCAAGCCACCTCAAGATACAGAATTCAGCGTTTCACAGGTGCTTAATATCAAGGCGTTACTTTGCAAGAATGGCAATCCCTTTTAAGAAGTAACAACGATGAGAGTAAGTGCCTGTGAAACGCCCAACGGGTTGGTTTAAAAGCGATTTATACTGCGTTATTGATTTTAACAATAGAACCACTATTATTTGCAATCAATGCCTTGCCTAAATCGCTTTTAATTCCAACTGAAACTCGGATCTTGAGGTTGTTTGGGTATTACATTATTTGTAAACGTAGGTAATCATAAATTTTACTAAAGAAGCTACCTTCTTCAACTTCTTCAAGCGTTACCAGTGGATACTGCGCAATTACTTCGCCTTCCAGCTGTAAAGATAAAGTGCCTACAGTAGAGCCTTTAGCGAGTGGTGCTTCTAACACTTTATCAAGTTTGAAGTCTGCTTTTAAATTTTTACGCTGACCACGTGGAATAGTGATTGGTGTGTCTTCTAAAATACCTAGCGATACGTTTTCTTTATTACCCATCCAAATACGTTGTTCAGCAAAGCTGTCGCCCGCATTGTATGGTGTGATTGTTTCAAAGAAACGAAAACCATAGTTAAGTAGTTTTTTGCTTTCTACTTTACGGGCCCGTTCACTTGAAGTGACCATTACAACAGCAATTAAACGCATGTCGTCTTTTGTTGCTGAGCTTACTAGGCTGTAACCCGCTTCAGAGGTATGACCGGTTTTAATACCGTCAACATTTAGGCTTTCATCCCATAATAATGAATTACGGTTGTATTGTTTAATACCATTAAAAGTAAATGACTTTTGTGCATAGACTTCATATTCATTTGGCACGTCACGAATTAACGCGGCACTTAAAATGGCCATGTCACGTGGTGTTGTGAAGTGCTCATCGGTATCTAGGCCGTGGCTATTAATAAAATGAGTATTGCTCATTCCTAACTTTTCAGCGTGGGCATTCATTAAATCTGCGAAGGCGCTTTCGCTGCCGGCGATATGTTCAGCCATTGCAACACACGCATCATTACCAGATTGAATGATAATGCCGTGGTTCAAATCATCAACACTAATTTGTTTACCCACTTCGATAAACATTTTTGATGATTCAGGAAAGTTTTTAGCCCACGCTTTTTCGCTAACCGTTACCATATCAGTAGGCGCAATATTACCCGCTTTGATTTCTGTACCAATCACATAGCTGGTCATCATTTTTGTTAAACTAGCAGGCGCTATTTTGGTATCTGGCTCACCTTCGGCGATCACTTTGCCAGTGGTAAAATCAACAAGAAAATAACCTTTTGCATTAACTTGAGGCGGGGCAGGGATGATTTGGGCGGTAGCTGAGAAAATGGCAGCAGAGCATACTAAGCCGCACACACCGTTGAGAATTTTGTATTTAATAGATTTCATCATACTCATTAATGGTTAAAGTTAAAGATTCGCGTTACCCTATTCTATACCCAAACTACCCCGAGATGCGAGCGTAGTTTGGGTATTAGTCTTATTGACTGTAAAGCAAGAACGCGTTTTGAAATTGGTTCAGTTTTAATTTTTCAAGTACTTGCTGAGCTTGTTCAGCGTCTTTAATTGGCCCTAAACGCAGCCGATAAATGGCATCTTTTTCCACAATGTTTGTGGGTAACTGGTACTGCTGACGTAGGGTGTACGCGAGCGCTTCAATATTTTTTAAGGTACTTCCTGCCGCGACTTGGATATAACTCAAACGCACAGTCGAATCCGCCATGGTAATCGCTTCAAGCTTAACCTTGGCTGTACCATGATGATAGTAGCCCAGTTTATATGCAGCTGCGTAAGATAAATCGATTACACGATCATCATGAAATGGGCCACGGTCGTTGACACGTACAATGGCTGACTTGCCGTTACTGGTATTGGTTACTTTTACAAAGCTAGGCAAAGGTAATGTTTTATGCGCTGCGGTCATCGCAAACATATCATACACCTCACCATTAGAGGTGTGATAACCATGGAATTTACGGCCATACCAAGAGGCAGTGCCTTCTTCGGTATAACCTGTTTCATCTAGCATTGGGATGTAGTTTTTGCCAAGTACCGTATATGGACGTCCTGCGCTGGCACTTTTGGTAACCGGCACAACCACCGCATCTTGCATTTCTAATTCGGTCGGCACGCGTAGCGGTGCTGCGTCATGGCGCATACTATAACGGCTACTGTGATCAGTTTTACTACCAGAACTACTACACGCGGCTAACAATAGTGTTAAAACAGTGAGCGCGATTAATTTTACTAAGTACTGCATTATTTTAGTAACATCCTTTTATCCGTAGCGATAGACATAATAATGCCAAACCCAGCCATTAGCGTAACCATTGAAGTGCCGCCATAACTTATCAGCGGTAGCGGTACACCAACAACAGGCAGTAGCCCTGAAACCATGCCGATATTTACGAACACATAAACAAAAAAAGTGAGGGTAAGAGCGCCGGCTAATAGCTTACCAAAAGCGTCTTGCGCATTTACCGCAATATATAAGCCACGGCCAACAATAAATAAATACATGCACAATAATAAGCACACGCCAAATAAGCCAAACTCTTCGCTTAATACTGAAAAGATAAAATCGGTATGGCGCTCAGGTAAAAACTCTAACTGCGATTGAGTGCCTTGCAACCAACCTTTTCCTTCAATACCACCCGAGCCAATGGCAATTTTTGATTGAATAATATGGTAACCAGAGCCAAGCGGATCACTTTCAGGATTAAATAAGGTTAACACCCGTTGCTTTTGATAGTCATGCATTCCGTAGTGCCAAAAAGGCCACGCTGCAAGTGCAACTAAAGCGCTCAAAAAACCAATTAACCGCCAACTTAATCCAGATAAAAACAATACAAATACACCTGAGCTGGCAATCAATATTGAGGTGCCTAAGTCGGGTTGCTCTTTAATAAGCAGGGTTGGGATCATCACAATAGCAAAACCAACCACTAAATGCAGGGCTCTAGGCGGTAAGTTATTACGGCCAATATACCAAGCGACCATCATCGGCACGGCTATTTTCATTAACTCTGATGGCTGAAAACGGGTAATACCTAAATCAAGCCAACGCTGAGCACCTTTTGAACTTACGCCAAAGATTAAGACGCCTACCAGCATTAATAAACCAACACAGTACAGTGGGAACACTAAGCGCTTTAGTGTGGCCGGTGAAAACTGTGCCAACACAAACATTCCAATAATTGCCCCTGCCATACGCGTGGCATGGCGGATCATCATGGCGCTATCTTGGCCGCTGGCACTGTATACAATGGCTAAACTGGCAACCATTAAGGTTAACAATGCCAGTAATAATGGCAGATCTAAATGTAATTTATCCCAAATAGAGCGCTTATCATCTAGCTGCATTACGGCTCCTCATTGCGTGCAATATTAACGGGATTAGCAGAGAAATAATAATCCATTAATTGACGAGCGATTGGTGCACCTACGGTACTACCACCACCGGTGTTTTCTACAACGATAGATACGACAATTTGTGGATCATCATAAGGAGCAAAACCGACATAAATGGCGTTGTCGCGGTGACGCTCTTTTAGCGATTTCGCATCATAACGCTCACCTTGGGCAATGCTAACTAATTGCGCGGTGCCTGTTTTACCAGCGGGGTCATAATTCACGCCTCGAAATGCTTTATGGGCAGTACCCGTTGCTTTACTTACGGTATTATGCATCGCGTCTAATGCTATTTGCCAATGCTTTGGATCTTTGAGGATCACCGGTGGTTTTTCGTCATTATTAATTTGTACCACTTGATTTTCTTGCTTGGCAACTTGAACTAAGTGCGGAGGGCGGTTGACCCCTTTATTGACTAATATATTCAGTGCATTGGCAATTTGCATCGGTGTGGCAGTCCAGTAACCTTGGCCAATACCAACGGAAATTGTATCACCGCGCCACCATGATTCTTTAAAGCGCGCTTCTTTCCATTCCTTTGAAGGTAAAATGGCGGTAGTTTCTTCGTGAATATCAATGCCAGTTAAATCACCAAAACCAAATTGCGCCATAAAATCACTAATTTTAGTGATACCTAAGCGATAGGCTGCATCATAAAAGTAGGTATCACACGATTCTTCAATGGCTTTGTAAACATCAACATGGCCGTGGCCCCAGCGCTTCCAGTCACGCCATTTATGATCAACATTGGGGATTTGGAAAAAGCCCGGATCCCAGATAGTTGTATTCTCGGTGACTAACCCTTCTTCCAGTGCCAGAATCGCCATGTGTGGTTTGACTGTTGATGCGGGTGCATAGCGCCCTTGCGTGGTGCGATTGATCAGAGGTCGGTCTGGGTTTAATAAGGCTTTGTAATTTTTGCTGCTAATACCATGGACAAATAAATTTGGGTCGTAGCTGGGATTTGAATATAACGCTAATACACCACCGTCTTTAGCATCCATTACAACCACAGCACCACGCATATCTTTAAAAGCATGTTGGGCTATTTGTTGCAGCCCGATATCTAAAGTTAGCACTAAATCGTGGCCGGGTTGTGGTGGCGTCATACTTAAAGTGCGAATAACACGGCCACGATTGTTTACTTCAACCCGTTGTGAGCCAACTTGGCCATGCAGTAACTGCTCATAGTATTTTTCAATACCCAGTTTGCCAATATCATGGGTGGCGCGATAGTTAGTACCTTGTTCTTGTGATTCGAGTTTTGCGAGTTCTTTTTTATTGAGTTTAGCAACGTAGCCTAAGGCGTGGGTTAGGGTGTCTGCGAACGGGTAATAGCGTGCTAAACGTGCTTCAATGCTAAAACCTGGGAATTTATGTTGATTGACCGAGAAACGCGCCACTTCTAGTTCAGTTAAACGGGCTTTTAATACTTGACTTTTAAAGCGCCGATTGTGCTTGATATCGTCAATAAAGTCGCTTTTTTGCTGCTCTGAAATATCAATAAATTGCGTTAATGTAGACAGTGATGCATCAAGATCATCAACTTCTTCAGGAATAACCTCTAGGTTATAAACGGGTTTATTTTCAGCGAGCAATACGCCATTACGATCGTAAATAAGGCCGCGATTAGGGGCAATCGGGATCACTTTAATGCGGTTGTCGTTAGAGCGGGTTTGATAATCTTGGTGATCATCAACTTGAATGGTATATAAATTGGACAGTAAAACCGCGACTAAAATAGTAACAAACACAAACCCCACAAAAGCACGACGAGCAAACAGGTTCGCTTCTGCTGAGTGATCTCTTATTGTGGGTCTGTGTTTTCGCATGAGTAATGGTTACTCGCGATGATACGGGTGGTTAGTGTTTAAGCTCCAGCCTCTATATAGACTTTCTGCAACAATAATACGCACCAATGGATGGGGTAAGGTCAAATTTGATAGTGACCATTTTTGCTCTGAGGCAGCAATACACTCTGGTGCTAGACCTTCAGGGCCGCCAATTAGCAAGCTGACATCGCGGCCATCCAGTTGCCACTTTAGCATGTCTTTTGCTAATTGGTGAGTATCAAGCGCTTTGCCTGTTACCTCAAGCGTAACAATACGATTGCCTTTAGGGATAGCGGCTAAGGTTTTTTCACCTTCAATATGCAAAATACGTTTAATATCTGCATTTTTGCCACGTTTGCCTGCGGGAATTTCTATTAACTCCAGCGCCATATCTTTTGGAAAGCGACGCTGATACTCAGCAAAACCCGTTTCTACCCACGCTGGCATTTTGGTGCCAACGGCAATCATCTGTATTTTCACGTATTACATCCAAGCTCTAATAAAATTAGTGAGCAATTAGCTCCATAGTTTTTCGAGGTCGTAATAGCTACGTGCTTGATCTTGCATTACGTGTACGATCACATCGCCTAAATCAACCAGTGCCCATTCACCATCTGTTTGGCCTTCATAACCAAGCGGTTCTTGACCTGCGTGACGAGCTTCTTTTGCTAAATGGTCTGCAATTGATAATACATGACGTTTTGACGTGCCAGAGCATACCACCATAAAGTCGGTGATGTCTGAGCTTGCAGTTACATCAATATTAACCACATCACGTGCTTTCATATCGTCAATTTTGTCTATTGCAAAGGCAAGTAGTTGTTTCGTATCCAAGGTGTTATCTCATTTAAAAGTGAATAGCTGTTATTTTATCACGCAACCAGTATTTATTCATCACTTAGATAAAGTTGCTGTGATTGAATATACTGACTCACGCCAGTAGGAAGAAGTTCATTGTAATTTATACCCTTTTTTATCGCATCACGAATATCGCTAGAGGCAATGGCGAGTTCTTCGCCAGTTAAAAAGTATAATTTTCCGCCAGTATGTGCTGCAAGCTCTGTGCTATCGTTACATTCGGCTGCTTGTTGATAGGCTTTTAATTCACCACGGGCACTGCACTTAAGACCAGGACGCTGAAATACCACAATATGGCACAGCTGGGTAATCGTTTGCCACTCATACCACTTATCTAGGTTATTAAATGAATCCATACCGATTAAAAACAAGATTGGCTGTCGAGGGTATTGCACACGTAGTTCTTGCAAACTTAGCAGTGAATAAGAAGGGCCGCTGCGGTTTAACTCACGCAAATCAAGCTGAAAATAGGGATAAGGTGCGATAGCGGCATTAAGCATTGCAACTCGGTGCTGGGTGCTGACTCCAGGGGCTGCTTTGTGGGCAGGGATTGCACAGGGCATAAAGTATAAGGTTGTTAAATTAAAATGCTCGACACAATGCTTTGCCATATTGATATGGCCTAAATGAACGGGATCGAAAGTACCACCAAACAATGCAATCATCATAAACGCCTAATAATTAGTTGAGCGGATGCGCAGGCAAAGGGAACACCAATGGTTGGCAAAATACTAAACAAATATGTGCCAAGGCTTGATAGGGTTTGACTAAATTACCTTGCTTATAACTGGCATCAAATTGCGCCAAAAGCTGAGTGATTTGCTCAAGCGTGGCAATTGATAAACGTTTAAGTGCTTGCTGGATTGGCCCTTGTTGGTTTTTCCAGATGGCTTTTTGTTTAAATAGCGTTGCCAGCTGTTCACCTTGTTGCAAGCCTAATTGCAGGCTGAGTAAGGTATTTGCCTCTTTCGTGATGGTCCATAAGATACTCACAGCTTCGGTGTTATCGCCAGCGAGTTTATTTAATACTTTAATTGCTTGATGACTATTGCCTTGTAGCAGTGCATCACTTAAATCAAAAATATCAAACTTGGCTTGATTAAGTAGGCCTTGCAACACCTGCTGTTGATCGATCAGCGCAGTGCCATGCAATAATGACAGTTTTTCGAGCTCTTGAAAGCAGGCTAATAAGTTACCTTCAGTGGCATCTATTAAAGTGCGTTTCGCATCGTTTGGCATATTTATCTGCAAGCGTTGACATTGCTCGTCTAACCAGCGGCTTAAATGGTTGCCAGTGAGTGGGTAGCAGGGCACAAAAATGCCGAGTTTATCCAGAGACTTGAACCAAGCACTGCGTTGAATATCTTGGCTCGCTTTGGCGCCTTTGACGATCAATACGGTATCAGGATTATTTAGATCCAGTAATTGCTTGAATGTTTGACTACCAGCAATCCCAGGCTTTTGGAAATTAAGATCCAGCTCTATTAAAGTACGCGCACTGAATAATGACATACTCTGATATTGCGCTAGCAGTTCTTGCCAATCAAAGCCTGGCATTAAAGTAAATTTAACGACTTCATCAAAGCCTTGCTGTTTAGCCGCTTGACGAATTTGCTGGGCGCATTGTGCAACTTGAAAGGGTTCTTCACCAAACACTAAATAAAAAGGCTGTAAGCCTTTTTTTAATTCATTAGGTAATTGATTCGCATAACAGCGCATTACAGTTGCGACAGCTCTCGAGTGATACGACGACTGGCTTGCATACGAATTTCATTAAGCAATAGCTCTAACTCTTTCGCTTTGGCAAGTGCGTTATCAGGGTCGTCTTGGTAATTACGATACAGCTCAAAATTTTGCTCAATCGCATCTTTACCCGGGCGTTTGAGTAAGTAACGGACACTGTAAGCCAGCTCGTACTCAGCAACTTGGCCATTTTTAAATAATGACAATGTTTGACGCTCTAACCGATCTTTAAATAAATACAGTTGCGCTACGTTTTTCTTAGGCGCGCTGAGTAACTCAACTTTGCTCAACGTCAGTTCTTTTTCAAGCATCGCGAATAACGCTGAGTTCTCATCATCGCCGCTTAATGTCAGGGTGGTTAAATCATCCGGTAGGCTCGATGCTTTTTTAAGATGAAAGCCACAGCTTGATAACAAAAAACAGACTAGCGCTAAGGCTAGTCCGTTTTTAATGGCATGAATAGCAGCCATAATTAGTTAGCAACCACGTTAAGTAGTTTACCTGGTACGTAAATAACCTTGCGGATAGTAACGCCATCGGTGAACTTAGTAACATTTGCTTCAGCAAAGGCAAGTAGCTCAACTTGCTCTTTGCTGGCATCGGCTGGCACGGTTAATTTTGCGCGCAGTTTGCCGTTAACTTGTACGATGATTAGTTTTTCATCTTCAACAAGCGCTGACTCATCAACCACAGGCCAAGACGCATCTAGAATATCGCCTTCTTTGCCCAGTTCTTGCCATAATTGATGTGACAAATGCGGGGTGATTGGGGCAAGCATAATGAGTAATGCTTCAAGTGCTTCGTTAGCAATCGCTACATCTTGTTTGTCAGCCAGTGGTGCTTTTAACAATTTGTTAGAAATTTCCATGATTGCCGCAATAGCCGTATTAAATGTTTGACGACGTGCAACATCATCAGTCACTTTTGCAATCGCTTTGTGCAGCTCACGACGGAGCACTTTTTGCTCATTGTTCAAGGCTGATTTATCAAGCGCTTGAAAACCAACCATGTCAACATCGACTGCGTATTTCCAAATACGTTTAATGAAACGATGCGCGCCTTCTACCCCTGAGTCAGACCATTCAAGCGTTTGCTCTGGCGGTGCGGTAAACATCATAAATAAACGTACCGTATCAGCGCCGTATTGAGCGATAACTTGTTGCGGGTCGATACCGTTATTTTTTGATTTAGACATTTTGCTCATGCCCGATGAGAATACTGGCTCGCCGTCAACTTTATGCCATGCTTTCGTTACGCGGCCTTTGTCGTCGGTTTCAGTATTTACATCACTAGGGGAGATCCAAATATCGCCGCCTTTTTCATCTTTACGATAGAAGGTTTCAGCAAGCACCATGCCTTGGCATAGTAAGCGATCAAATGGCTCATCTGAGTTTACTAAGCCAAAGTCACGTAATAATTTATGGAAAAAACGCGAATACAATAAGTGTAAAATTGCGTGCTCAATACCACCAATGTATTGGTTTACTGGTAACCAGTAGTTTGCTGCTGCTGGATCTAGCATGCCTTCGTCATGGCGCGGGCTACAGTAACGCGCGTAATACCAAGATGACTCCATAAAGGTGTCAAAGGTGTCTGTTTCATGAAACGCAGGAGCACCGTTTACAGTGGTTTTAGCCCACTGTGGGTCGGCTTTAATTGGTGAGGTTACTCCGTTCATTACCACGTCTTCTGGTAAGCGCACTGGTAGCATATCTTCAGTTGCTGCAAGTTCGTTACCGTTTTCGTCGCTTAGCATTGGGATTGGTGAACCCCAATAACGCTGGCGGCTTACACCCCAGTCACGTAGACGGAAGTTTACTTTACGCTCACCCACGCCAAGTGCTTCAAGCTTATCTGCAACTGCGTTAAAGGCAGCGTCGAAGTCAAGGCCATCAAACTCACCAGAATTAACTAATACGCCTTTTTCGGTAAACGCTTCGTCTTTTAAGTTTACTTCAAGTTCTGAGCCTGCAGCTGGTGCAATCACTTGTTTGATATCTAAACCATAAGCGGTGGCAAATTCATAGTCACGTTGGTCATGGGCAGGTACTGCCATAACCGCGCCTGAGCCGTAATGCATTAATACAAAGTTGGCGACCCAAATTGGCACTTGCTCACCGGTGAGTGGGTGAGTAGCAAAAAAGCCCGTTGCGATGCCTTTTTTCTCCATCGTTGCCATGTCTGCTTCGGCCACTTTGGTGTTTTTACATTCTTCAACAAAGCGTGCCACAGCGTCGCTATTTTTAGCGGCTTCTTGTGCAATTGGATGCGCGCCTGCAACAGCAAGGTAGGTCACACCCATGAAGGTATCAGGACGAGTGGTATAAACGCTGAATGTTTCGTTGTTATCGGTGCGTTTAAACTCAATATCCAACCCTTCAGAGCGGCCAATCCAGTTGCGCTGCATGGTTTTAACTTGCTCTGGCCAATCTTCTAACTTGTCTAAGTCGTCAAGCAGCTCTTGCGCGTAGTCAGTAATTTTAATAAACCACTGTGGAATTTCTTTTTGCTCAACTACTGCACCAGAGCGCCAACCGCGACCATCAATTACTTGCTCGTTAGCCAGTACTGTTTGGTCTACTGGATCCCAGTTTACCGTTGACATTTTTTTGTACACTAGGCCTTTTTCATAAAGCTTAGTGAAAAACCATTGCTCCCATTTGTAATATTCTGGGTGGCAGGTGGCGATTTCACGATCCCAGTCATAACCAAAACCTAATTGCTTAAGTTGGGTACGCATGTAATCGATGTTCTCGTAGGTCCATTTTGCTGGCGCAGTTTTATTTTTAATTGCCGCATTTTCAGCCGGTAGACCAAACGCATCCCAACCCATAGGTTGCATTACGTTTTTGCCTTGCAAGCGTTGGAAACGAGAAACAACATCACCAATCGTGTAGTTACGCACATGACCCATGTGGAGTCGGCCGCTTGGGTAAGGGAACATAGAAAGGCAATAATACTTTTCTTTGCTCTCGTCTTCAGTGGCTTTAAATACTTGGTTTTCTTCCCAGTAGGCTTGGACTTTTGACTCTATGTCTTGCGGGTTATATTGCTCTTGCATCTACGATTCCAGACTTCTTGCAAACTAATAAAAAATTGCCGTTAGGATACCCCAAAAAAAGCACTAATCACAGCGTCAAATCAGTGGATTTTATATGAAATTAGTTTTCAGAGCAGGTTAACCTATACTTGTGTAAGGTATAGGTTCGCTAAACACAGTTCTGAAGGAGTAAACAATGGCTGATTATAAGACGTGGTTAACAGATTTGAGCGCATGGTTAAAAGATGTCAAAGACCATGAGTTAAAAGATGCAATGGATAAGTTTATTGAATCTGAACAAGCGCTAAAAGATTTAGGGCAAGAAAAACTAACTTTATACCGCGAATATTTAAAGCGCGATATTGATCATATTCAAGAGCACGATCAACACTATGGTTCCCTTGCATGGCAAGAGCTTAAAGAGTCTTTATGGTTTGAACTTTCACATATCGAAGACAAAACTCAGCTGGAGTGGCACGCATTAGATCAAGATTTTAAGCACAATGGGGTATATCACCAAGGCGAATGGATAGCCATGGGCACATTAGTATGTAAGAATTGTCAGTATAGTTATGATATTTACCACGCTACGCAAATTACAGCGTGTTCGCAATGTGATGGTATCTACTTTAGCCGCAAGGCACTACAACCTTAAATAGTTAGTGATCAGTGCCTTTTACTGCACTGATGCCACCTTAAAAAATCAACGAATATGTTGGTATAAAAAGAAGTTAGAATGACGAAGAAACTGCTGCCTTTATCTGTGTCGGCCCTTGCGCCGACAATTTCACTTAATCATGTACAAACGTGCATGAATAATCCATACCCTGAAACCTTGACTTTCATTGGTCAACAACGGGCGCAAAGTGCGCTTGATTTCTCGTTAGGAATGGAATTACCTGGTTACAATGTGTATGTAATGGGGGAGGCTGCGCATGGCCGATTTACCTTAGTAAAAGACAAACTTGAAGCGCACAGCAAAGGCCGACCAACGCCAAACGAATGGTTATACGTTAATAATTATGATGATCACCGTGAGCCTATCGCGTTGTTTATGCAAGCTGGGCAAAGTAAACAATTGGCAGATGATATTGATTCATTTATCGACGAAGTGCTGGATACCTTTCCGGCAGCGTTTGATAACCCAGCATATCAACGGAAAAAGAAAAAAATCGATCGTGAATTTAACGACGCCTACGATAGTGCAATTACCGAAGTTGAAATAGCTGCACTTGAACAAAGCGTTGCCCTAATTGAAGAAAAAAGCGTGGTTGGGTTTGCCCCGCTGATTGATGGCAAACAACTCAGCGATGCTGAATTTGCTGAGCTTGATGATGAATTGCGTGAACAATTTTATGAAGTCATTGAAAAACTAGAAGATGCACTCATTGAGGCACTGATTGAGTTGCCACGTTGGAAACGTGAATCATCTGAAAAGCTCCGTAATTTAAAAAAATCCACCGCAGAGCTGGCCACTAAACCATTACTAAAAGATCTTGAACATAAATATGCTGCGCATATTGGCGTATTACGCTATTTAAAAGACATCCGCGTGGAAATTATTGATGCGGTACTTGAGTGGCTCGATGACGAAGATGTCAGCGACGAAAACAAAGAAGATTTTGACCGTAAAGGCATGCTTACCGACTTTTTTGCACCTAATATTTTGGTTGAATTTAAAGAAGGTGACGCCGCACCTGTGGTGTATGAGCCAAATCCGACCTTTGGTAATATTTTTGGCAAAATTGAATATGCGACATCGCAAGGCTCGTTGATCACCAGTTACCGCTCGATTCAGCCTGGGGCACTGCACCGCGCTAACGGCGGTTACTTGATCATGGATGCCGAAAAAGTGATGGCTAATCCACAAGTGTGGGATGGTCTCAAGCTATCACTGAAAACTCATCAAATTAAAAATGATTTACCGTATCAAGACAGCGCCGTTGGCAGCAGTTTTACCTTGCGCCCGCAGTTAATTCCGCTTGATGTAAAAATTATTTTACTCGGCTCCCGTGAGTTGTATTACACCATTGGCGAGTACGACGAAGAATTTGCTGAGCTGTTTAGAGTGCTCGCCGATTTTGATTATTACTTGCCAAGCAGTGATAAATTACAGTATCAATTTATCACCAAAGTGATTGAGTACTGTGAGCAGACACTAAAGTGTAGCTTAACTGAATCAGCGATGGCACGATTACTGAAATTTAGTTACCGCCAAGCAGAGCACCACAATAAGCTTTCAGCCCGTTTTGCCGATGTCTTAGAGCTGGTGGCAGAAGCCAGCTTTTATACCAAGCAAGATAACTTAACTTTAATTGATGCCCATCATATTGATGAAGCGATTGAAGGCAAGCAATATCGCACTGGGCAAATTAGCGAAAACATGCTCAGCGATATCAAAGAAGGGCACACTTTAATCGCCACCGAGGGTCATGCGGTAGGTAAAGTAAATGGTTTAACGGTACTGCATATTGGCGATACTTCTTTTGGTACGCCGGCACGCATTACGGCAACGGTTTACGCTGGGGCGGATGGGGTTATTGACGTTGAGCGTGAAGCTGAGCTGGGTAAAGCTATTCACTCCAAAGGTGTCATGCTACTGACCGGTTATTTAGGTAATAAATATGCACAGCAATTTAGTTTAACCCTCAGTGCTAATATCGCCATTGAACAAAGTTATGGCTACATTGATGGCGACAGTGCGTCATTAGCTGAGTTGTGCGCACTGATCTCTGCTATTACAAGCTTGCCTATCAGCCAGTCAATTGCATTGACCGGCTCAATTAACCAACACGGTGACGTACAAGCCATTGGCGGTGTGAACGAGAAAATTGAAGGGTTTTTCAAGCTTTGCAAAATGCGTGGTCTAACCTCTGCGCAAGGAGTGATAATTCCTAAATCGAATCAAGTAAACTTAGTACTTGATGATGAAATTCTTAATGCGGTAGAGCTGGGTAAATTCCATATCTATGCAGTTGAAACCGTTGACCAAGCGCTTAATTTACTGATGGATATTGCAGCAGGCGAGCTGAGCGACGGGCAATATCCTGAAAACTCAGTTAACGGCATTGCCTTAGCCCGTTTAAGTGAAATTGCTGATATCGTTAATGGCGATAACGACGAAAAAGAACACGAGAAAGAGTAACTATGATTAATATTATTTTGGCGGTGATCATCGCCATTTTATGCTTTTTTATTTTTCAAAATAGCAAAAAAGTAAAGCAACAAGCACTCGCTAACGCGCAAATAGAAGCCGACTTTTTAGTGGCAAACAGCAAGGTTGAAGGGGTTATTGAGACCGACTCAGGTCTGCAATATAAAGTTGTTAGCAGCAGTGGTAGTGAGACAAAACCAAGCCCAACTAGTATGGTGAATGTGCATTATCACGGTACTTTGCTAGATGGTAGTGTATTTGACAGTTCAGTTGAGCGTAATAGCCCAATCAGTTTTGGTTTAAATCAGGTAATAAAAGGCTGGACTGAAGGCTTGCAACTGATGAGTGAAGGGGATAAATACACCTTTTATATCCCTCACCAATTAGCTTACGGGGGAAAACGTGTTGGCAGTATTCCTCCAGCCTCTTTACTTATATTTGAAGTTGAATTACTTAAAGTAGAGTCTTAGGCAAAAAAATGGCGAAATAAATACATTCGCCATTTTTAAACACCGTTTACATTGCTTCTAGCTTGATACCGCGTGTTTCTTTTATATATTTAACAATAAAAAATACGCTAATAAAGGCCGATAGAGCATAAAATCCATAGGCACCCGCTAATCCAATACTACCGAGCATAATCGGGAAGGTCATGGTAATGGTAAAGTTGGCAAGCCATTGTGCACTTGCTGCAACCGCTAAAGCAGCCCCTCGGATACGGTTATTGAACATTTCGCCTAATAGTACCCACACAACAGGTCCCCAACTTAAGCCAAAAAATACCACAAAGAGATTCGCCATGATAAGTGCGAATGTGCCCATAGTTTCAGTTAATGCAAGTTTACCCGCCTCATCAAGTCCTGCACTACCAAAGGTATAAGTTAATGCGCTTAAGCTAATAAACATCCCAATGCTGCCGACCAGTAATAATGGTTTTCTGCCGACTTTATCGATAAGCGCAATTGCTATAAATGTAGATAAAATATTGGTAGTACCCGCTAATACATTGATAAATAAAGATTGTGATTCATCAAAACCCGCTGCTTGCCACAGCTCAGAGCCGTAATAAAAAACCACATTAATGCCCACAAATTGCTGAAAAACAGACAAGGCGATACCGACCCACACGATTGGGTGTATTTTCTTTTTACCATCAATAAATAAGTCACGAATACTCGGTTTTTTATCGCCATGCAGTGACTGTTTAACATCGTTTATTTGTGATTGAGCATCCTCATTGGATATTTTTCTAAATACAGCTTTGGCTTTTTCTAATTGGCCTTGGGCCACTAAATAACGCGGCGACTCAGGTATAAATAATACCCCCAACAGGAATAATCCCGCCGGTACTAGTTCAGCCCAAAACATCCAGCGCCAAGCCGCCAACTCAAGAATAAAAATACCTTCCGCGCCATTTGCCGCCGAAGCGATCAGGTAATTACTTAAAAAAGCAGCAAATAAGCCAAGTACAATCGCTAATTGTTGCAGCGTTGCTAACCGGCCACGTAAAGCCGCTGGTGCGACTTCAGCGATGTAAGCGGGCGCTAACACCGATGCTGCGCCAATGCCTAAGCCACCAAATAGACGATAAAAAATAAACTCAGCGGAACTGTCTGCAATGCCTGAGCCAAACGCGCTAATGGCAAATATTACAGCGGTGACAATCATGATTGAACGGCGGCCAAATTTATCAGCAAGTGGCCCCGCAATAAGCGCACCAAGCGCACAACCCAGTAATACCGATGCAACATTAAACCCTGTGGCAACGCTGCTTGAGTTAAAGGTTTTCCCCAGCGCCGACACCGTTCCGTTGATAACCCCGGAGTCAAAGCCAAATAAAAAGCCACCAATTGCTGCAACGCCAGAGATGAATATAACGTAAAGTAGTGAATGGCTGCTGGTTGCTAAAGTGTGATTCGGGCTAGTAATATTGCCCGACGATAAAGGTGTTGTCATGGTGATATACCTGATTATTGTTGTTGCGAATTATATAGTCGTGTGAGGCGAAGCGTATTTTAAAATGATTTTATCAGAGCTGACCCTTTCATAACTAATATTAAAGTTATTATTAAGCACTTCGAGCAAACCTTTAACGTCGCCAGTTTTGAACATCCCTGCAACGTGTACTTGCTTCAAACGTTCGTCATCAGCAAGCTCAAAGTTTATATTGGTATAGCGGCTAATTTCGGTCATTGCGTCGCTAAGAGATTCTCCTCTGAAAATGATACTCCCTTGACGCCACGATAAGTTTGCTGCCAGATCAATCGCGTCAATTTTTTCAACCTTTTTGGTGATTTTACCTTTAAAGTCTAAATTGAGTTTCTCACCTTTTGCTACCGGCGTGGAATGCAGTGATGCATCTTTTGCGACTCTTGAAGTACCATGATTTGAGAGGTTAGGTACAGCGGTGGTATACTGCTGAGCAACTAATACTTTTCCATCGGTGACAATAAGTTCTATTTGTTCGTTGTTTACTTCTACATTAAACGCAGTGCCAACGGCTTGGATAATTTTATTGCCAGTGACAACACTCAAAGGCCGTGAAGTATCATGCGCGACATCGATATGGATCTCACCACGAATAAGGTTGATGACTCGGGCCGATGGAGTGTATTTAATATGGACAAAACTATTTGTATTGAGTGTGATTTTACTTTGATCAGGCAAAATAATATCTTTGCTTTCTCCCACCGCGGTTTGAAAGTTTAATTGTTTTGCTACAACCGCAGATTTATTGACTTGGTTAAACAGCGAAAAATTAAATGTTTCTTGAAAAAAGCTAAGCGCAACAGCCAATAAAATGGATGCTGCTATTGCGCCTAACCAGACAGGGAGCTTTTTTTGTTGTCTCGATGCTTGTGGAAATAAGTCAGATAACCGACTCAATTCACTCATTTTATCCCACAATTGTGCAACTTCTAGCAGCACCTCAACATTTTTGTAAGACTCTGCAAGCCAAGCTTGAAGTGCTTTTTTTTCAGCGCCGCTAAGGTTTCGATCAAGTTTTGCTAGCCACTCACTCGCTTGGTCTAAGCGTTCATCTTCGATTTGATTACTATCATGGGAAGATTGATGGATCGGATGAACGTTACTCATATTTACCTCCTGCACTGAGGTTTGCTGAAGGGGCTGGCTCATTATAGGTGCTTTTATTTGATTGACGCATAAACAGCGTACATTTTTTCATGCCTGTTGCAATATGCTTTTCCACGGTACTTTCACTAAGCTCCAATTGTGCTGCTATTTCACGCTGTGAATAGCCATACACTTTTTTTAATACAAATACTTTTCGACACTGTATCGGCAGTAATCTGACTGCTTCACAAAAATTCGAAAATTCATTATCGGTCAGTGTGCTCTCATACATCTCATCTTTGTGGTGTTCACACAGCAGTTGCTCTAGCGCTTCCATATTTTCAATACCATCGACCAAACGTATATTGGCCTGTTTTTGATAATCTAATGCTAAGTTGCGCGCAGTTTTATAGATAAATGATTTGGGTGAATTAATATTATCGCTATTTTCAATTTTGCATATCCGCACATACGTTTCTTGCACAATATCTTCAATTTCATGAGGTGGCACAATTCTAGCCACAATGCGTGAAATGCTTTTTATTGAGACTAAATAGGCCTTATGAAGTAGTGTGTGTGTCGTCATTAACGTTTTCTCATGAGGTTTAGCTCTGCTGTTTTTTATTTTTATGCCAATACTTAGTAAGACGATTGAGATAAAAAAATCCCCTAGGCAAAACTCATTTAACCAGCACTTTTTTAATATAACGTTATGCATAGTCTTTTATCGGCCTATGCTCGCTTTGCTTAAAGCTTGTAATTACAGTGTTAATTGTACTACAGTTTTTAGCAATCAAGAGTTCTGGTCTAGGCTTGCAGTGATTTTGCACCGTGTGTTACCTGTTAGATTGTTACAAAATAGCGGATAAATCATCTCAATTTACATCGCTAAATACTTGGTCGTTACACGGAATAATTACTTGTTCTAATTGACGATCTGCAGCAATTTTAGAAATGGCTTTAGCGGATAAAAATAGCAATTACTTTGCAAGCGTAAAATTATTCAAAATTGAATAATTCGCCGCTGTATTTTAGTAACAATAAAAACAAAAAGGCTTAGCAATTTTCAGTATGACTAGTCAAAAATATATATTATTTGTAAATAATCGAAAATATTTATGGGGGAAAATAAAAAGTCACTCGTCTTTGTTTTGTGTATGGCGAAAAACTATACACATGAAATATCAAACATCTCAGCTGCATTCTTATGTATTGGTTTTGGTTTTTACTTTGTTTAATACCGAGGCCCAAGCAAGTACTAAAAATGACAAGATTATGTTTGATATTCCAAGACAAAGGGCTGATCTTTCGCTGATTAACTTTGCCGAGCAAGCTGATATTACCTTATTGTTTCCGTTGGATAAAATTCAAAAGTTACAGACGAATAATATTACTGGTGAGTATTCAATAATAACTGCATTAAATAGTTTACTCGCAGGCACAGGCTTACTATCACAGGTCAGCGAAGATGGGCAAATATCTATTTCGATAGATCCACGCTTCGAGAGAAATGACAACATGACTAATTATAAAAAAAACGGGGTGGCGAGTGCCGTACTCGCAGTGCTTAGTAGCGTTGCACTGCCTACAGTAGCCGATACCGCAGAGCAAGGACCTGAAATAATTGAAGTAAGAGGGATAAGAGGATCACTTGGACGCGCAATGGATGCCAAACGCGAAGCGGGTGGAGTCGTCGATTCTATTTCAGCAGAAGATATTGGTAAATTCCCCGATACTAACTTGGCGGAATCATTGCAACGTATCACCGGTGTTTCGATTGACCGTTCCGGTGGAGAAGGGCAATTAATTACGGTACGAGGATTCGGCCCGCAATTTAATACCGTGCTGGTAAATGGCCGCCAAATGGCATCTGAAAACCAAAGCCGAGCATTTAGTTTTGATACTATCGCGTCGGAGCTGGTTAAGAGTTTAGATGTATTTAAAACATCAACCGCAACAAAGCAGTCAGGTGGTATAGGCTCAACAATCAATGTAAATACCGCTCGTCCATTTGCTATTAATGGCTTTAAAGTAGCCGGTAGCATAAAAGGTATTTATGACGACAATAGTGAAGAAACAACGCCAGAGGTATCAGGATTAATTAGTAATACATTTAATGACGATACCCTAGGTTTGTTATTCGCTGTGTCACGTCAAGAACGAAGAACCCGGTTAAATCAAGCACAAGTAGATGGCTGGTTAGAAAATGTTGGCGTGCCTAAGCCGCAAACACAAAGCGGACAAGCCTATACTGGCAATATATTTTCTCCCCGTAATTATGACCATAAAGTAACCACCGAGACGCGTACTCGCACCAATGCTAATTTAGTTATTCAATATGCGCCGTCAGATGATTTAGTGATCACTGCAGACGCACTTTATTCTGATTTTGATGTAGAAGCCGATACCACGTCTTACGGGCATTGGTTTACTGCACCCAATTTAGCAGGGTTTGGTGATGCTGATGGTCCGACAGTTGACGAAAATGGCACTGTGGTTGACCTTTATCAAGAAGTGGGTCTAGCAACAGACATGCATGCTAAAAAATTCGACCGCTTAACAAACTCCAGTGCGCTTGGCTTTAATGTAGAGTGGCACGTAAACGATAATTTAAAAATGAATTTTGATTTAAGTCATTCAAAGGCTGAGCGGGAAGCAAATAATGGCCGCGGTGATCAGTTATCTTTGATTGGTTATGCAAACCGTGTGCGCTTTCAAGTTGATCAAGGGATCTTACCTTATGCCAGTGAGTTTGCAGCGGCTGATGACAGTATTTACAGTGGTCAACAGGAACTAGATGGCAGCGCATATAATCCGGCAGTTAGCCCTGATGGGGTCTCAAATCATTTAGATCCGGCAAATAGCCGAGCTCATGTTATGTTGCGTCGTGGTTGGGCGGTCGAAGATACCGTTGATCAATTTCGTTGGGATAGTACCTGGTACAACGATGGTTATACGGGTCTTGTAGCCGTAAAATTTGGTGCAATGTATTCATCCGAAACTAAAAGTCTTGAACGTTGGGATAATGAAGGGGTGGGTATCCATTGTACTTTCTGTGGTTACCCAGATATGCCTAGTATGGACGGATTTGCACAGTTTGTATTTGATGCTGGCGATGACTTTTTAGATAACGTCAGTGGTAGTGGTCGTATGCCGACATCTTGGCTTGCGCATGATGGTGAAGCAAACTTTGCTTATCTAGAGCAATATGCCGCAGCAAATGGGCAGCCAATTAGCTTTGATGCAGTAAAGCGTAATAAGTCATTTGAAATAACCGAAGACACAATTGCTTTGTATAGCGAATTTGATTTTGAATCAGAGCTTGCGGGTATGCCTTTGTTTGCCTCAGCTGGGTTTAGGTATGAAACGACTGATGTTGAAGTAAAAGGCAGCGATGAACCCGTTAACTCATTGTCAATTTTAGATAAAACAGAAATGTTAGCTAATTATGGCAGTGTTCAATCTATTTCAGCTAATGCTGACTATGAAGCCATTTTACCTAATTTTAGTCTTAAGCTCGAAATCAATGATGACTTAATTGCCCGTGCTGCGGTATCACAAACAATCACTCGGCCGACGCTCGATAGTATGTCACCGGTCACAGTGATAGAAACAACGCGGCAAGGTGGCAATTTAACATCCAGCTCTGGTAATCCAGCGTTAGCTCCTTTTACTTCTGATAACTTAGACTTATCTCTAGAATGGTACTACGGTAATGCGAGTTATGTATCGGCAGGTTATTTTAGAAAGAATGTTGCTAATTTCATTATCAATACCACTGAAGACTTAACCTTTGCACTGCCCGGTGGCGGTCTACTTACTGATCCTTCCACAGGCAATGATGTTGATAGCCCAGACTCAGCAGACACCACCGCGGTGTTTACCAATACAATACCAAATAACAGTGAATCAGCCATTGTTGATGGCTGGGAAGTCGCTCTACAGCATACCTTCGACAGTGGCTTTGGTTTTATGGTTAATGCCACTATTGTAGATAGTAACAAAGAGTTAGACGCAGCAGATATTACTCAAGTGTTTGCTCTTACAGGCTTAAGTGATTCATATAATGTGGTCGGTTTTTATGAAAATGATGCCTTTCAAGCTCGCTTAGCTTACAACTGGCGAGACAGCTTTGTGCAATCGTTAAGTCAACTTAATGGTGATGGTGTAACTATTGTCGAAGATTATGCACAGCTTGATGCGAACATTAGTTATGATCTAACCGAACAGGTCACAGTCTTCATTGAAGGTATTAATCTAACCCAAGAGTATGTTCACAAACGAGGTCGTTTTGCTAATCACATGCTACAAATTGAAGACAGCGGTCGCCGTTTCATGTTCGGTATTCGTGGTAACTTCTAAGCATTAATCTGCTAAATAAAGTGACTTTTATGTATTGATTAAAAGTCACTTTTAATTGCAATCCACGCGAGTATTAAAATGAAACAACAAAAAAACAGCATAAACACAGTGGTTGTAGTGGGTGGTGGTATTGCCGGTTGGTTAACCGCGGGGCGGTTGGCGGCAGAGCATAAGAGTAATACAGACGTTGGCGTCAAGGTCACCTTAGTCGAATCGCCAAACGTACCAATTATTGGGGTTGGTGAAGGTACTTGGCCAACAATGCGCAGCACTTTAATCGCTTTGGGGATCAGTGAAACCGACTTTATCCGTGAGTGTGACGCTAGTTTTAAACAAGGTGCTAAGTTTGCACAATGGGTGGATGGTGGCGAAGATGATTATTATTATCACCCATTGGTTTTACCGCAAGGGTTCACTAAAGCAGATATGGCAGGATATTGGTTAAACGATGGTGAGCAATCGTCATCGTTTTCTAATGCGGTCTGTTTTCAAGAAGCACTTTGCGAGCAAGGTCTTGCGCCAAAAACGATTAGAACGCCTGAATATGGCGCTGTCGCCAATTACGCTTATCATCTAGATTCAGCTAAATTTGCGGTGTTTTTACAAAAACACTGTATCGAAAAGTTAGGGGTAGCGCATATTTTAGCTGATGTTATTCAAGTTAACAGCATCGACAACGGTGATATTGGCAGTTTAACAACAAAGCAGGCCGGAAATATAAGTGGCGATTTATTTGTTGATTGCAGTGGTTTTTCATCGTTATTGCTCGGAGGTCATTATCAAGTGCCGTTTAAATCTTATCGTGATGTTTTATTCATAGATACGGCTTTAGCAGTACAGGTACCCTATGAAAATGACAGTAGTCCGATCGCTTCACATACGATCTCGACGGCGCAAGAAGCAGGTTGGATCTGGGATATAGGTTTACAACATCGCCGTGGTGTTGGTTATGTGTATTCCAGTAAATACAGTACTGAATCGCAAGCAAGGGCAAGGCTTGCCGAGTATATAGGCGATAAGATTGATTCACTAACAATCAGAAAAATTCCGATAGAAAGTGGCCATCGCAGTCACTTTTGGCAAAATAATTGTGTTGCTGTTGGATTATCTGCTGGCTTTTTAGAGCCACTTGAAGCGTCCGCACTTGTGCTAGTTGAGATGTCAGCGCAAATGATTAGCGAACAATTGCCACCGACTCGCGAGGTGATGGACATTACAGCGAAACGCTTTAACGATACATTTCTCTACCGCTGGGGGAAAATAATCGACTTTTTAAAGCTGCACTATATTTTGAGTAAGCGCACCGATAATGCGTTTTGGATAGATAATCGCGATCCTCAAACGATCCCACAAAGCTTGCAAGATTTAATGCAACTTTGGCAATATCGCGCGCCTGCTGATTATGATTTTGCCAGTAATAATGAAGTGTTTCCTGCTGCAAGCTATCAGTATGTCTTGTATGGAATGGGCTTTAAAAGTGATTACAGCAACTCGCCTTACTTATTAAATGATAAAACATTTGCACAGAGCCAATTTGCTAAAAATAAACATATGATCCAGCAGGCTGTTACAACATTACCGAGTAACAGAGAGTTACTTGATAAAATTAAGCTGCATGGGTTTAGTGCAATTTAATTGTGCTGTGAAATATACAGAATAAAGAGAACAATATGACTAATTTAGTTGCAATTAATTACAGTGCTCACAAACATTTAAAAATTGATACCGTGAAAACTCAAGAACACAGTGCTGCACAACATATGCTTCCCGTGGTGGTTGCTGAATTTAGCCAAGTATCTGTGCAACATCCGATCGTACTGGCTAAAAGTGGTGAAACAGGCGAATTTACCTTAACGGCATTATTAGGTTTTGAGCAACATGAAAATTTATTTTCGAAAGACGGTCAATGGCAAGGAGTATACATACCATTACAGCTTCAAAGACAGCCATTTTTTGTCGGTGATATAGACACTGAAGTAGCGGGAGATTATGCGGTTTGTATAAACTTAGACAGCCCATCAATAGTGCGTGACTCAGCGCAAAATAACGCTAGTGACATCCAGTTATTATTTACTGACAGCGGGGATGAGAGTGATTATTTTGTTAAAATGAAACAATGTTTAGGGTATTTATTACAAGGCGAAATAGAAAATAAAGCCCTGATCGACACATTATTAGCGCTTAATTTAGTGCAGCCTCTTTCCCTTGACGTTACCTTTAGCAATAAGCAAAGCTCACGTCTAAACGGTCTATATACGGTAAGTGAAGAGAAAGTAGCAGCACTCGATGCTGAACAAATAGGGCGTTTGCATAAAGCACAACAGCTTAAACCAATCTACACGATGATCAATTCATTGGGTCAACTGTATCCACTTATTGAACGTAAAAACCAGCAGTTAGTTAGTGTACATGACTAGTGCTACTTTTTTAAATCCGGCAATGAAAGTTACACGCTTAGTTGTTGGGAATGAGCGCATACCTGTTTTAGTGATTGATGATTTAAGTTTAAATTATAATGAACTTATCGCCTGTGCTTGCGAAAACATTGAGCATAACTCGGCCTTTACTGCATGCACTGGGGATTTATATCCAGGGGTTCGCAAACCATCACCGGCTAACTATAGTGAGCAACTTAAAGAGTTATTTCCTATCCTACAGTCGTCGTTCAATTTTATCGATAGCCATGACATGAAGGTGATTTTTTCTGCTTTTTCAATTGCCACAACACCGGTTACAAAATTAAGGCCGATTCAAATGCTGCCTCACTTTGATACTCCTAGCGTTAACCAGCTTGCCGCTGTGCACTTTTTATGTGCCAAAGCATATGGTGGAACGTCCTTGTATCGGCATAAAGCATCGGGCTTTGAACGTATAACGCAGCAGCGACTCGCACCGTATCGTGCAATGATCAAACAGCAAGCCATTGCTCAAAGGCTCCACGAGCGTCCACGTTATATTACCAGCGATACAACACTGTTTGAGCAAATAGCCTCACTAGAGGCGAAACCGAATAGGCTTATTGTATATCCAAGTAATGCCTTGCATTCTGGTAATATTAACCCTGATTTAGGGCTATCTAGTAACCCATCAACAGGCCGTTTAACCATTAGTAGCTTCCTAACCTTTGGGTAATAACAAAGGGTAATGTTTTTGCAAAAGAAAGCTAAAGTCTTATTATTTTGTGCCGATATTATTACCAGGATAATTTTAAGGATGAAATATGAAGATCTTACCTGTTATTACTGTTCCTGAAGCTCATGGGTTGCAAAGTAAATACGAAAAACGACTTGAAGAACAAGCAGCGCAAACAGAGCAGCCTGAATATATTTTGTCTGAGTTTTTAGATGCTAAAGCGCAAGAGTACAGCGAAGAGGATGTGAATTTTGCTGAACAGTATAACAATTTACAAAAAGTGTATGAAGATTTAGCGCAAAAAATCACCGTGCTACAAGAACAAATTAATAAATTAAAACAAGATCCAATTCAGCGAAATCTCAAGCTTGAAAGCCACACTAGCAATTTTATACAGCTGGAAAAAAACACCGAAGCGCAAAATTTAAAAATAGAGCCGGAGCATACAGGTGCGAAAAAATACCGAGATTCTCAACAGCAAGAGCAAATTGATATATTAGTTCAGCAACTTAACGAGCTAAAGTCCAACCACGCAGAAATAAAGAAACAGATGATAGAAATGGTTATCACAGAGCTTAAAAAGCGAGATAACGAAGAATATGATTTCAAAAAATAATTTTAATACTACCAATACAACAGCTTAATTTACGCTATTTATGCTCAAAGTTTATCTGCGCTAATTCGAGTTGAAAATTACCTTGCTGTTTTTTGGCGATCATAAGGCCCAATTGTTGTACATCTTTAAACGTTAACTCTGGTTGCTGCTCTAAGGTTTTACCACGGTAAGTGAGACTAAAGTCAGTTGGTGAGAATGTAACGACTTGCCATTGATCTTTTAATGTTGCAAATGAGGTTGTATACGCTGGTCCGTTTAGGTACTGACTCGTTCTTAAGCGAAGTTGATACGTTTTACCATCTCCTTTGAACCGTAAAGATATGAGATTGGCGTTTTCTTTATTGGTGTTTATTGTTGTGCGTATTGAAGCAAAGCCCCCATTATTTTCAAGAGAAACGTGGCCTGTAAAAATTAAGCTATTATCCTTCTCATAAGCTTGGCTGGTCGATAAACCGCCCATTACTGAGTCATTAACTATTTGCCAGTGCAGAGTTAAATCGCCGGAACCTGATAGTAACAGCAAACTAGTTGTAGGGTTTTTTGTCATTTTTTATCGCAAAGCTTTGTGTTATAGATAAGCTCAATAATACGTATGTTCAGATAAATTGATCACTTTTTTTAAAAATAGGGAAAGCATGAATTCAGATAAATTTTTTAAATGGGTATGGAACTTAAATGGAATTATTTTATTAGTCGGGGTTTTAATTGCTACTGCGTTAATTTCAGTCCAACTTGTTACAACAGTATTTAATGATAACGACGTTGAGCCACCGGCATTAAATTTAGCAGATGACAAGAACGAAGAAGAAAAGTGGCGTTTGGGCTACCCGCGAAGAGTAGGAGAAACGGACTTTTATTATATAGAGCTAGAGTCTGAAAAGTTAACGGTTGAAGCAAGCATTCAAGCTGAAGCGGAGGTTCGTGCAATGTTCTCTTCGAAATACAAGCCAACACGGTCAAAAAATGTGATGTTTATCAATGGTAAAACAAACTATGCAAATTGGCTTTTTGATACGACAGATCAGTTGATCACTGATATTTCTCCATTGTATTTATCTGAATTTGATTCGCAGTCAAAAGCGGCGGGTATTGCCTATCATGTTATTAAAAACGACACAAATAACGACGGCCTTTTAAGCAACGAAGATAAAAGCACTTTTGCATTAAGTAAAATTGATGGCAGTGGTTATAGCGAGGTTCTTACAGGCTACGACCGCATTCTTGAGTACGCTGTTAATGAACAAGGCGATCTGTTTATGTTGTTTATCGATAATGCTGACGTGTTTTCAATGCTCGTTGATTTAACTACATTTAAAGTCATTGATAAAAGGCAGCTACCTAAAGTAGGCTAAATAGAGCGGCTAACTGTTATTGCTCATGAACGTTATTTACACTCTGTTACAGTAATTTGTCGAACAAAGCTGCAATCCATTTTTATGTTGTTATGATGATATAAAATAACAACATAAGGATGGTTAAGTTGAAATTACGTACTTTTTTAACCGCAATAGCAGTAGCAGTGTCACCGGCAATCTCATCGGTGGCTCTAGCTTACGAAACACACGACACGCGCTTATTGCGTTTCCCTGATATTCATAAAGAATCAGTCACCTTTGTGTATGCCGGTGATATTTATATAGCAAATATCAAAACGGGTAACAGCACGCGCTTAACTGATCATATTGGTTTTGAAACCTTCCCTAAGTTTTCACCTGATGGCAGCAAAATTGCTTTTTCAGCGCAATACAATGGCAGCCGCCAAGTGTATGTAATGAACCGCGACGGCTCACAGCTAAAACAGTTAACTTACTACAATGATGTGGGTGTGATGCCACCGCGTGGCGGGTTTGATTATCGCGTACTTGATTGGACGCCAGACGGTAAGCATATTGTATTCAGAGCTAATCGCACACCATATGGTAAGCGTGTCGGACGTCCTTACATGGTGCCTGCTGATGGTGGCTTAGAGCGGCCATTGGCCATACCTGAAACGGGCGGCGGCATGCTATCGCCTGATGGCAAGCAGTATTTATATACCCCCATTGACCGCGAGTTTCGTACTTGGAAGCGTAGTCGTGGTGGTCGTGCGCAAGATGTCTGGATTTATAACTTAGAAAATAATACCTCAAAACAACTAACCAGTGATCCTGCTACTGAGCAGCAACCGACCTGGGTGCACGACAACATTTACTATGTTTCTGATAAAGAATACACCTTAAACTTATATAAACACCAAGACGGTAAAGCGCCTGTAAAAGTCACTAACCACAGCGAGTTTGATGTACTTTGGCCATCAGCAGGGCCTGATGCCATAGTGTATGAAAATGGCGGTTATTTATATCGCTTTGATGATGCCACTGGACAAACACAAAAACTGACTATTAATGTGCAGGGTAACCGTGAATACACTATGCCTTATAGTAAAAATGTAGCCGGTTTTATTGATTCAATGGATGTATCTCACGATGGCAAACGCGTGTTATTTAGTGCCCGTGGTGAATTGTTTTCAGTGCCTGTTAAAAATGGCCCAACCCGTAATTTAAGCCAGACGCCAAAAGGGCGAGAGATAGCAGCATCTTGGTCACCAAATGGTCGTTATGTGGCGTATATGAGCGATGAAAGTGGCGAGTACGAAATTTATATCCAAGACCGAGCCAATAACAACAAGGTTAAACAACTGACGAGTAATGGCACTATTTGGCGTTTTGAGCCAGTTTGGTCTCCAGATAATAAAAAATTAATGTTTGCCGATCTAAATCACAGCTTATGGTGGCTTGATATAAAAACCGGCAAGCAGCATAAAATTGATACCGCAAAGTATGAAGAAGACGGTTTAACCACCTATATTTGGTCACCAAATAGTGAAGATATTGTGTTTGTTAAAAATAACGAAAACCGTTATGCATCACTGTGGCATTACAATATCAAAGAAAAAGACCTGACTCGCTTGACTGACGATATGAGCAGTGAGAGAAACCCAACGTTTTCGCCTGATGGTCAACAATTGTATTTTACCTCTGAGCGCGACTTTAACTTAACTTTTAGTAGTTATGAATTTGATTATATGTTTAATAATGCCACGCGAATTTACGCGGTTGCAGTAAACAATAAAATCAAACCGCTAAATGCCCCGTTGACTGATGAAACCAGTATTGTGGAGGACAAGCAAGACGACGCCTCATCTAAAGCGCCGAGTAATCATATTGATGGTAAAGGTTTTATGCAGCGTGCGGTGGCACTCAATGCGCCTGCAGGCAACTACGGCGCATTAAGCGGTGTTAAAGATGGAGTTTTAACTTTATCTGGCGGTGAACTAAAGCTTATCCCAAATGCTGTTGATGGTGAGATTGCCACTGTGGCCGCGGGTGTTAGTAGCTATAAAGTATCAACAAGTAGCGAGCATATAATTGCTCGTGCTGGCGATAACTACAGTGTTATTGCGCCTGCCGCAAAGCAAGATTTAAAAGCCACGCAACTAAACCTTGACGACATGGTGCTAAAAATTGATCCGCAAACCGAGTGGGCACAAATGTATCGCGAAGGCTGGCGGACATTACGTGATTGGTTTTATGATGAAAATCATCATGGTCAAGATTGGCATGCTATTTTAAAACGTTATCAGCCAATGGCGGATGCAATCGCACATCGCGCCGACCTTGACTACGTGTTAAGTGAAATTGCCGGCGAGATTAACTCTGGGCATATTTATGTCAATTCTGGCGATATGCCAACGGCAACACGTTTACAGCATGGTTTATTAGGCGCTGAAATTAGCGCGCATAAATCAGGCTTTGTGAAAATTGAGAACATCTTTAAAGGCGAAAATTGGCACGAGAACTTCCGCTCACCACTTAATGAGCCGGGCGTTAACGCAAGCGTTGGCGACTATATTATTGCGGTTAATGGTCGCTCAGTAAAAGAGGTGGTTAACTTTTATGAGTTACTTGAAAACACTCAGGGCAAACCTGTTGAGTTATTACTAAGTAAGTCAGCAAGTGTTAAAAATAGCTGGAAAGTGTCAGTTAAACCTGTGGCAAGTGAAACAGGCTTACGTTATTTACAATGGACGCAAAGCCGTGCTGAATACGTCGATAAACTATCCGACGGTCGTATAGGGTATGTTCACTTACCTAATACCCACTACGAAGGTAACCGTGCATTGTTTAAAAACTTCTTACCGCAAACAACGAAAGAAGCGATGATCATTGATGATCGTTACAACGGCGGCGGTTTTATTCCTGAGCATATGATCACTTGGCTGGCACGTAAGCCGCTTAATTATTGGAAACGTCGTGGTGTTGAACCCACTAAAACGCCACAGTTTGCCCATGATGGACCAAAAGCCATGCTGATCAACGGCTACTCAAGTTCAGGTGGTGACGCACTGCCGTATTACTTCCGCCAAGCAGGCTTAGGTAAACTAATTGGCACTCGCACTTGGGGTGGTTTAATTGGTATCTCAGGCAACCCAGGGCTTGTGGATGGTGGCTCTGTGATCGCTGCTACCTTTAGAATACTCGACAACGACGGTAACTGGATCATCGAAAATGAAGGCGTAAGCCCTGATATTGAAGTGATAGACCGCCCAGAACTTATCCAAGCTGGGCAAGATCCCTCGGTTGAGCGTGCTGTACAAGAGCTGTTAAAAGAGCTTAAAACAAATCCGAAAAAACCATTGGTTGTGCCGCCAGCGCCAACAGAGTTTGGTAAATAATTAAATAAGCGTTAATCAAAAAGCCAGCATTTGCTGGCTTTTTGTGTAGAAGCTGTTAATTCAATTACAGTGATAGAATAACTTGTCTTAAAACGTATAAAATAAGAGATATTCTATTTTATTGCCTCTATAAAATCTTTATCAGAATATAAATTTTTAAGTAGCTTTTGCACCAATTCTACATAGCTCTGTTGTCCATTCGGGATTGCAATTGCGCCCATAAAAGATGAGTCGAAAGTGTGCTCCGCTGATATTGTTTTTTCAAATAAATTAACATTACCTTCTGAAACAACAAAATTGACTTTTATAAATGCATCACCTTCTGAGAAACCTGTTACGTCAATATCGTGATCAACTAGACTGCCTGAAACCTGCTTTTTGGCAACACCTGACCATAATTTGGCTAGCTTCAGTTCTTGTAGTAAGGCATTTTCGATATACTCGCCATAACTATCGCCAACAGATGAAACCAGAGGAGAGCTTCGTAGTGATATTTTATTTAGGTTTTTTTCTGATTTAATTTTACCTACAGATACAGATTCGTTTGGAATCTCTTTTAATTTTGATACATTACTAATATCTGCGCGATACGGGGGAACCTGAATTGTACATGCGCTCAAAGCAAGAACTGTAATTAGAGTTAATAAACTTTTATATTTCATTGTTATTCGCTTATAAATTTGATTTGTCTAGTTCTGCAACTAGCCCATTAAATGCTTCTTCAGTTGCGCGCTTTGCTGATAAGGAAAAGTCATTTTTAAATTCATCAAATTCAGCTTTGCCAAGACCATTAACTTCACTTTTCCATGCAACATTCCCTTCGCTATCGAGTGTTTTGCAATTTAATGTGAATGTAAACTCTGTTGGAGGCCATGTGAATACACTATCAGAACTAGAATTTGTTGTTATGGTTGGAACAAATATATATTTTATATTTTTGTTTTTTAAAAACTCACTATCAGTCAATGATTCAAGACGATAGACGTTATCAAATTTATTTGATAGTACTGTATATAAAGCTGCTTCTGTATCTTTATAAGGTTTATAGCTCACTTTATCACCGCCACCACCCGGTGTTTTCACTTGTTTTTTAATATTATCTTCAGAGATGTAATATCCTACAACTGATGTAGACTTACGCTCTGTAACTTTAAGATTCTCTGTATCAGGGTTTAGGCTTATCTGATGGGCGCAGCCACTTAAAGCAAGCACTGAAAATAAGAAAAGCAAATTTGTTAGTAATTTCAAAATAAACTCCATGTATATAATTTTTAGGGGTAGTTTGACGGATACTAAATATATGTTTAATAATTACAGATGTAAATATTGTTAATCCTTGGTTTGTAAATATTTGTAAAGCTTGGTTTTTGCTTTAGTGGTTTGAAAGATAACAGTGACATCCATGTTTTTCATATAAACGCTAACTTAGCTTGAAATTATCACATGCGACAATGTACTTTATGTATAAAACAGCTCATCTAATTTAAAATACTCAACTCCCACACTCGGTTTAGTACTAAGCGCGCACATTTTTGCTGCAACTTGTTTGCCTGTGATAGGACGATACTTTCTCAACCTAGGTAACCAACATAAAATAGGTAACAATACACTGCCTAGTTTTTCAGCGAGGCGAAATTCGTTATTACGCTCGCCAACTAATAACGATGGCTGAATAATGCTAATACGCTTAAATGGCAGTTCTTTGACAGTATTTTCAAGTTCACCTTTCATTTGTAAATATGCGTTACCACTATTGGCATTTGCACCACTGGAGGATACTAGCAAGTAATGGTGTACTTCGTGTTTTGCAGCAAGTTCAGCGACTTTTAACTGATAATAAAAATCCACCTTACGTTGAGCGGCAATAGAGCCAGCTGCTTTTTTGGTGGTGCCCAAACATGAAAATAATATATCCGCTTTAAACAGTGATGCATGCTGGGCTAAGTGATCAAAATCAACCACATGATTAATCACTTTTTCATTTTTGTATGGTGCAGGGCGACGAGTGAGGGTAATTACTTGGCTGATATGTGCTTGGCCAACGAGTTGCTTAACTAATTGGCTGCCTACTAAGCCTGTTGCGCCAATTACGATTGCGGTTTTGCCCATACGTCTTCACCCGTGTTTGATTAAATAGTTGAGTAAGCATTGTTATGGATATTTACCTTTAAAACAATCTATTAGTTTTCCACGACAGCAATTTTTTAAATAGCAAAGCTAGTAACTTAAACATTAATCATGGCATTATAAGTTAATCTTCCTCAGTAGATTAAAGAGGAGCCTTATCAAATAATGACAATAAAAATATCAAGGTACTTGCATGAGCATTATGACATTAACGACTCAAGACAGCGTTGCAGTTATTACCCTAACAAACGGCGAAAATCGCCAAAATCCACAGTTTGCTAAACAACTAAAACAAACACTTGCAGAAGTTGCTGCAAACCAAAACCACAGAGCGCTAGTGATCACTTCAAACGATGAAAAGTGTTGGAGTTTAGGCATCGACACCGATTGGTTGTTACCTGCCATGCAAGCAAAAAAGGCCGATGAAATACGTGGTTTTATGTACGACATGGACGATGTATTTAAAACCTTACTGCTTTTTCCTATGCCAGTGATAGCCGCTATTAATGGTCATGCTTTTGGTAATGGGGCTATTTTAGCCTGCGCCTGTGACTTTAGATTTATGCGCGGCGATCGCGGCTTTTTTTGCTTCCCTGAAGTGGATTTATCAATCCCATTTTTACCTGGCATGATAGCTTTTGTAAAAAAAGCCATGCCTTACTACCGCTTTAACGAAATGAAACTAACAGGGCGTCGCGTATCTGGAGCAGAGCTGGCAATTGATCACGTTATTGAAAAAGCCTCAACAGATCAGCAAAGCTTACTTATTGATGCGATAACATTTGCCGCTACGTTTGATAAAAAACGCGCCATTTTTGCTGAGCATAAAAAACGCTTACACAAACAGATAATTCAAATCATTGATGAAGAAAATAAACCCTTTATAGATAATTTGGCTTTAATGGTTTGATAAAAAAGTAATTTGTTAAAGCTGCTGTAACAGCGCGGAATAATGTTTAAGGACGAGAGCATAAATGAAAGTCGAACAAATAGAAGAGTTAGGGTTAACGCGTGCTGAAAGCAGGGAAGTTATTACCCCTTATGCGTTTGAGCTTGATCAAGCGTTATTGGGGTTGCCACTTGCTTCACCGACTCGCCGTGCGCTCGCGATGGTAATCGATGTTATGTTGATTTTTGTAGCAGCAAAACTCAGCGCTGCGTTAATCGCCTTTGTGGCTGCAATGGCTTTTTATAAAGGCACAGCGCAAAAGCATCTACCGAAAATGTCGATGTTTTGGCGTAGAGTACTAAAAGTGACCGCGGCCAGTATATTATTTGTAAGTTCGTTGGCAGTACTTTCACTCGCCATTGATTTTTTTGAGGACGATAGCGCAATTCAAGGGATAAAAATCAACCAAGAAATGCCATTAACTACAGACGAAAAGCAGCTGATCCAGACGTATTTAGCTAACACAGCGCAAAATCAACATTGTGACCAATCATGCCAAAGTAATGCATTGGCTAATTTACTGACGCAAGTACCGACACTTTCCCAAATTGAGGGGCTTGAAAATCAGCAGGTCACTCGCGTGTTATTGCAAGTAATGGTTGAAGCTGATGGTGCTAAGCCTGCTCTTGAAGACGAAAACGCGCAAACAGAACCCGTAAATAGCGTGCTGCAGTGGGGCAAGGGCATCATTCAAGATTTAGGCCTTGGTTTTGGTTGGGCTGCCGTGTACTTCACGTTATTTTCGCTGCTTTGGCAAGGCCAAACACCGGGCAAAAAAATATGCGATATTCGCGTTGTCGCACTCAGTGGTGAATATTTAAGTTTATGGGATGCGTTTGGCCGCTACGGTGGTTATGGAGCAGGGTTTGCGACTGGCTTATTAGGATTTTTACAAGTTTATTGGGATCCAAACCGCCAAGCAATTCAAGACAAAATAGCTGCAACCGTTGTGATAAAAGGCAATGTAAATCAGCTGGTAAATACGCACACAATTGAAGAAGCGATTAAGGATTAAGCTCGTTTTCTTTAGTATGTTGTACTGAAGGTGGCAGGTTATCTTGGCTTACCAGAGCTTTAGATGAAAAATACTATTTTTTGCTTACCTTCGGTACAGTGTTGTTTAAATTACACTGCAATAGCTTGTATAATAAGCGCATGTTACGCCATCTCAAGTCATAATTTATAAGGATTTTAAATTTTTATGGCAAAACCTCAGCTTTTTTGGATGATTTTAATCTTATTACTTACCTGCTTCATGCCTTGCGGTTTTATCATCTGGCATGAAAGTGTTGATCCCGCATTTATCCCTAACGCTAATTACAATTTTATTCTCAAGTGGGTTTTGCCCACGCTGACAGTGCTAACGATCGGTTATCTTTTTAGTCGCTATAAAAATTTTGCTCAAGTGAAGGAAAGTTTAGATGAACATTTTATTTATGAGGGACGCTTAGTTAAGTATTTTACGCTGCTTTTTACGCCGGTATTTATTTACTTTTACTTTTGGACGTTCATTAACATCCCAATACAGTTATGGGCACAGTACCGTTTAGCGGAGTATTGGTCGCAAGAATACCTGTTAGTTGAGGCAACTACATGTAGTAGTGATTATGAGTCGCACTGTGTAGAACTCACATTTGCCGATTTAGCAAATGAAGAAACACATTCAATACGATGGTATTTAGATAAAGCAGAATTATTAACGCTTAAGGATAAAAAAGTAAACCTAGTCGGAGAGCAAAGCTATTTTGGTTATATTATCAATGAAATACAGTGGTAAGCTGTTTTAAAAAAAGCGATTAAGTAAAATTAACCCCAGCTATTGTGCTGGGGTAGTTTTGTGAGTTAAGTTAGCCACGCTTATGCGGGCGAGAAAAATTAATACTAGGCCCTTTAGGCACCACCTGGGTGGGGTTTATCATAGTATGGCTAAAATAGTAATGCCGTTTGATATGATAAAAATCAACGGTTTCTTTTACGCCAGCGACCTGATAAAGCTCACGTAAATATTCACTTAAGGCAGGGTAACTTTCGATAGTGCGCTGGTTGCATTTAAAATGCCCTACATACACGCTGTCAAAACGGATCAAGGTAGTAAACAGTCGCCAATCTGCCTCTGTTAATGTGTCACCCACTAAGTAACGCTGCTTGAGTAAAATACTTTCGACTTTGTCTAATGCACTGAACAAGTCATTAAATGCCTCTTCATAGGCTTTTTGCGTGGTTGCAAACCCTGTACGGTATACACCGTTATTAATGTTGTTGTACACCAGCTCATTAATTGCATCGATTTGCGCCTGCAAGTGAGCAGGGTAAAAGTCTCGTTTATTGCCCGTTAAATCATTGAAGGCGCTGTTAAACATGCGAATGATTTCTGCGGATTCATTACTAACGATTTTATTTTGCTGTTTATCCCACAGCACAGGCACTGTTACTCGCCCAGAATAATTCGCTTTATTTTCGGTGTAAATTTGATGCATAAATTGCTTAGCAAATAGCGCATCACCAGTACTGTGATTGCTTTTATCAAATGTCCAGCCGTTATCTAACATATCTGGGCTGACTACAGAGACATCAATATAGTCTTCAAGTCCTTTTAACTTTCTAAAAATCAAGGTGCGATGCGCCCATGGGCAGGCTAATGACACATATAAGTGGTAACGGCCTTTTTCAGCCTTAAAACCAGCTTCACCCGTTGCGCCTGCGCTGCCATCTTCGGTTACCCAGTTACGTAATTGTGCAGACTCGCGTTTAAACTCACCGTCGCTTTTATCGGTGTCGTACCATTTATCTTGCCATTTACCGTTGACTAGTAATCCCATAATTGACTCCTGTATTGTGTATTAAAAGGTACCAAATTTACCGCTTTGGTAATCACTAATTGCTTCTCGCAGTTGCGCTTGCGTATTCATCACAAACGGTCCCATGTGGGCAATCGGTTCATTGAGCGGATCACCGGCTAAAATAAGCACCCCGGCACCGGTTTGTGAACTAAATTGAATATCACTGCCAGGCTCTAAAATAAGTAGGCTGCCGGCCATCACGGGGCCACCCTGTTCGGTGTTGATAGCGCCGCTGTGAATATAAAGCATCACCTTAGTTTGTGTCAGCGGTGGGTGAACAAACTCAGCGCCCGCAGGGATTGTTACATCCGCTAACATGCCATTGGCTGCCAGCTCTTGTAGGCTAGAAACTTGAGTTTGCTGGTCAAATTGCCAACTGCCAGCCAGCGCTTTTAACTCAACACCTTGGCTATTTTTAAAGCGCGGTGCAGGGTGCTCGGTGGTATCTTGATATTTAGGTGCTCTGAGTTTTTCAGTACTTGGCATATTGAGCCAAATTTGAAAACCATGCATGCCTTCTATCGCATCGGCAAGTGGCATTTCGCTGTGAATAACACCAAAACCTGTGCTCATCCATTGCACATCTCCCGCGCGAATGGCTTTTTTATTACCCATTTGGTCTTGGTGCTCAAAGCCACCTTTAATAATGTAGGTAAAGGTTTCGATGCCACGATGCGGGTGCGCCGGAAAGCCGCCGATAAAATCACTATGATCGTCAGATTTTAATTCGTCGATCATCAAGAATGGATCTAAATGTTTGCCATCAAAGCCTGGAATACGGCTGATGTTTACGCCATCACCATCTTGGGTTGCATGGCTATTGAGTTGCTTTATTACTTTCATTGCTTTGCTCCGAATCTTATATAGTGTTATTTAAGCACATTAAAATTAAACAACCATGGGTAAAAATAGCACTATTCATTCGTTTTAGAAGAATGTTCGCGTTTTTGTCGTTCAGTACAATAGGCAGTAATGCATAAAAAGCGACACCAGCCGAGCAGAGGAATGTCTGCAGGCTTATTGGCTGTAAAACCACGCTGTTTATGTGCCATTATATTCCTTACTTAGCTTTATTATTAAGTAACCAGAGTTCAGGTTGAGTGTCTTATTTGCAGTTAAATACTTATCTATTAATGAATTTAACTGCAAGGTGTTTGCCAGTTTAAGTTGGCGTTTTATTTGCAATGTCAAAGTTAATATTTATAGCGGCACGGAACTCAAGGTATACATATGGAAATTATCAATATCATTAATAATCAATTTCTTACTTTATTTCTGCCACTCGAAGTTAATACTAACTCAGTCGCTGTCGCCCCGATATCTTGGCAAGCAATAAACCTACAGATCGCGCATTTTTTACAAAGTGCTTGGCAAATGTTACCTGCTCTTACCTTGGGAATTGTAGCGATAGTTTTGTGCTATTTGCTTGCTAGGCCATTGTCATACTTATTTGTTAAGCCCATCGGTTATGTTAGTGAAAGCCGGTTGTTGCACGTTGTTACTCGTCGTTTCATTAGCATTGTGATTATTTTGTTTGGTGTTTATCTGTTTTTACGGTTAGCAGGCTTAACTGAGTTTGCAGTGGCGGTGATGAGTGGCACTGGCTTAATAGGTTTGATCTTAGGGTTTGCATTTCGAGATATTGCTGAGAATTTTATATCAAGCATGTTGTTGAGCGTACAGCGGCCTTTTCGTATTGATGATGTGATTGAGGTCGATGGCCGCTTAGGAGTCGTTAAAAAAGTAACGGCTCGTGCCACCACTTTAGTTGATTTTGATGGTAACCATATTCAAATTCCTAATGCGACCGTATATAAAAATGTGATTAAAAACCTGACTGCAAACCCCAAAATGCGTGGTCATTTTAAGTTAGGTATAGGTTACGATAACGACATACGCGCGACTCAACAACTTGCCGTTAGTTTAATGGCTCAACAGGAGGCGGTGTTAAACGATCCGGCCCCACAAGTGTTACTTGATGAGCTGGACTCTGCGACTATCAATTTAAGCATTTACTTTTGGATTAACAGTGAGCAACACAGCACAATTAAAGTGGCGTCACAGTTAATGCGAGAAATGGTCAACAGCTTTACTGAGCACAGTATTAGTATGCCAGATGATGCACGTGAGCGAATTATTTTAAATGCATCGATCAGCGAGCAAACGCAAAATCTATCGGCAGAGCCTGTTATACCAGAGAGAAAAGCCAAGGCAATCGCGCAAACTCACACTGATATTGATGATGTGAGTAGTGATGCCGATGAAATTCGTGAACAAGCTGATAGCTCTCGCGATCCTGAGCAAGGCAATAATATTATTTAGCTCTCGCTTTTCTCCGTTTTTTTGTAAAAAACAGTGCGCTGTTTTGTGGCAGCAGCGTGTATAGCGTATACTGCTGTGCTGGTAATTTTAGACTCGCTCGGTGCTTTACGGGTATAGCTTAATTACGTCGTCTTCTTACCCCTTTTCAAAAATGACATTAAATATATGAATGATTTAACAGTAGTAACCCACAATGGTAATTTTCACGCGGATGATGTGTTTAGTATCGCAGCACTTAGGCTAGCTCTTCCTGACTTTAAGCTTGTGCGTACTCGCGATACGCAGTTGATAGCGCAAGCTGATATTGTGATTGATGTGGGCGGTGAATATGATCCAGAAACAGGACGCTTTGATCACCACCAACGTGGTGGTGCGGGTGAACGTGAAAATGGCATTCCTTATTCGTCATTCGGTTTAGTTTGGCAGAAATATGGCTTACAACTGTGCCATGGCGATGAAAATATCGTTAATGCTGTTGATTCCTCTTTAGTATCTACCATTGATGCCATTGATTGTGGTCACGTTGAAGGGGTGTCACAAGGGATCAGTTTAAGCCAAACTATTTCTATGTTTAACCCAACGTGGCAAGAAGCAAGTGAGTTTGATCGCTGTTTTGACGAAGCGGTTGAATTTGCAATGCGTATTTTGTCGCGCTTTATAGCCTCGGCCAGTGGCAGTATCAACGCTAAAGCAATTGTCGCAAAAGCGATTGAAAACGCGGAAGATCCAAGAGTCATTGTGCTAGAGCAGTACACGCCGTGGAAAAAAACAGTGCATGCGTTATCGCAACAAGCGCTATATATGGTTTACCCATCACATTCGGGTAAATGGATTTTGCAAACTGTGCCAGTGGAGCCAGGCTCATTCGAAGATAGAAAATCACTGCCAAAAGCATGGGCGGGTTTATCAGATATTGAATTTCAAACCGAAACGGGTATTGATGATGCAATGTTTTGCCACAATGGTTTGTTTATCGCAGGGGCAGAGTCATTTGCAAGTACTATGAAACTGGCTGCGATGGCGTTGCAAGATTAATAAAGAGATTAAAAATCTTGGAAAAGGGGAGGCGATTGATCCGCTTCCCCTTTTTGTATTAGTGCCTAAAGTTCTCTAGCAGTGCAGGAATACCTGGCAGCATACCCACCATCGCCATTACACTGGTTAATAATACAAACATAAACAGCGGAATGATCCAACGGCTCATATGAGTGAGCTCAGAGCTGCGCTCTTTACAGCCAATTAAGCCTAAGTTATCCAGTAGCATGGTTAGCGACCAGCCAAATGCGGGGTTTACTAACGTTGACGCAAATACCACAATAGCGGCTGATTGCGTGGTTTTACCTTCGCGAGTCATTTCCATGCCAGCCTCAAGCAGCGGGATAAATACACCGACAATTAACGCCACACACAGCACTGGCTGCCAAATAGCGAGATCCATTGGATAACCCCATATACCTGCAATCACACAAAACAATGCGGTTAAAATTGCACCGGCTGGGATAGGACGCTTGGCAATTGCAGCAGGCACAATATAGGTGCCCCATGATGAGGTAAAATTAGCCCCGCCTAAAATAGAACCAAAGGTTTGCCTGACCGATGCACTGAGCATAGTATCGTCAATATTCATTTGTACTTTTTCAGTGCGTTTTGGGTAGCTGATTTTTTGGAATACTTGATGGCCTAAAAAGTCTGGCGACCACATTGCTACAGCAAGTATCGCAAAGGGCAATACCACTACAAAGCTTTCAAGAGTCGGCAAACCTAACATCCAACCCGTGTTTTCGCCCCACCAATACATAGGGTTCATATTTGGCATGCCGGGGGCGGTTTTAAATTCAAACGGCGCGCCTAAAGCAAAGGCAGTCAAGCCACCAATTAGGCAACTGAGCGGCACCGCTAACCAACGCTTTTTAAAATGCTCGAGTAGCGCATAAAGTAAAATAGTGGCCAAAATAACGATAAAAGCAATGTGCGCCATTTCAATTTCTTCCGCCCATGCAAATAGTTTTTTTACCTGTGAAATTGTGCCGATGAAGCCTAAATACAGTAATAACCCGCCGCACACTCCTTTACTGGTCAGCCGTGCCAGTAAACTGCCGCCTTTACTGATGGCAAGCAGTAATCCTAACGCGCCAATGAGTAGTCCGAACGCCATGGGGTGCCCGCCTGCTGCAACAACAATGGGAATGAGTGGAATAAGCGGCCCGTGGGTTCCCGCTAAGTTAGCGGTGGGCAAAATAAAACCTGAAAACAAGATGATAAAAATAGCTACTATAAGTAATTCGTAGCGTACATTTTCTAGCACAAAGGCATCACTCAAGCCCAGTGGCGCAGCAAATGTGGCAGCTATTGCACCCACCATCACGACTTTGCCTATGGTGCCTGCCATCGCTGGGATAGTATCTTCAAATTCGAAGCGGTAATCGCGAAAAGGCAAATTAGGGCGCCAACGCTTGGGCTGCATAATTTGCAGTTCATGCTCAAGGTAGTCATCTCGACTGGCAAACTCAGAGCTAGGTTTATGAAGATTTTTATAGCTATCGGAAACGGTTTGAGTGTCGCTTACCTGCTCAGCTTGGGATGAAGAGTCATCTTTTCGCGTAGTTGTCATTAATTCTCCTGCAACATAGTTGCTTACTCAAAATAAAAAAACAGCTTTATATACCTATTTAAAGCTATGAATATTGAGTTGGCACAGTAATGCAGGTGAGTAACAATTACGATTAGGCAAAGGTCGAGCATGGTGTTGAAAGTGGCAAGTGTGTAAAGTAACCAAGCTGCCAAGTGTGAATGTATTTTATCTTTTAAAATCAGCTTTTTAAGTGTGTTTTAGTGAGTGGGAAACTGATCGTTATTGGCTGATGACGCAGATGCTGTTTAATCAATTGGCTCTACACCTTTAGTCTAATAAGCGCAGCACAGTGTTAATAATCAATAACCAGCAGGGCGGCTGTCTTGCATTAATAAGTCTAACTTGGCTTGTGCTTTTTTGTAGTTATCCAAATCAATGACCTCAATCATTTCACATTCGTCTCTTACCATTTCGCTAATGAGGCTAGGGTAGTGACGACAATCTTCTGGTCTATCTAAGTAAATACTGCAGGTATATTTATTCGCTGCATGGGGGGTTGCTTTGGGTGCAAGCGCAAGAAAAGGACATCGGCTGAGTTTTTCCCCTGTGTGCGGGTCGTGCCATATTTGCTTATTTTTAACAAATGCGAAAATGTCAGGGTTAAAAATTTCCCAAAGATCAATCTCTTCTTGCGTAGCACTGAGATCGCCATCGCCGTATTTAATACAGCATTTACCACACTGATTACATTCTTTCATAATTAACATTTCTGCAAGTTTGTGTGCTCACTATACAGCAATTGTTGCTCAAGGCAGATAAATCAGCCGACTATTATTGCTTGAGGTCAATTTTGTTCAATACGACACACTGAGAAAAAGAAATACTCATCAGCAAATTAATTACTGAAGTACGCTTATGACTTTTTCTGTGATCATCTCAATGGCATTATTTGCCTTAGCAGCCTCTATTACACCAGGCCCTGTTAACCTTTTATCGTTAAGTTGCAGTGCTCGCTTTGGGGCAAGAAGCGGCCTATTATTTGTGACCGGGGCTACTTTAGGTTTTATCGTATTATTTTTATTTATTGGTTTTAGTTTACATATTTTGATTGATGAATTGGCTTGGATCACCGCGGCTTTGCAGTGGTTTGGTATCGCATTTTTATTGTACTTGAGCTACCAACTATTTATCGATGATGGCACATTGAATAGTAAAGATAGCCGCCGCGCCCCCACTTTTATGACTGGGGTTATCATGCAATGGCTTAACCCTAAGGCATGGTTGGCTTCGTTATCGGGTATTGCGGCGTATATTCCTAATGCATTAAGTACAGAGGTCATCACCTTTGCCAGTTTGTACTTACCGATTTGTTGGCTATCACTTGGTTGTTGGGTGTGGCTTGGTATGCGACTCGGGCAGCATTTTCAAAGTGCTGCGAATGTGCGGTTGATGAACAGAGCACTGGCATTGTTGTTGGTGGCCAGTTGCGTGTTATTAGTGGTTTAAATTGCTTTTACTTACAACGGTAAGGAGCGCCGGTATTGCTCAGGAGTTGCGGCAACACGTTGCTTAAATACACGTTGAAAGTGAGCTTGATCACTAAAGCCACTTTCGTAGGCAATACTGGCTATTGTTTGCCCTTTTTTGAGTGCTTGCTGGCCTAACTGAACACGGCGATTTAGCCGATAGGCATGAGGAGTCATGTTAAAGTGGCGTTTAAAAGCGCGCACTAAATAGCTGGTACTAAACCCGAAATGTTCACTGATGGCACTAATAGGGGTGTCATCTAAGCTGTGCTCATTTAAATAATGAGCCACTTGATAAAGCGTGTTGGGAGCGAGTAAAGTGCGCTCGACTGTGCGTGAGTTGCTATCTAGATGGTTAAATAATTCAATAAAATAATGATGCAATTGACTACGCTTAGCACTAACAGGGTTGTTTGATAGCAGTAATTTGCACAGGCTAACAAAATCCTGATACAGCAATGGCATGTTCAGGGTATCTAAACGACTATCTTGCCAGTGCGGCTCGGCTCTCACTCCTGACTCAAATAATAACTGCGCTAACCACTGTTTATCGACGTGCATCATATAATATGCCCATGCAGAGTTTTGCTGTGGGTTACAGGCATGCACTTTATCAGGGTTCATTATTACGAGGTGACCTTGGCTGACTTGATGTAGGCGGTTTTCACAAACAAATTCACTTTGCCCAGCTAAAATAGCCCCGATAGACCATTGTTGATGAGAATGGGGGGCATAGGTAACGCGTCGGCCATCAAGTACTTGGCGAAGCTCTATAAATGGCAATGCGGGATCGCGCCAAAAAGCAGGATGTGTTGTAGGGAGCATAGTGTTTGCCACGGGTGAAAATATAAGCCCAGTATAACCTCAGTGGTGATATATAAATCTACCCCTAATTTAAAATATTTTCTACAAAAGCAACGAATGATGGACCGCAAAACGCTTCGATAAAGACTGGTAGACAAATAGCCAATCATAGAGCGATAAATTAATTTTGGTATTTCCAATACACGGGATTGCCATACACCTCACTAAAGTAATCAATACAGGCACGCACATTGAGCGGTGGCTGCTTGGTGTTTGGGTAAATGGCAGTAATGTTTTGTGAGCCAACTTTAATTGTTGGTGCAAACGAACCTAAAATTGATACTAGTGTTCCAGCTGTTAGGCTTTCACCGATTAACCAGTCTGGAAATAACACAATCCCCATGTCATTTAATGCGCTAATTAGCAGCGTTTCGGCATTATTAGAGACTAAGGTAGGGATCACTGCTTGTTGCTGCCATGCTGATGAATTGTTTTTAAATAACCAACGATTTTGCCCAGATGAACCGCGATATATTAAACCATGATGCTCACTCAGATCTGACGGACGTTTAGGTATACCATGCTTTTTAAGGTAACCGGGTGATGCCGCCAAATGGTATGTTTGCACGCCTAAAGTTTTGCCATGCAAGGATGAGTCGCTGAGTGAGCCAATCCGGAAAATTATGTCGGCGGCATCCGTATGTGGATCAATAAAATCATCTGTTTGGGTTAACTCAACTTGAATTAACGGGTAGCGATTTAAAAACCCGCCAAGCCAAGGGGCGATGTGTTTTTGGCCAAAAAACACCGGTGCATTTATTCTGATCAACCCTTTTGGCTGACTTGCTCTATCTTGCAATTCATTATGTACTGCTGTGAGTTGTTCGGTCATTGACCGCGCATAGTCGTGAAAAATCCTCCCGGCTTCGGTTGGTATTATTGCACGTGTATTGCGATAAAACAGTTGCTGACCAAGCGCCTCCTCAAGTTGCAGAATTACCCGAGAGATCATTGAAGGAGAGACATTTTCACGCCGAGCAACAACAGAAAAGCTTTTACTTTTATATACGTCGATAAAGAACTTTAATGCGCGGATATTAATTGAGCTAATACCATTCATTTGTGCAAATCCTGCAAAGGTGTTTTCTATATAATCCCATTTTTTGCGTTAAACCACTAGGCTATGATGAATTTCTTATTTATAGGAGATTTGTATGCAGTTTATTTTGATTCTAATTGTGGTTGTGGGAGGAATGGGGTTGTCTGTAGAAGCCGGCATATTGGGGCCTTTGGGCGGCGAAGTTGGAGAACTATGGGCCACCTTTAGTGTGTTTAGTGTCGGTGCTGCTCTGACTTTTATGTTGATGCTATTTTTTAGTCCTCGTAATAGCCCGTCATTTTTCACACAACCATCATGGACATTGTTAGGTGGTGTTTTGGGGCCGATTTATGTTGTTATTTTGACCATAGCAACACCGGTGATTGGTATTGCGATGACGATGATCGGTATTCTGATGGGACAAATAGCGAAAAGTTTATTGATAGATCATTACGGCTTATTTGGCACAGAGCATCGTCAGGTCGATCGTAAACGGCTTGTTGCACTAGTTTTTATTATTATTGCATTGATTTTGATGGCACAGGGGTAGGGGACGAAAATGACTTTTATAATGATAATTTTAGCTGTGATCGGCGGTGCTACATTAAGTATTCAAGCGGCAATAAATGCCCAGCTAGGAAGTAAAGTCGGCGTGTTTCGCTGCGCATTCTTAACTTTTTCGGTAGGTGCGTTGATCACCGGATTACTTATTTTTTACTTTGAACCTAACCACGTCGTGACACTATCAGATGTGCCCAAATGGCAATTACTCGGGGCAATGTGTGGCGTACCCTATATCGTAATTATGGTGTTTGCTGTACAGCGTATAGGCACTGCGGTTGCAACGGTTGCGGTTATTTTTGGGCAATTATGTATGAGCATGCTTATTGATAATTTTGGTTGGCTTGGTAATGACATTATTACTTTTTCGCAAACTCGAATTGGTGCCGTTATTTGCTTAGGGATCGCATTGTATTTTATTCATGCAAGTAACAAAACTAAGGCCAAAACAGAGAATTAATATTTTTACAATCGAGAAGGTGCGGTAGACCCCTCAATTCACCGTTATTATGGCACCAAATCGACAGTTTTACCCATCGATAATAAAACAACTTGTGTGATCTCGCTTAGGATGAATCATTTCAGCGTAGAGTGTATTAGAATAGTGCATTATTGGTCTTAGCTAGATTGCTGGTTTCGAATTACTTTAAGCAATCTATTATTGAGCTGGCCGTTATTTCTAACAAAAGGTAATGATAGAATGATGAATACAAAACTGTATAAATCAGTATTGGATTTGGCTGGCGAGCTAATGAATGCAGCGCAACAGCAAGATCAAGCGAGCTTTGAGGCACTTTACGAGCAGTTAAAAGCCCTGTGTATTGAACACGAAAATACTGAAAAAGATCATCCTGTTCAGTGGGAAACGCTGGCTGATTTTACCGATGAATTTGCCGATGCTTTGTTGATCTATGAAAAAGCGTTAGCCAAGGCGACAGCCATTAATGCTAAAGATTATATGTCGTCAATTGGCTATGCAATGGCAACTATGCATATTGAACTCGGGCAAACCGATGCCGCAATTAGCTGTTTACAAGCCGCACAGGTTAGTGCAAATAAAATCCCAGATAAAGCATTAAAAGCTGAAATAGCTGAGTTATTAGACACCTTAAAATAGAGTGTTGAATGATTATCTGTAAGAAGGGGTAATAAATGGATGTTACACTAGGCACTAGCCCTGAACTGATTGCGCAAGCGCATGCTATTCGCCATCAGGTATTTGTTATCGAACAAAATATTCCTAAGCAGTTAGATTTGGACGGCTTAGATGAGGAAGCTATTCACGTTGTGGTGACTGATGTAGGCTCTTTAGTTGCGACAGCGCGATTAGTTAAACGTGACAAATTTTGTGCTGTTATGGCAAGGATTGCGGTGTTAAAGCAGTACCGAGGGGTGGGTGTTGCTAAGCTGGTTATTAATGCTTTGCTATCACATGCTGGTAAAATTGGTCTTGAGAGCATTGAAATTCATGCGCATGCCTACTTGCAAGGCTATTACCAACGTTATGGTTTTAAATATATTAAAGATGTTGAAAAAGTTGGCGAACACCAACTTATTGAAATGCAATGCAGTTTAAAAAGTGAAGTGAGGTAACGCCGTAATGCGCGATGAATTAAGGACTAAGATCATTCAAGTTTGCGATAAAAAAATAGCGACGAAGGGTGATAATGTGGGATTGTCATTTTATGCTTTCTTTGCAAATAAAAATGATGATCCTGAACTATTGATGGAAGCCGCGACATGGTGGATACAAACTCATCAATTAGATCACTTTGTTAAAGCACGAACGATTAAAACTATGATTGAAAATAATCTGTAATAGCGTGTAGCTGTTTGAGTTATTGTTTATTAACCACAATAGCGGTTGAGATATTTATTTTAGTGGGGTGTAGGGCTGGTGGTTGATAGTTTGATTGCCCAAGGGTTTGGTTTACTCAGCTTTGTTTTAGCATTGGTGTGCTTTTATCAAAAGGATGATCGTCGTTTAAAAATAATGATGGTGGTGATGAATCTAAATCATGCACTGCACTTTTATTTACTCAATGCGATCACTTCATCATTGTGCTGTTTATTTTCAGCGGGGCGTACGGCTGTATCAATGCGGGTAAAATCGGTGTGGGTAGCAGCCATTTTTATTATTTTAACCGTGTTTATCGGTTACCTAACAGCGCAGCAATGGACGGATTATCTTGCGATTGTTGCCGCCTGTTTGGGTTGTTTTGCACTATTTTGTTTAACGGGCATCAAAATGCGTGTTTTGCTGTTTGTGGGATCGTGTTTATGGTTGGCAAATAATATTATTGTTGGCTCAATTGGCGGCGTGTTATTAGAAGCAACCGTTATCGTTATTAATTTAACCACCATTTACAGGCTGCATAAACAACGCTTTACGAATGCTGCGTTTACGCAGTGAAGGACTTAGCCAAGCCCTTCACTGGTAATGTGGGGTTACTGTTTGGTTAGTTCAAACATTTGATTTTCTGCCCCGGCTAAGCATGTCCACTGCAAAATATTAGCATCATCGCCCGTTTTACTGCCATCTACATCCAAGCATAGTTCACTATTGCGGTTGATGATACGCCACTTACCTGAGCCGGCACTTTGGAAACGAAACTGTTGGTTATAGCTTCCTGTGTAGGTCCAGATATTGATATTTTCTCCCGCTGTTGTGGAATGGGTATAAACTTCTAACCCTTTAGCTGGGGCATTAGCGGGTGAAATACGATGCCATATACCATCCACTGTGGAGATATTAAACTTTTGGCAATTATTATTAAGCCAAGACCACTGCCTGATATTTGCCCCATCCGTACTATCACAATTAGCTACATCGAGTGAAGCGCCACTGTGTTTTGGGGTAATGCGATAGATACCATTGACTAAGGTATTGCTGACGTTGCCATTCGAGCCATCGCTATAGCCATTGTAGACTTCAAACTCTGCGATTTGTGGTACACCGCTGGCTGAGTGAATTACAAAACTGACTTTTGATAAGTTAGTGTCAGAGAAAGTGATCACATTTGGCACGGCACCACCGTTTGCAAGGGTGACACCTGTATCATGATTCACTAAAGACCAAGCAGTGATCCGCCCAGCACTGGCTGCTGTTTCGATAATTCTCACAGCATTAATAGTTGTATTTAGGTTTTTAATATTAATGGCGCCTGTGGTAGCTGACGGTGACCAGTAAGTTGCAGTATCGCCATCATTGACATTGCCATAGCTTGAACCACTGGCCTTTGAGCTACCATCAACACCTGCATTGAGTGCCAAATTTTCACCAGCGGGTGTCGGCTTAGGGGTTGGAGTTGGATCCGGATCCGGTGTTGGATCAGTTGGTGGCGTTGTACCACATTGCCCATTGGATGTTTGTAAGCCTTTGTTTGCCCCCGCTGTTGCAGCGATGATGCTGGGTATACACTGCGCATTATCAAGTTGATAGCTATAAGGGATGTTGATTGATGTGGTGGAGGTCGGGTTAGGCCCAGCAGGGTGAAGCTTGCTTTCTTGCTGTGACCAATCGATATTATCCCAAATATTGCCACTGACCTGCCAATAACCCATATCATTCGTATAAAACGTGCCCAGTGGATCTTTTGAATTTTTGAAGTAATTATTCTCGGCTCGCATTTTGCCACCAATACGTGGATTCATACCTGATGATACAAGTCCACTGTAGTAGTTATTGTAAGCATGGGCTGTGGCATGTCTTAATAAAGGCGTGCGAGAGTTGATATTTTCATAGTAGTTGTGATGAAAAGTAACAGGGCCGTTATTCTCATCACTATCACTTGAGCCAACAAGCCCGCCACGACCTGAATTACGTAAAATACTGTATGATAACGTCACGTATTTAGTGTTACTTTTCATATCAAATAACGCATCATAACCCGAACTTTCTCCTCCGTTGGCTTCCAGTGTAACGTGGTCAACCCAGACATTACTGACATTCGATTCCATGCCAATGGCATCCCCGCCGTTGGAGGTGGGTGAGCCAGACTTTTTGACGTTTCTGACATGGACATTCTGAATAATGATATTTGAAGAAGAGCGAATATGAATGCCCAGTTGATCAAACATGGCACCGCTTCCTACACCAATAATTGACACATTACTTATTTCTTTTAGTTCAATTAAATCAGGCCCTGTATTGCAGCTGTCTCCTGAAACTTTACTAGTATTACCATGATTTATTGTACCTTCAACATGGATGATAATTGGCGTGTCACTTGATGCTCGATTACACAGTGCCTGATGAATTTGCGTACCCGTTGTCGCATAAACAATATCACCGCCAGCACCGCCGGTTGTCCCGCCATTTGTGGTGGCAAAACCTGAAGCATTAGCAAGCGCACTGTTGCCATAAATTGCCGCAGTGATGGCCAAAGCCCGCACTGAGTAGTTAAAAAGTGTACTTTTTCTCATTGTTGTTCCTAATTATTGTATGTTCAGATAAAAACAATTAAATAAATTAATTGTTAAAAGTGTTAACACAATCAAGGTTTTTAATGCTTGTACAGCAGTGCTACCGGTGGCATTATTGCGGTAAATATTATTTTACGCAATGCTAATTGCTGAATATTTAGTTTTAATTTCATCATTTAGGTTTGCTTTATTTTCCTTTAAATTATTTAATTTCATTAAAATCAGTTTGTTGTCCTGTTTTTGCGCGGAGTTGTAAGTAATAAAAATAATAACAATTTAATTTACTATTTTGTTTCAAAGGTAGTTGATTTGCGATGTTATTAAATTAACATTTGTTCCCTTTATGTTTAAGCGAAAAGTACACTAAGTGGATGAAATGAGCATCTTATTAGGCTCTATGAAGGGGCATATTTGCTTAATGCGTTATCTAGATCTTTTGGATCATTAACTTAGCTCCCACAACGATGACAACCCTAACCGGGTTGAATTTAGTTGTGCTAGAAAAACCTCTAACGTTTAAATTCGCTTTGTGTGCTCTGTAGGTATTCAGCGGGTGACTTAAATAAATATTTATTTTTAATCAAGCTGTTAATCGTTTATTTAAGCGAAGTTTAGTTACTGTCAGGAAGTGTTGAATGAGTAATGCAAAACCAATCTATATTGGTTAATTTTCGCTTAAAATGAGCGTTCAGCTTACAAATCATAACGTTGATGACGACTGCTATAGCAACTTCAGTGAGTCGATTTAGGTTGTTAGTGGGTCGTTCGCTAAGCTAAAGAGCAGCCATGCTGCAGGAAAGTTTATTGCAGCATCAATGTATGCAAGGGAATTATCTACACGCTGTGGCACTTTTTATATTTTTTACCGCTACCGCATGGACATTCATCGTTACGGTTAATTTTAAGATCAGCAACAGGGAAAATCTCACCATCTAAATAGCGCCATAATCCAGCTTCTTTTATAAAATTTGATTTTTCATGCAGCTGGCAAAATAAGTTTTGATAAAAATAACTAACGCAAAATTCAACATCAGCAGTGGACTCGTGTTGCTCGGCACTGACTACGGCTAATTTTATAAAACGACAGCTGTTGGCAAACTCAGCGATTTCTTTGACTGGATTTTCAGCTTGTTTTGCTTGGACATAAGTTTGATAAATATACTTGGCATTTTTCAATGCATAAGCAACATAACGAGAGCGCATCAGTTGCTCTGCCGTGGTTGCTTGCTCTGTGCCTAAATGCAGCTTTTGGCAGCAGTCTTGGTAACTGTGTTGACTGCCGCATAAGCAATTACTGTTAGTAAGTGAAGTCATGTTAAATTGGTTTTATGCAAAAACGTTATTTTAACAGCTTATTGCGCCAATGCCATATCGGTACTTTGTTGGGTTTTAGTAAAGCAGTATAACTTTGCACTTGCTTGATCTAAGTTTAGCGATAGATCCGCAATTTGATTATCTTTTACGATGTCAGTCCAAGTGATCACTGCTGCAAAATTACCATTATGTAATGCTGAGTTTAAAACATACGCTAAATTCACAAGATGCTTTTGACGTATCACTAGTAGTTTACTGGTATCAATAGAGCATGAATCAAGTAACGCTTTACTCGGTACATGATCGGGTGCAATCAGTAATGTCCATGCATTTTGATTATTGTAATGGTGCAATACCTTTAGTAATTCAAACGTTGCTGAGATCTCATCTTCAATTTGAATTAAGTTAACTGATGCGCTTTGGTTATCTCGTTGGTAGCTTTTAACAGTTCTTACGGTAATTGGCTGTAACATAATGTTCACTCACTGGTTGTTTATACAGTATGTGTATACAGTAGTTTATACAGTTGTTTGGTGCAAGTGTTTTTTGCTAATTTTTTATACGATTTGTAATTTTTAATGTTCGCTGTGCAGATTTAATACATAGTAAAATTGAAATTTAAAATAAAAATCAATCCCTTAATTATTATTTCATGCTGTTGGTATTTTACTCAATATAAAGTGGTGGTTATTATTTTTTTATACAGTAGTTGGGATCAGATGCGCAAATTGCTGCTGATGGATCTGTTCATACAGTGTTGCAGCGTAGCACTGAGCATCTTTAAAACGACGTGTAGTGAGATGTTTACGAAGATCTGCCAGAGCTGCAGTCGCGGGTGCATAGTCTTGGCTACTAGCTAAACTTAGCCATACTGCACCATGAAATACACTACTGGGCACGCCTTGGCCTTTGATAAAAAATAACCCGAGATAAAACTGTGCTCGGTGATCTCCTGACATCGCTGCCAGGCGCATCCATTTAGCGGCGAGAGGGGCTTGTTCATTTTTTAAATAATACAGCGCTTTATTCACCGTGCTTTGTGGTGTATCAGCTTTAGCGTCACCCTGTGGGGGGCGGTTTGGTTGAGTGATAAACGATAACACGTTATCTAGCTGTTGTTCTAAATCTAAGCCAATTGGCGAGGTATCTGTCATAGTGCCACATATATTATTGTTGTCTATTACCGCGTAAGTTTAGTCTAATACAAGGTAAAATGTCCTGCTATTCTTGAAATATATGATAAAATTGCACAATTATTCTTATCTAAAATGAAACTCATCTATGCTTGACGCGTTATTTAAAATTAGCGAGCACAATTCAACTGTGCGCCGTGAATGTATTGCTGGCCTCACAACTTTTATTACAATGGTTTATATTGTTTTTGTAAACCCTGCAATGTTAGCTGAAGCTGGTATGGATCAGGGCGCGGCGTTTGTTGCAACCTGTATAGCAGCCGCGATTGGTTGTTTTATTATGGGTCTTTGGGCTAATTACCCGTTAGCACTGGCTCCAGGTATGGGGTTAAATGCCTTTTTTACTTATGGTGTTGTACTTGGCATGGGCTATACCTGGCAGGCTGCATTAGGTGCGGTGTTTATGTCGGGCTGTATCTTTTTGTTTTTAAGTTTGTTTAAAGTCAGAGAGTGGATCATTAACGCAATCCCTTTGGTATTAAAGCAAGCAATAGCCACGGGGATTGGCGCATTCTTAGCGTTAATCGCGCTAAAAAATGCCGGTATTATTGTGGCAAGCCCTGCCACCTTAGTACAGTTAGGTGATATCACTGCAGCAGGGCCATTGCTGGCAATTTTCAGCTTTTTTGTTATTGCAGCTTTGTTGTATCGTGATTTTAAAAGTGGCGTACTGATCAGTATCTTATTAGTTACTGTCATAGCGTTAAGTTTAGGTTTAGTTGAGTATCAAGGGGTGATGTCTATGCCACCTTCAATTTTACCTACCTTTATGCAACTTGATTTTGCTGCGGCACTTGAGTTGTCAATGCTCAGTGTTATTTTTGCATTTTTGTTTGTTGATTTATTTGATACATCAGGCACTTTGGTGGCGGTAACGCAAAAAGCGGGCCTTGCTGATGAAAAAGGTAATATGCCGCGGTTAGGTCGTGCACTCAGTGCTGATAGCACAGCAACCATTGCAGGCTCGGTGCTTGGTACTTCTACAACAACGTCCTATATTGAATCGGTTGCAGGGGTTTCTGTTGGTGGTCGTACAGGCTTAACTGCGGTGGTTGTTGGTTTGTGTTTTTTACTGATGATGTTTTTTGCGCCGCTGGCTAAAATGGTGCCAGCATATGCTACTGCAGGCGCTATCTTATATGTTGCGGTATTGATGCTACAAAATCTCAAGTTTGTAAATTGGGATGATATGACTGATGCGATCCCAGTGAGTGTTGTATTACTGATGACACCACTGACGTTTTCGATTGCACATGGTATTGCGCTTGGCTTTATCTCGTACACGGCGGTAAAAGTATTGTGTGGCAAACGTGATGAAGTGAGTATTAGTGTGTGGATCTTGACGGCGATGTTTGTGGTTAAGTTCGCGTTTTTATCGTAAATCGGTTTTTAACGACTCATGCAAAGAAAAAGTGGCTTACCACTTTTTCTTTGGTGCAAATAATACATCTAAATCGTCTTGCTCTTGTTCGGCTTTCTTCTTCAGTGCCGTTGCATTTGATGCTTTTAATTCAGTACTAATAGCTTCTAAGTAACCCTCTAATTCTTGACGTTTCCCAGTGATATAGTCGTCGCTGTAGGCCACTGCTGATAATGTAGCGTAGGCTTTTTCAAAGTATTGCCGTGCTGAACCCACCATGTTGGCTGAGCGAGCGGAGATACCCCGTTTAATTTGGCTTTCTATGTTAATTCTTAATTGCAGTTTTTCTAAACGCTTATCTTCAGCAACAAAAATCTGGCTATCAACTTTACCTTTACCATGCTCAGAGCGAAGCACTGCGCGTAATTTTTTAATAGCTTGGATCAGTGATATCAATTGTTTGTCGTTATCAGGTAACACTAAGTTCTCTGAATTAGTGGCGTCAACAAGTTGGTTACTCAACCGTTCTTTTGCTTCTTTTAAGCGATTTTTTAACTCTTTAGAATTGGGAGAAAGTTGCACCATAGTTACTAAAGCATCATGAATACGGCGCTGCAGAATACGTAAAATATGCTCAGACATGGGGATGTTAGCACTATTTAGTAATACGTCTTCCGATTCTTCAATGATTTTTTTTTGTTTAGTTAAATCTTTGCGACGTTCGGTTTCTTGTTTCTCTTTATGCTGTTGTACCGCACTGACCCACAGGGCAATGACAATTAGTGCAACAATCAACATAATAATAATAGAAACGATCATGGTTTAGGTCTCAGGTTTCACAAGCTAATAATTTTTATCTTACATTAAATATATGCTAACAGGGTAGTTTTGCGCTATTTATGTCAAAAAAGAATTTATTTTCTCATTATTTATTCCTATACGGATTATGATTTTTTTTCATTTTGGGGTTCCGTTAAAAAGATGGCTACCTCAATACGAGGGTTTATGCTAGCCTAAGCACATAACCTTATAATTCTGATCCCAGAGAGTCTTTTTCTATTATTGAGTAGAAAACACTTGGCTTGACGTGATGTAGCATTTATAAATAAGCAGTATAACTACACTAAAAAATGCAGCCATGAAATTACAACAACTCAGATACATCGTCGAAGTCCAAAATCATAAACTAAATGTTTCAGCAACAGCTGAAAGTTTATTTACCTCGCAACCAGGTATTTCTAAACAAGTACGTATGTTAGAAGATGAGTTGGGTGTGCAAATTTTTGGTCGAAGTGGTAAGCACCTCACTCATGTTACGAGTGCAGGCACTGAAATTATTAACATTTCTCGTGAAATACTTTCCAAGGTCGAAGGCATCAAAGCGGTAGCAAATGAACATACCTTACCAGATCAAGGTAAGTTAAATATTGCTACCACACATACACAGGCCCGTTATGCGCTGCCAAGCGTGATCCAAGGCTTTATGAAAAAGTATCCAGCGGTGTCATTACACATGCATCAAGGTACGCCACAACAAATTTCCGATGCAGCGGCGCGCGGGGATGCCGATTTTGCCATTGCCACCGAAGCACTGCACTTATATTCAGACTTAGTGATGTTGCCGTGTTATCACTGGAACCGTAGTATCGTAGTTGCTAAAGACCATCCACTTGCGAAAAAAGCGGGATCTTTAACCGTTGCTGATATCGCCCAGTATCCGTTAATTACCTATGTATTTGGTTTTACTGGTCGCTCAGAGCTTGATAAAGCCTTTAATGCGCAGGGACTTGAACCGCATATTGTATTTACTGCAACGGATGCAGATGTGATTAAAACCTACGTACGCTTAGGTCTAGGTGTGGGTGTTGTTGCATCAATGGCGATTGATCAAATTGCAGATACTGATTTAGTGTGTATTGATGCAAGTCACTTATTTGAAGCGAGCACCACTAAAATTGGCTTTCGAAAAGGCAGTTTCTTACGCACCTATATGTATGACTTTATAGAACGTTTTGCACCGCATTTAACCAAAGAGCGGGTGGAACGAGCCAGCTTATTGCGTAATCAAGAGGACGTTGATAAGTTGTTTGAAGATATCGAGTTGCCAGTTAAGTAGCTAATATTGCAAATAAAAAAGCCGCATCGAGCGGCTTTTTTGAGCATCTTAAAAAATTAGCATTCAATAATGTTTACAGCCAAACCACCCCGTGCGGTTTCTTTGTATTTGGTTTTCATATCATTGCCGGTATCGAGCATGGTTTTGATCACTTTATCCAGTGATACCTTTTGCTCGCCACTGCCACGAATAGCTAAGCGTGATGCGTTAATCGCTTTAATCGCGCCCATTGCATTACGTTCGATACAGGGCACTTGTACTAAGCCACCGACCGGATCGCAGGTTAAACCTAGGTTATGTTCCATGCCAATCTCGGCGGCATTTTCTACCTGCAATACGCTGCCACCAACAATTTCTGTCAGTGCACCGGCAGCCATAGAGCAGGCAACACCTACTTCACCTTGGCAACCTACTTCAGCGCCTGAAATTGAGGCATTCTTTTTATATAAGATGCCAATCGCAGCGGCAGTGAGTAAGTAGCGCGTTGCGATATCGCGGTCAACTTCTTTAATAAAGGTGTGATAGTACATAAGTACCGCAGGTAAAATGCCCGCTGCGCCATTTGTCGGTGCCGTAACCACACGGCCACCGGCGGCGTTTTCTTCGTTAACGGCAAGGGCAAATAAGTCTACCCAGTCCATCGCTCGCAGTGGATCGTTACTAACTTCAATATTGAGCTTTAAATACAAACTCGGGGCACGGCGCTTTACTTTTAAACCACCGGGTAAAATGCCTTCGGTGCGCATACCGCGTTCAATACAGGCTTTCATTACTTGCCAAATATTGAATAGCTCATCTTTTATTTCATCTTCTGTGCGCAAGGTTTTTTCATTTTTCATCATCAAGCTTGATACGCTAAAACCCGACTCTTTACACATCTCAAGCAATTCTTTGGCGCTGCCAAAAGGAAAGGGGGCTGGGTTTTCTTCGCGAATATCCAGCGCTGCTTGTTTTTCTTTTTCAAATTCTTCATCGGTAACAATAAAGCCGCCACCAATTGAATAATATACTTTACTGTGGAGTTTTTCGTCACCTTTGAATGCAATGATTTCCATGGCATTTGAGTGTTTAGGTAAGGTTTTGCGACGATGAAATACGATCGCCCCTTGTTTTGGGAACTTAGCTTTATGAACTTGATTTAAATAGATAACTTGTTCGTTTTCAATTTTAGCGAGAATATCGTCAACTAAATCAGCATCTATGGTTTCCGGATCGTAACCGGCAAGCCCTAAAATAACGGCTTTACCAGAGCCATGGCCAATGCCAGTTTGGCCTAATGAACCATATAGCTCCACTTTAACGCTGGTGACATCGGTTAATAAATTTTGTTGTTGTAGTTCGTTAACGAATAAACGCGATGCACGCATAGGACCGACTGTGTGTGAAGACGACGGGCCAATGCCAATACTAAACATATCAAATGCACTGATCATAATAACTTTACTCTACTTTTACTCAGCACGATTGCTGCCTTTGAACGGTCGCACATAATAACCCGTAATTGTAGCCTTGTAACCCTTTGCGGCAGAGATTTAAACTGGTATGGCGAGCTGTTTTGTAAAGTTTTTTATAATGCTTGCCGTTGCCCCCCAGAGCAATCCATAAGGGGTTGAAAAGCCTTGTAAAGTAATTACCTTTCCGCGTCGTTCAAACGCTAAGGGTTGCCAATTGTTTACATTCGCTAAGGCGTTAATGGGCAGTAAAAAACTTGCTGCAACTTCATTGTGATCGGGTTGCCATTGGGTATTCGCTGCGAGCACACCAACAAATGGCGTGATGGTAAAGCCGGTAAGAGTAGAATAATCGGGTAATTGGCCAATCACACGGACATTCTCAGCAGCAATATTAAGCTCCTCATTTAACTCGCGCAGGGCGGTGTCACGTAAATCGATATCACTGTGTTCATATTTACCGCCGGGCAAACAAATTTCGCCAGGGTGATGATTTAAAAAGGTTGGCCGTTTACATAATAAAATGTGCGCAATGTTGTCGATATCAATCAATGGCAGCATCACGGCACTAGCGCGTTGAGTGCCTTGTAAATAAGCATGATGCGCTGGAATGTCAGTATTGGGCGCAGTTAGCTGAAAACGAGCCATAAGTTGTCGGCTATTCAAGAGGATCACTTCAATAAAGGCAAAATTTTATTTACTTTATCGTAAGTTTCTTGGTATTCCAACTCCACTTGGGAGTCAGCCACAATGCCGCCGCCAGCCCAACAATAAATATGCTGGTTATGACACACTAAGGTGCGAATGGTAATGCTGGTATCCATATTGCCACAAGCACTTAAGTAACCAATTGAGCCACAGTAAATACTGCGGCGATGTGGTTCTAATTCTTCAATAATTTCCATCGCACGTATTTTTGGTGCGCCAGTAATTGAGCCTCCAGGGAAAGCCGCTTTGAGCTGATCAACGGCGGTTTTATCAGCGGCTAATTGCGCTGTAACTGTACTGACTAAATGGTGTACGGCCGGAAAGCTCTCAATCGCAAACAACGAAGGCACGTGTACGCTACCGGGTTTGGCAACTTTACCTAAGTCGTTACGCAGTAAATCAACAATCATCACATTCTCGGCGCGATCTTTCGCTGAATTTTGTAAGCGAGTGGCTTGTGCAGCATCTTCTTGCTCGTTTGCGCAGCGCGGCAAGGTGCCTTTGATGGGCTTAGTTTCAATGTAACCTTGCTTGATGGCGATAAACCGCTCTGGCGAAATAGATACAATAGCGCCATCGGGGTGATTAATAAAACTGGAAAAGGGCGCTTTGTTGGCATCACGTAAAGTGCAGTAAGCTTGCCACGGCGAACCTTGATATTGCGCGGTAAAGCGTTGTGCTAAGTTGATTTGGTAGCAATCGCCACTGTTTAAGTATGCTTGGATTTTGGCAAATTTATCGCTGTATTGAGCAAGGCTCATATTTGATGACCAGTCACGGGTTATCTCAAATGCAGAATAAAGTGGTGTTGCGGTTGTTAACGGCTCAAGGTACAGGGCTCGTCTATCAATATTTGGCTGCGCGATATAAAACCAATGGCCGAGCTGCTTGTCGTAAATTAATGCATCAGGGTACAGACCAATCGCCATTTGTGGCATAGCAATATCATCAATTGCTTGTTCAGGTAAGTGTTCAATGACGCGGCCTAAGTCGTAACCAAAATAACCTAGCCAACCACCGCTAAACGGTAAGTCGTGCTGTGTTTTGCTGGCATCAAGCTTGGCAAGCTCGTTTTGGATGACACTAAAGCAGTCTTGCGTTGTCAGCTGGTCATCAATATAAGTGTGATTATTTTTAACTTCTAGGCGCATGCTAGGGGCTATAGCAATCAGATCATAACGGCTATTGATATGCTCGCTATTGGCAGAGTCGAGCAGTACTGCATAAGGTAAATCAGCAAAATAGGCGAAAACCTCTACACAGTTGAGCGAAATGTCTAATTGAATACAGGTTTTTTGTTGCTTTATCATCTATTTTTTTACCCTGAAAAACTGGCTCGAAACGGGCTGGGAGGGTATCATAAGTTAAAATTTTTTGGCAGCGTTTAGTGAATAACAAAGGCTGCCTATGGCTTTGCAAACCACCGTCACCGGTTTGATTTATGTTACGTGTATAAAAATACGTAAAGGTAACTTAAGGAACCCCTATGAGTACAATTCGTCAGCAAGACTTTATTGATAGCATTGAAGATGCTCTGCAATATATTTCGTTTTATCACCCACTTGATTTTGTACAAGCACTCGAAAAAGCCTATAACAAAGAGCAAAGTAAAGCGGCTAAAGATGCCATCGCGCAAATTTTAATTAACTCGCGTATGTCGGCTGAAGGTAAGCGCCCGCTATGCCAAGACACCGGCATTATTACCTGCTTTGTAAAAGTAGGTATGGATGTGAAATGGGATAAAACCGATTTAACCGTACAACAAATGGTTGATGAAGGAACGCGTCGTGCTTATTTGAACCCAGATAATCCTTTACGTGCATCGATTGTTGCAGATCCAGCAGGCACCCGTAAAAACACCAAAGACAACACGCCATCAGTGGTACACATTGATTTAGTGGCAGGCGGCGAAGTAGAAGTGATGGTTGCAGCCAAAGGCGGCGGCTCAGAAAATAAAACCAAAATGGTGATGCTGAACCCATCTGATGACGTAGCGGCATGGGTTGAAAAAACCTTACCGACCATGGGGGCTGGTTGGTGCCCACCGGGTATGCTAGGCATAGGTATTGGTGGCACGGCTGAAAAAGCAGCGGTACTAGCAAAAGAATCCCTGATGGATCCTGTTGATATCCATGAGCTTATGGAACGTGGTGCACAAACTACCGAAGAAAAGTTGCGTTTAGATATTTTTGAACGTGCTAATAAACTTGGTATTGGTGCGCAAGGTTTAGGTGGTTTAACAACGGTTGTTGATGTAAAAATTAAAACCGCACCAACACACGCCGCATCAAAACCTGTGGTAATGATCCCAAATTGTGCCGCGACTCGCCATGTTCACTTTACCCTAGATGGTTCAGGCCCTGCGAACTTAAAAGCGCCAAAACTTGAAGATTGGCCAGAAGTAACGTTTGAAGTAGGTGAAGGCACACGCCGCGTTGATTTAAATACGTTAACCAAAGAAGATACCCGCGAGTGGAAAATGGGCGAGACAGTATTATTGTCAGGCACTATTTTAACCGGTCGTGATGCGGCGCATAAACGTTTACAAGATATGATCAATTCAGGTGAAGGTTTACCAGAGGGCGTGGATTTTGATAATAAGTTTATCTACTACGTTGGCCCAGTTGATGCGGTACGTGATGAAGCAGTAGGTCCAGCAGGCCCAACAACTGCAACACGGATGGATAAATTTACCGACATGATGTTAGAGAAAACCGGCATCATTGGGATGATTGGTAAAGCAGAGCGTGGCCCTGCAACCGTTGAATCTATCAAAAACAACAAGTCAGTGTATTTGATGGCAGTAGGTGGTGCGGCATACTTAGTATCGAAAGCAATCAAAAAAGCCCGTGTTGTGGCGTTTGAAGACTTAGGTATGGAAGCTATCTATGAGTTTGAAGTAGAAGATATGCCAGTTACAGTTGCGGTAGATAGCGAAGGCGCAAATGCGCATACGCAAGGTCCTGCGATTTGGAAAGCAAAGATCGAAGAGTTAGACGGTAAATTAAAATAAACCGCCGTTGATTTTGTGCGGTATTTAGCGAATGTTAAATACCGCTTATCAGATCTGACCAGTTTCAATGAATCCCTAACTCCGCGCATAACTTACTCTATTTAAACATATATTCCCGTTATTCTGGTTGTAATATTTACTTTACACTAAACTTGCCTTTTACGTTCACGTAAAGCTATATTTGTAATCTTTCAATTAATGTGCATTTAAGTTGTTGTTTTTGTATTTTTTGTGGATTAAATATGCGGCTAATTTGTCTTATTGCATTTGTTTATGATGTTTAGTTATTTTGATTAGTTTTATCATCTCATATAGTGGTAAGGCGCAATTTGAAGTGATAAAGTCTCGGCAATTTCAGCGTGCATACCCTCTCACGGGTTACAAATTTCGGAGTAAGATAAAGTGGCTGTGTTTAATCAAGTTGACTTTGATAACCACGAACAAGTGGTTTTTTGTGCAGATAAAGAATCAGGGCTTCGAGCAATTATTGCCGTACATAATACTAATCTGGGTCCTGCCGTTGGTGGTTGCAGAATGTGGGACTATGCAAGTGATGATGATGCTATCGTTGATGCGCTGCGTTTATCAAAAGGTATGACCTATAAGAATGCAGTAGCACGCCTGCCATTTGGTGGCGGTAAATCTGTGATCATTGGTAATGCGAAAGAGATTAAATCTGAGCAGCTATTTCGTGCCTTTGGCCGTCAATTAGAGCGTTTAAATGGCAGCTATTACTCAGCCGAAGATGTTAACATCACCTGCGAAGATGTTGCCATTATGAACAAAGAAACTAACTATGTGTTAGGCCTTGAAGGTAAAAGTGGTAATCCATCACCATTTACTGCTTATGGTACTTTTTTAGGCATTAAAGCCGCGTTACAGCATCAACGTGGTGATCAGGACCTAACAGGTATTAAAGTCGCGGTACAAGGGTTAGGCGCCGTTGCTTATGGTTTATGTAAACACTTACATGAAGCCGGTGCACAATTATTTGTGACCGACATTAACCAAGTAGCGATTGACCGTGTTGTCAATGACTTTGCCGCAACTGCGGTGAGCATCGACGAGATCTATGACCTTGATGTAGACGTTTATGCGCCATGTGCACTAGGTGCTACAGTCAATGATTTAACGATCCCTCGTATTAAAGCGACTATTATTGCTGGGTGCGCAAACAACCAATTGGCAGAATCTCGTCACGGTGAAATCATTCGTGAAAAAGGTATTTTGTATGCGCCGGATTATGTGATCAACGCCGGTGGTATCATTAATGTTTATTATGAAACTGCGCCAGAAGGTTACTCTGCTGCAGCGTCAAATAAACATGTTGAAGGTATTTACGATACCCTAACTGAAATTTTTGCACGCAGTGAAAAAGAGCAAAAATCAACGCATTTAATTGCCGATGAACTAGCACAAGAGATCATCAAAAACGGTTTATAATAGCCGAATACCAATCGTGTTAAGTTATTAGCCATTTATAGCGACAGATAAATAGAGTGATAACAAGGCATAAATTTCGACATGTAGTTGTTCTACTTTAGAAATTTATAACGCAGTTAGCGCTTTATTTAGCACGCTAGAATGGTTAAATATTTAAGCCGATTGGTATATAGGCGTGTTATTGCACGCCTTTACTTTATGTAATAAATCACTCACGATACGCTTACCCTAAGCCGTTTAGTTTTAAATAATGACCCCAATCGATTTAACCTCATGGTCACGCCAACAACACTTCTCTTTGTTTAAAGAGTTTACGCAACCTTATTTTAATGTCTGTGTACGGCTCGATGTGGCAGCACTTTATCAGTATTGTAAAGCACAACAGTGTTCATTTTTTCATGCTTATATTTATGCGGCGTTACAGGCCAGTCATGCTTATCAGCCAATGCTGCTGCGTATTATTGATAACATGCCTTGGCAATTAACAACTCAGCGGGCCAGTGTTGTTGAGCTTGCAGATGATGATACTTTTCGGTTTAGTTATTTGTTACCGCAGTCTAGCTTTGCTGATTTCCAAGTGCATGCCAGTGCTGTGAGCCTAGCAGCAAAACAACAACCTTTATTTTCAGATGCTTTTGCATGCACAGAAGGGCAAGCGGATCTGCTGCATATTTCAGTGTTACCTTGGTTGGATTTTATGAGCTTCTCTCATGCCTTTAGCCAAGCAGATAATTTCGGTATTCCAAAATTAGTGTTTGGTAAATTTAATGCCAAAACCGGAAAAATGCCGCTTTCCATAGATGTACATCATGCATTAATGGATGGTTTGCATGTGGCAAAGTTTATTGAACACCTGCAACGCAGTATTGATGACTTTTCTGTTTAGTTTAGACGTAAACACATTGTGTTATTTAGTTAATGAAACTAAAACTAAGACTATGTTAGTATAATTGCCGAACAGTGAAATGTAATGATAATTAAATACTAATAAATCATTATTAATTTAATTTGTGTTAATGCTAAGTTGTTAGCTCGCCATAATTACAAAGGCGTTTAGTATAATGATCCGTTTAGGTCTTTGTTTTTTCATTTTTGTTGTCTTTAGCAGCTTTGCTGCTGAGCAAACTCGCTTACCTCTGAATGACTATTTTGCTGAAACATGGAATACCCGCTCGGGCTTACCACATAATAGTATTAATAGTGTTGCGCAAACCAGTGATGGTTATGTGTGGATTGCGACCTGGGAAGGATTAGTCCGTTTTAATGGTCGTGAATTTAAGCTATTTTCCCGCTCAGAAATAGCCGGTTTACCTGATTCCGGTTTACGTAGCCTAGCCCCGCAAGCCGATGGCAGTTTGTATATTTCAGGAGCACGCGGTGGTATTAGTCATTTAAAAAATAGGCAATGGATTGCGCAAGACAATGCGTCAGCCATGGTTAATTATGTTTTAAAAACCCGTTCAGGTGAAATGTGGTTAGCACTAGAAGGCGACGGTGTTACATATCGTGAGTTTGATAATGGCCCAGAACATAGGGTATTAGTTAATTTCAGCGCATATAGATTAGTTGAAGATGCGAGTGGGGTGATCTGGGCCGCTACTAGCGATGGTTTGTATCGAGTCGAAAATAAAACGGCACAATTGGTTACGCCAAGTAGTGGATTACCTAACAGCTCTATTTATTCGGTATTATTAACTAAACAAGGCCAACTCATTGTTGCAGGTGAAAAAGGTGCGTGGCGATTAGTGGGTGATATGTTTGAAAGTATTCATACCCAATTAGATGGAGAATCTATCTCTAGTCTATTACAAGATGATCATGATGACATTTGGTTTGGTACTATCAATAAAGGTCTCTTTAGGCTCAGTGAAATTGGTTTAGAGCAACTGGATGCCGACGCAGGTTTACCGGCAAATCGTATTTTATCGTTAATGCAGGATCGTGAAAAAAGCATCTGGGTTGGTACTAACGGCGGTGTCTATCGATTACGCGAAGCCCCTTTTTCGTCATGGACAAAAAAACGTGGACTTAATGGCGACTATGTACGCAGCGTACTTTCTCGCCCTGATGGCAGTATCTGGGTGGGGAGTAGCTTAGGTTTAAATCGCATTAGTGATGATAAAGTAGAGGCGATTAAACCTGCATTTGATCAAGATCCCTTATCAATTCTCAGCTTAGCTGAAGATCAACAAGGAAATGTCTGGGTCGGTACTTATACCAGTGGTTTAATGCGTGTTATTGATAAAAAAATCTACCCAGTAATAAATCGTGATTATGGCTTAGCAAGTAATGAAATCAGAGCACTTTTGTTTGATAACGAACAACGCTTGTGGGTCGGCTCTGCTGCAGGGCTAACACGTATAGAACCCGATGGTTCATTAACTCAATATACAACCAAACAGGGTCTACCTGGTGATTTTATTATGGCACTTGCGCTTGATAGCCATGGCAACATTTGGGTTGGCACGGGGGTTGGTGTTGCTATGTTTAATAGTGCCTTAGGGGAATTTAAAGGGCAGGCATTTCCTAAACAATTTAATGCAGAATATGCATTTGGTTTTTACGCTCAACAAAACTTTATGTGGATGACCACAGATAGAGGTTTGATTCGCTTTAATATTATTACTGGCGATATTGCGATGTTGGGTCGTGAACAAGGTTTACCAGTTGATAAGCTCTTTCAGCTAGTGGCACAAGGTGATTCGTTTTGGTTGTCGAGTAATCGTGGCATCATTCAAGTTAAGCAGCAGCAAGTGAATGACTTTTTAGATGATCCAATCAATGCTAAAAGCCAAAAATTACAGTATCAACTGTATGATGAAGGCGATGGTATGCTAAGCGCCCAAGCCAATGGTGGCTCTAACCCGGCTGCAACACTTCATAATGATGGCAGTATTTGGTTTGCTACTTCCCAAGGAGCGAGTACTGTTGTGCCTGAACGTATAAAACAAGCCACGCAAATATCATTGCCAACAGTGATAGAAAATTTGTATGTAGATGGTAAAAATACCCCGTTATTATATGCTGAAGAAGTGCTACTTTTACCGCCAAGTACGTCGCGATTGTCATTTCATTATGCTGGCTTGAGTTTCATTATGCCGCAGCGGCTCAACTTTCAAACAAAATTGCTTGGTTATAATAACGAGTGGGTAAATCGCCAGCGCTTAACAATTACAGAATATACAAATCTTGCTCCGGGTAAATATACTTTTATGGTACGAGCGGGATACCCAAATGGTCAGTGGCAGGATAATTATAAAACGGTAAATTTTGTTATTCAGTCGTATTTTTGGCAAAAAACAAGCTTCAAACTGGTAATGTTTTTTACTTTACTATTGCTTGCATACGCCTTGTATCAATATCGTCTTTATCATTATAAAAAAATTGAAAAGGAGCTCATGATTCGTGTCGAGCAACAAACTAGAGACTTGCAACAGCAAACGGATGCATTTGCTCATCAAGCAACTCATGATCAGCTAACCGATTTGCCAAATCGTCGTGCCTTTGATAGTTGGCTAGCTGATAATTTTTCAGATTTTAAACAGCAAGCTTTACCTTTGGCTATTGCGATTATGGATATCGATCATTTCAAACGAATTAATGACGGTTGGTCACATATTATTGGCGATCGGGTAATTTGCGTAGTTGCTCATTTGTTAGGCCAATGTGGTGAGAGCGACGCAAGCCAAGTCGCTCGTTGGGGAGGTGAAGAGTTTACCTTACTATTCCCTAATAAAACCGCACAACAAGCCGCGCAATTATGTGAACAATTACGGGTGGAAATTGCCAATTATGATTTTTCAAATATTGCTAGCGGGTTATCTGTAACGGTCAGCTTTGGTGTCGCTGACTCATTGAACGTTAATGATTATGATCGGTTACTAGCGCAAGCTGATCAGGCATTATATAAAGCAAAAAGTAATGGCCGAAACAGGGTAGAAATAACATTTTCAGATACATTTAGCGCTAAACAATTGAATCCTTAATGTGCTTTTTTGTAATTTGCTTGTGTATTTTTTATGCGCTTATTTTTATCAGAGAAAGCCCGCTGCAGACCATGCTATATCAGGTACATAAAATATATTTATGTAAACATTAAAACACTTCATTAACATCTGCTTAACCTTGATGTTATATCTTTGTTCCCAGTTGGGGATATTTTTGATATTTATACAAGGAACAACAGATGAAAAATAATATAGTTAATCTTGCACTAGCGAGTATTTTAGGCGTGTCACCTGCGGTATTTGCAGAAGGTCATAAGCACGATAATTTTTCGTTTACAGCCCAGTCTATTGAATCACTAAAATTAAACTCTTTACTGGCTGTTGATGATACTCAGTTTGTATTTAATAATGCCTTATTGAATGAAGACTGGGATAACTTTTTTGCTCTACATGCTCCTGCACTACAAGATAAAAAAGAGCTTATTCTGCATTGGGCAGGTTATGCGAGTATTAATCCGAAAATTATTTTAGCCTTGCTTGAACAGCAAAGCGGTTTACTTTCAAACCCTGCTGCTGATAGCACTAACCCGCTAGCGGGTTTATCTGATGAGCGGGGTTTTGATGCGCAAGTAGAAGATGTGGTTACAAAATTAAGTCAGCGGTTTTATGCTTACAAACAGTGGCAAGATAGCCAAGTGACGGCAAAAAAATCAAAATACGCGAGCACGGCTATAAGCAACTCGGCCATTACAAATAGCAGCACAGCTGCAACGGCTGCCTTGGTTAGTGTGTTTAAAAAGCGTAATAAATTAGCCGTGGAGCAAGATAACGTTCATCACGCTAATAGCGATTTAACAGGCTTTTTAGCCACTTTTGATAGCTTATTCCCCGAAAGTAGTGCACAGCTACAACGTTCATCAAAAAGTGCAGCAAAAAGCAGTCGTCAACAGTTTACAGCTGCCAGCTTTTCCATGGATCTACCTTGGCCATCAGGTTATTGGTATAGCGGGGGGGCCCATTCAAATACTGGCTCTGGCTATCCATATTCATCACTTGATTTTAATAATGGTTCGGGTAACTGGGGCAGTAATACACCATACGTACAAGCGGCTCATGGCGGCACAGTCACGCGTTTTTCATCGTGCAATATTCGCGTAACGCACTCCAGTGGTTATGCAACCAACTATTATCATATGTCTAACTTACAATATACCAGTGGTGATTATGTACAACCTGGCGCATGGCTTGGCCGTTATGCTAACAACTATAATCAGGCCTTGTGTGAAGGCGGTCAATCATCAGGCCCGCATGTACACTTCACACTGTTGTATAACGGTCAGCAGGTGTCACTGCACAATCAGTACATCAGTGGCCATCGTATTGATGTAGGTAACAGTAATTATGATGATAACTGTAACCGCTTCTATTTCGAGCGTTATGGTTATAAAACCTGCGCATGGCAGCCACTGTATCGTTAATTCTACAAGCTGTTAACCTGTATTTAGGTTAACAGCATGTCAAGGAGCCGTAGCTCCTAAATCGATATGCGGCGTTTTATTTGTAGTTAACTAATTGAATTTACCAGCCAACGGACATATTAATACTGCATAGCTTTTTAGTGGACACTCATATGGTAAATGGATTATTAATACTGGCGCTAATTGCGTTTGTGGCTGTTTATTGGCGTTGGCCGGTAATTCAAAATCGACTGTGGCAAAAGAAATACCGAGATTACCGTTTAGACGCAAAACAAACAGCATTACTGTTACGTTGTATGCCTATCTACCAAAGAATGACCGATAGCGATCGTGAGAAATTAGAACGTCATATTGTGTGGTTTTTAAATGAGAAACGTTTTATCGGCTGTGATGGTTTACAGTTAAATGATGCCATGAAGCTGATAGTTGCAGCTGACGCATGCGTGTTAGTGCTCAACAAACCATGGCCCTTATATCAAAATGTGAAAGAGATTTTGCTTTACCCTAGTGCATATTATGCCCCACAAACGTCCCGTGACAATGCTGGGCTGGTAAGTTATCACAATACGGTACGCCAAGGAGAGTCGTGGCCTGGCGGCACTTTAGTACTGAGCTGGCATGATGTATTAGAAGGTAACCGTTTGCCCAGTGACGGACATAATTTAGTGTTTCATGAGTTTGCTCATCAACTTGATCAAGAAACTGGAAAAACAACCGGCACGCCGTTATTAGCCAAGCAAGCGGATTATCAACAATGGGGGCGTGTTTTTAGCCGTGCTTATAATCAGTTAAAAACGCATGTGGCTTATAATATGCCCCATGTTATTCATAGTTATGGCGCGACTAATGAAGCCGAATTTTTTGCTGTAGTCACTGAAACCTTTCTTGAAAAACCCGCCGAGCTGCGCCATTACGACCCTGAAATATACAGTTTGTTGGTCGGTTATTACCAGTTTGACCCGATAAAATGGCATTAACCGCCAAATAACTGCGCTTTATCAGATATCGCTGGTAACTTGCAGCCGTTTTTGTTGCAATCATGTTCATAAGATGAAAACCGCAATAAAAATAAGCGAGAATGCAATGAAAACAATGCTTCATACAGCGATGGCTGTTGCTGTGTCATTGGCACTTTATGGCCAAGCTCAGGCAGCGGATAATAATGATGAAAAATGGCAAGTAGATGCGCCACAAGGGCAGTTTACTGATGCCGCTATCAGTGTCTCACAAGGCACTTGGATGAATATTGATGTTAGCCCTGATGGCAAAACCATCGTATTTGATTTGCTGGGTGATATTTATACCATGCCAATGGCAGGTGGCACAGCGGTGCAGCTTACTTCTGATATTGCATGGCAAATGCAGCCACGTTTTAGTCCTGATGGAAAGCATATTGCGTTTACCTCAGATCAAGGTGGTGGCGATAATATCTGGCTAATGGATGTAAATGGTGAAAACCAAACGCCGGTAACCGATGAAACGTTTCGCCTGCTCAATAGCCCTGCTTGGAGTCCTGATGGCGATTACATAGTTGCTCGTAAACACTTTACTGCAACGCGCTCACTGGGCGCTGGTGAAGTATGGCTTTATCATAAAGCGGGTGGTAAAGGTGTACAACTCACTCAACGCGCGGATGACCAAAAAGATTTAGGTGAGCCAATGTTCTCACCGGATGGCCGTTATGTGTATTTTTCTCATGATGCAACACCGGGTAAAACCTTCCACTATTCAAAAGATTCCGTTGCTGGTATTTATAAAATCAAACGCTATGATCGGCAAACGGGTGAGATAGAAACGATTATTGATGGTGTCGGCGGTGCAATTCGACCAACCCCTTCGCCTGATGGCAAAAAGCTTGCGTATATTAAGCGTGACGACTTCCAAACGAGCCTGTATTTATATGATTTAACCAGCGGCAAACACACCAAGTTATACGATAAGCTTGAACGTGATATGCAAGAAACATGGGCTATTCATGGTGTGTATCCAACCATTGCCTGGACCCCAGATAACCAACAACTGGTGTTTTGGGCGGGTGGTACTATTCACAAACTGGATGTAAGTGACGGTGATGTAGAAACTGTGCCATTTGCAGTTAAAACCAGTAAGAAAATTCAAAAAGCAGTGCGCTTTACGCAGAACATTGATAGCGATGAATTTGCTGTAAAAATGCTCCGTAACGTGCAGGTGTCACCGGATGGTGAAACGGCAATTTTTGAAGCGCTAGGGCATATTTATAAACGCGATTTAGAGTCAGGTAAAGTTAAACGTTTAACTACAGAAGATGATCACTTTGAGTTGTTCCCGCAGTTTTCCCGTGATGGTAAAAAAATCGTTTATGTAACCTGGGACGATAACGAGCAGGGCGCTGTACGAGTTGTATCTGCACGCAGTGGTCGTGGTGATGCTATCACCACAGAGCCGGGTAAATATGTTGAGCCAACCTTTAGCCCTGATGGTAAAACGGTGGTGTATCGTAAAGCCTCTGGTGGCAGTATTTTAAACCCTGATTGGTCTTTGCACCCTGGTATTTATGCAGTGAGCAGTAAAGGCGGTAAAGCAGAACTTATTACTAAAAGTGGTTATCAGCCACAGTTTGCAGCAGAAAATGACCGTATTTATGTAATGAGCCCGTGGCCAAAGCCTACGTTGAGCATGGTTGAGCTGGATTCGAAAAAAATCACTAAGCTTTATGAGTCAGAGCATGCCACTGAGTTTAGAGTCTCGCCTGATGGTAAATATTTAGCTTTTGCAGAACGCTTTAAAGTGTTCGTTACTCCTTTAGTGCAAAGTGGAAAAACCATTAATATTGGTCCTAAAGACAGCCAGTTCCCAATCGAGCAGTTATCTGTGCGTGCCGGTGAGAATATCAGCTGGAGCGCCAGCAGCGATAAACTGTATTGGAGCTTAGGCCCTGAGCTTTATCATGCAAGCTTGGCAGGTTTATTTGATATAAATAAAGCGGATGACGCTGATTTTAAAGTAACAAGCGGCGATAACATTGGCTTTAGTAGCAAAATGGCTGAACCAAAAGGCATGATAGCCTTAACGGGCGCACGTATTATTACCATGAAAGGTGAGCAAGTCATTGAAAATGGCGTATTACTAACCGATGGCAAGCATATTAAAGCCGTTGGCAGCGCCGGTGATGTTAGCATTCCAAAAGGCGCCCAAGTGATCGACGTCACTGGCAAAACCATTATGCCAGGGATTGTTGATGCGCACGCGCATGGCTCACAAGCCAGTGATGAAATTATTCCTGAGCAAAACTGGAAAAACTTAGCCGGTTTATCGTTGGGTGTAACCACGATTCACGATCCATCAAACGATACCACGGAAATTTTTGCTGCCAGCGAAATGCAAAAAGCGGGAAACATAGTTGGTCCGCGTATCTTCTCAACCGGTACTATTTTATATGGCGCCAATATGCCTGGTTATACGTCGCATATTGATTCGTTAGAGGATGCAAAATTTCATCTAGAGCGTTTAAAGAAAGTCGGTGCATTTAGTGTTAAGTCATATAACCAACCACGCCGTGAACAGCGCCAGCAAGTGATTGAAGCCGGTAGAGAGCTTGAGATGATGGTGGTACCAGAAGGCGGCTCATTACTGCAACATAACTTAACCATGGTGGTTGATGGTCACACCGGGATTGAGCATTCAATACCAGTGGCAAATATTTATGATGACATTAAGCAGCTTTGGTCACAAAGTGATGTAGGTTACACGCCAACGCTCGGTGTTGCCTATGGCGGGATTTGGGGTGAGAACTATTGGTATGATAAAACAGACGTGTGGAATCATCCGCGTTTGAGTAAATTTGTGCCAAAAAACCAATTGCTACCGCGTTCAATGCGTCGCGTTAAAGCACCCGATCATCACTATAATCACTTTAATAATGCCCGCGTTGCAAAAGAGCTGCAAGATTTGGGCGTATTAGTGAATTTAGGTGCGCATGGCCAGCGCGAAGGACTTGCCGCGCATTGGGAGATCTGGATGTTTGCGCAAGGCGGTATGACACCACTTGAGGCAATTCGTGCGGCGACGCTTGATCCGGCAAAGTACATCGGCCTTGATCAAAATATCGGTTCATTAGAAGTCGGTAAACTGGCTGACTTAATGGTGATCGATGGCAATCCACTGACGAATATCCGTGATACAGATAAAGTTGATTACACTATGATCAACGGTCGCTTGTTTGATGCCGCGACTATGAATGAAGTTGGCAAAAAAGCACGTGACAAACTGTACTTTGAAGATAAGTAATTATTAAATAAACCAATCAAAAGCGGCTGAATAGTCGCTTTTTTTATGGCTGCACATTCATTAACTGACATAACAACTCTGGATTTTGTAAAAAGTGATTCGTTGTATGCGTGACTCGCGCTTGGCAGATCATGCCCTCTTTTAGAGTCATCAGCAGCTGCGCCAGTTGAGCGGCTTTAGCGGGCTGGTTTTGTAATTGCGCCGTTTGGCTGAGTGTATCAATTAGCAGAGTTAGCACCGCTTGTTTATGTGCTGCGCACTGCAAAGCAATAGGATGATCGGGCACAGGATATTCTGCCGCAGTATTAATAAAGAAACAGCCATTAAAATTGCCAAGCTCGGGCGCTTTATTATCTATCCAAGTTGCGATAGCACCAAATAATGCACAGGCAACGTCTAGTGGCGTTGTACTGCCTGCAATTTGCTTGCTTAACCAGGTATTAAAACGCTGATCTCTCACCTCAAGACACGCGCAGATCAACTCATCTTTACTGACGAAATGATTATAAAGCGTTTTTTTTGCAACACCTGATCCTTTAAGTATTTCATTAATGCCTACCGCATGGATGCCTTTTTGATAGAAGGCACTGAGTGCGGTATTAATTATCTGGGTACGTTTATCCATGGCTGCTCCTAGTCAAAAAGTAAGCTTGACATAAGTAGACCGACTTGTCTACACTGCTGCGTGTAGACAAGTCGGTCTACTTTGTTTGGAGGTAACTATGAATTATCCGTTTTATAAAGCACTCAGTGCCGGTGTATTTTCTGCAATGACATTATTGGTGTTGGCGTATTTAGAAAGTTTAGGGAATTATGGAATTTGGTTAATGGCCCCTTTTGGTGCTACAGCGGTGTTAGTGTTTGGCGTGCCACACAGCCCGCTAGCAAAAGCAAAAAACGTGATAATAGGGCATTTTTTAACTGCGTTAATTGGTGTTGTTTTTGTGAATTTTGTGGGTGTTGAGCCAATTAGCATTGCTGTAGCTACGGGTTTGGCTATCACAGCCATGATGCTGACAGACACCATTCATCCTGCTGCCGGTGCGAACCCTATTCTAATCATGTTAAGTGGGCAAAGTTGGGATTTCCTGCTCATGCCAGTGTTGCTTGGCACTGTATTTATTGTGCTGTGCGGTACATTATCTAACGGCGCAAATAAAAAAGTTGCGCAATACGTGACGCACAAAAAAACCGCTTAAAAGCGGTTTTTTAATAACAGCTAAATTAGCTTACACAACACCGCGCGGTAGGCGACAATCGTGATCTTTTTCAGCTAGGTACACAATCCAAAGTTCTTCGGCTGTGTAACCTTCTTCATTCGCTGTTGTTATAGTAAATGGCGCTTTTTTAACAGCTGCTTTAGCGGGAGCTACTTTAGTTTTAGTTTTTTTAGCTGGTGCTTTAGCGGCAGGTTTGTCAGACGTTGTGCCTGATGTTAACTGCTCTGTTAATTCAGCAACTTCTGCAAGGCGTAAATTTTTGCCGCCATCGATGCTGTACCAACCAGGTTTGGTGGTGATTTCAGGTTTCTTACCGTTGGCTGCTTGATATGCAGCTTCAAAGGCATTTAATACTTCTGTTTTGTCTAGTTTGCTCATCAGAGACCCTATACGTTGTAAACACAGATTGAGAATATTTATTTATACCTATTTTTGACTTACTTTTCAATTTTTTGCGATTTTCCTTCCATTTTAGCCCTATAAACGCCAAAATTTGCACAGAATTTAACGCTAATCTGGAATAATAAAATGCAGCGCAGAGAATTTAATCACTTATTAAATACTATTTTAAGACCGGATGCTATCCAAGATTTTTGTCCAAATGGCTTACAAGTTGAAGGACGTGAGCAGGTCAAAAAAATTGTTACGGGTGTCACTGCCAGCCAAGCATTAATAGATGCTGCAATTGCTCATAACGCAGATACAATATTAGTTCATCATGGCTATTTTTGGAAAGGTGAAGCGCAAGCAATTACCGGGATTAAAAAACGTCGCATAGCTGCGCTGCTTAATCACGATATAAATTTGTTTGCGTACCACCTTCCTCTTGATGTGCACCCGGTAATAGGCAATAACGCACAACTTGCCCAATTACTTGACTTGGAAATGAGCGCAGGTTTAGAGCCTGTGGTAAACAGCGTGGCGGTAAAAGGGCGATTAAAAACCCCGATGAGTGGCGAACAGTTCGCACAAAAGATAGCAAGGGTATTAAACCGAGAGCCATTGGTTAGTTTAGTACGCGATGAACCAATTGAAACAATTGCGTGGTGCACCGGCGGCGGTCAAGGGTATATCGATTTGGCGGCAAGCCAAGGCATAGATGCATACCTAACTGGCGAGGCATCAGAGCAAACCATCCATAGCTCCCGAGAACAGCATATTGATTTTTTTGCCGCAGGCCATCACGCCACCGAGCGCTATGGTATAAAAGCGCTCGGTGAGTTATTGGCTGAGCAACATGGCTTTGATGTAACCTTTATTGATATAGATAACCCAGTGTAACCCTGAACTTGATTTAGAGCGCTTCTGGATCAATCCAGCGGCGCACGTTTATCCACGCACTTCCTAGTACTTCACGCCAATAACGGGTAACGGCCTTGAGCACTTCTACATTTGGAATATATTGTTTGTGAGTAGGCCAGGCGGAGAAATCATAAAAATCCGTAGCGGCAGGGATCACGTCAACACCTTGAGCATTAAATAAATCGCTTGCCCGTGCCATATGACTGGCTGAGGTGACCAGTGCCACTTTAAAATCAACTAGGGTGGGTGCTAGAAGTCTTGCTTCGTCGGCGGTATCCATGGCTGCGGGGTTTTGTTTGATGCGCGTTGCATCCACTCCTAAACTGATGGCAGTTTGTTGCATCAAGCTACTATTGGTGACTTTTGCATAGCCACCGCCTGAAACAATAAGTTGCGCATTAGGGTAAATGTTGGCTAACCGCAGGCCTTCAACTAAGCGACTTTTAGCACAATTACCGAGCTGACTATTGGCACTAAGTTGTGGGTTGGGATTTACGTCGCAACCAAGTACCACTATTTTATCGAGTGCTGGCTGCTGATTTGAGTGAAAGGTGTATTTTAATTGCGAACTTGGATCTATTATTTGTTGGCCAATAAATGGGGTGCTGACCAGCAGTAAAAAGCTGATTGCGAAGATACCAATATACGCGCTGAGCTTATTGGTGCGCAGCGCGATAACCAGAGCGATAAAGCACAGTATTCCCAATAACGGTAACGGCATAAGCATTGCGCCGAGGATTTTTTTTAATTCAAACATTACAGTAGCACACATAAAAGGGTTTTTTGTATGCTACTGGGTTACTGTTATTTTATCGACCGTTATTTAACTTACAGGTATTTAAAAAGTGGCGATAGACTGGATTGTCTTTCATATTCTTTTTCATCGCTAAATACATCGGCCGTGTTAAGCCCAGCGCACCCAACGGAATTGATTTTATCAGCCCTTGGCTTTCATAAGGTGTGACTAACCAATCTGGTAATGCCGCAACGCCCATTCCCGCGCTTACTAGTTGAAAAATTAATAAGCCTTGATCAACCGTTTTTAAAGTACCGTCATAGCGTGCATTTTGAATGAAATGCTTAAATATATCCTGACGTTCACGAGGAATAGGATACGAAATAATGGTTTCGTTTTTTAGATCAAGGGCTGTGACATAGGCTTTTTTTGCCAGTTCATGATCAGGGGCAACAATGAGCTTAAGTTTAAAATCAAATAAATGTGCGTATTCAAGTTTATCTGGCTCACGAATATCTGAGGTTAATACTAAATCCAGTTCATCGCTGAGCAGATCGGGTATAGCGTCATAACTAAAGCCGCGCTCGTAATCCACTTTAATATCTGGCCAAAAGTTATTGAATTCTTTAATCGTCGGTAGTAACCAATGAAAACAGGCGTGGCATTCTACACTTAGGCGTAATTGTGAGATTGGTTGGTTAAGACTTTCTTTCAAACGACACTTAGTCGCCTCAACGCGAGGCAGTACTTCGTTTGCAAGTTCTAGCAATAGCATACCTTGCGGAGTAAAACGTACCGGTTGAGTTTTACGTTCAAATAGTTGGCAATCAAGCTTGTTTTCTAAATCTTTGATTTGATGTGATAAAGCAGATTGAGTCAAAAATAATTCCCGCGCAGTATTCACCAAAGAACCGGTTTCTTTCAAGGTTGCGATGGTTTTCAAATGTTTTACATCAATCATCTTTAATAATTCTCATGGTAAAAGTGAGCCGAACTCAGATTGCAGACATAATACGCTTTTATTAAAGGTGCTTCAACGTCTAGATGGCTAAATAACGTCATTTTTTCACGTAAAGTTTACAAGTTCACTATAGCATTAGATTTGACAGCGTTATCATTGTATTTTTTTAGATTATTAAAATTATTTCCATGAATTTACCTCACGTTAGAACTGAGAAAGCATCAATTGTACGATTGCAATTACGAGTGTAGATTTTAGCCATCTAAACAGCTAAATGGAGATTAGAGCATATGGCACAATTACATAACTTAGGCTTTCCGCGAATAGGTAAAAAGCGCGAATTGAAATTTGCAGTTGAATCATATTGGGCAGGTAACATCACTCAAGCAGAGCTATTAGCGCAAGGTGAGGCGATCCGCGCAGAAAATTGGGCACTGCAGGCTGATGCTGGTATTGATTTATTACCGGTGGGCGACTTTGCTTGGTACGACCATGTACTGGCTACCAGTTTATTAGTTGGTGCTATCCCTGAGCGTCATCAAACAGCGGATGGCAGCGTGGATCTGGATACCTTGTTTGGTATTGGTCGTGGCCGCGCACCAACAGGTTGTGCATGTGCAGCCAGCGAAATGACCAAGTGGTTTAACACTAACTATCATTATATTGTGCCTGAGCTTAGCAGTGATCAGCAGTTTCAATTAACTTGGAGCGAGTTATTTGAACACGTTGCCCAAGCACAAAAATTAGGTTATCAAGCAAAAGCGGTGTTATTGGGCCCTGTCAGTTACCTTTATTTAGCTAAATGTGCAGGTAAAGAGTTTGATAAATTAAGTTTACTTGAAAAGCTACTGCCCGTTTATCAACAGGTATTAGCTAAACTTGCTGCGCAAGGGGTTGCGTGGGTACAAATTGACGAGCCTATTTTGGGCCTTGAACTCGCACAAGATTATCGCAATGCATTAAAAACGAGCTTAAATGCATTAGCCGGACAAGGTGTAAAGTTGCTACTTGCCAGTTATTTTGACTCAGTAACTGCTTATTATAACGATATTGCTGACTACCCAGTTGATGGTGTGCACTTTGACTGTGTTGCAAGCGATGTAGATGTGACAACGCTTGATTCGCTATTAAGCCCATCGCAAGTGCTGTCGCTTGGTGTTATCAATGGTCGTAATATATGGCGCGCTGACTTAGAAGTTGTCTATGCAAATGTAAAAGACATTGCTGCAAAGCGTGCTGATAACTTATGGCTTGCGCCGTCGTGTTCGTTATTACATACCCCAGTGGATCTAGACCAAGAGCAACAGCTTGATGATGAGCTGCGTTCGTGGCTTGCATTCGCGAAACAAAAAGGCCAAGAACTGGCATTACTAAAAGCGGCACTTGCAAGTAATGATGTCAGCGCGTTGCAAAGCTACTGCGCACCAGTTAAAGCACGTTTAACGTCAAAACGGGTGAATAATCTTGCTGTGCAGCAACGTGTCAGTGCATTAACGGCAACAGATGGTGAGCGCAACAGCGTATTTGCTCAGCGTATCGAAAAGCAACATGCGGCGCTTGATTTGCCGCTATTACCAACCACAACGATAGGGTCGTTCCCGCAAACACAGGCTATTCGTAAAGCCCGACGTGATTTTAAAGCCGGGGCGTTATCCGCTGCACAATACCAATCGCAAATGGCGGCAGAAATTCGTTACGCGGTTGAAGAGCAAGAAGCGCTCGATCTTGATGTATTAGTGCACGGAGAAGCTGAGCGTAACGACATGGTTGAGTATTTTGGAGAGCTCCTTGAAGGCTTTGCTTTTACTCAATTTGGCTGGGTACAAAGTTACGGCTCACGCTGTGTGAAACCGCCAGTCATTTGGGGCGATGTCTCACGTGAACAGCCAATGACGGTTGAGTGGAGTAAATATGCGCAATCGCTGACTGACAAGAAAATGAAAGGCATGCTCACAGGCCCTGTGACGATTCTGTTTTGGTCATTCATTCGTGATGATTTAGATAAGCCAACCATAGCTAATCAAATAGCACTTGCACTTCGCGATGAAGTGGTTGATCTGCAAAATGCGGGTATTGAAATCATTCAAATTGATGAACCTGCATTTCGTGAAGGCATGCCGCTAAAAGCCAGCCAATGGCAAGCATACTTGGAATGGGCTGCGTATGCATTTAGGGTGTCTGCCAGCGGTGTGAAAGATGAAACGCAAATTCATACGCATATGTGCTACGCCGAGTTTAATGACATCATTGCTGCGATTGCAGATATGGATGCTGATGTGATCACCATTGAAACGTCGCGTTCAAACATGGAGTTACTTGCAGCATTTGAGGATTTTGCATACCCGAATGATATTGGTCCTGGGGTGTATGATATTCACACACCGAATGTGCCCGACATTGCATGGATAAAAGCCTTGATCCACAAAGCGGCGCGAAAAATACCTGTCCAGCGCTTATGGGTTAATCCAGACTGTGGTTTGAAAACCCGTGGCTGGGAAGAAACGCGTCAAGCACTTGATAACATGGTTAAAGCAACTAAAGAACTCAGAAAAGAGCTTACCTAAATTAAAGAACATCCCCTACGATGCAAAGCCCTAACTAAACTAGGTTAGGGCTTTTTTTGCGCTCTGGTGTCTGTTTTTTTATCCTGGGCTTTAAAACTAATGTTTGCTGAGTGCTTTAATAGCATGATATTGCCGATAATAACTGCCAACACAACAATGATAATAAGGACTTGCCAAATTTGCATGATTTTTTAATGACCAATTAATTTTCACTGAGTTTAGCAGCTATTATACACTTTAAAAACGCCTAGCTAACGACAGCGAAATAAAGTCAAGGCCAGGGTTTGGACTTTTAAATCCCGCATTTGAATAATGTAAATAGCGTAGTGCGGCCTTGGTTTTTCCAAAGTCAGCAACAAAGCCTAGACGGTCTTCAAATTGGTAGTGGGTACTCACGTTTTTACCTGCAAAGTGAGTGTCATTAATTAATGAAACACCAATTCCAGCTTCGAAATACAGTGGTATGTTTGCTACTGATCCGATTGGGTATTGAAATACCGGCGACAAAGCAAGCACGGTATTGGTCTGATGGCTGTTTTTAGCACCATATTGCCAAAGATTAATACTTGATTCTAAGTAAATATGGGTGTTTTTAAACAGCGATTGTAGGGACTCTGGATGGTACTGGTATGCTAATTTTAACCCTTTGACATCACCTTCACCTTGGATGTAGTCAATGGCATAACCGTGGGGAGAAAGTGTATAGGAGGCGCCATAAGATAGACCGCTGAACATGGAAATAGATAATAAAATCAATAAAGTTAGTCTTTTAAATAACATGGGAAAGCTCTTAAGGTGGAAATGTTATTTACAAAATAAGGGCGTGGGGGAGGCTAATTCAAGTGGCGTAAATTCACAGACTCTGTGTGTTATTGCATGAGCTTAGCTAACAATATGAAATAAAAAGATTAAATAGATTGGTGTCTGTTTGGCATTAATAAGGTGCTATTTTGTGGCTTTTTAATCTCTTATGAACAGCGTAAATTACACCATAAGATTTACTCAGGACTTACTCAACAATGACTTTACTTAGCCGTTACATTTTATTTATCTCACTTTTTTTTAGTGCTTCGTTGTTTGCGCAGGCTCAACCGTCGCCACATCAGTTACTAACCCAAGTAGGGGATCAGCTGTTTAGCGAAATTGGCAAAATAAACAGTCAAGGTACGGCCAGTAAAGGTGACATGGCACAGATTGTTGAACAGTATTTAATGCCTAATATTGATGTTAAATTTGTGTCTTATAAATTATTAGGTAAGCATATAAAAGGGATTGAGCGCGAACAAGCGACTGCATTTATTCGTGCCGTGGAGCATTATTTAACGACGACATACGCAAGTGCATTAATGAAGTACACTGGCCAAGAAATAAAGTTTGCACAAAGCAGCGACACAACGGCTGGCGATTTTGCAACAGTGAAAACACAAATTATTGATGCTAATGCACCAACCATTGATTTACATTTTAAGCTTCGTCAAGGCAAAGATGGCAGTTGGAAAGTATATGATATTGTCGCCGAGGGTATTTCGTTACTCAGTGCAAAACAAAAAGAAGTGATCCAACGAATTTCAGAAGTTGGGCTTGATCAAGTGACAGCCGAACTTAATAGTAAATAACCATTGCCAAGTACGTCTCCAACCAAAAGCGGCACGCTGTGAAAACACCGTGCCGCTTTGTTATTTTCTTTTAAAATCACATTGTTTGTCTATAGCCTGTGGTTTTGGCTATGCTAGAATAAGCGCTTAAATTGCCTTAGAAAATTTTAAGGTACTCATTACTATATTAAGCGCAGTGTCAGTTTTTAGTTGTTAAACTCTTTAACTGACCTTTGTACCGAGCAAGATAGACACTGGAGTTGTGTTTTTTTAATGGAAAATGTACTTATTTGGCCGAAAGAATACCCGTTATTAGTCAAAGGACTTATTGAGCAAAACGGTGCATTCATTTTAGACGCTTTAGAAGCATGGCCGGCTTGTCGCTCGACTGAAGAAGATGACGGCGTGTGCACTACTGTATTACCGCCTATCTATTATCTAACTTGGTTAACTCCCCTTGAGCCATTTGAAGAGTGTTTTTTTCAACATATTTGTGAATATGATGAAGCGGCTCAGCAATATATATCAGCAGCAAAAAATTACTATTTTGACAACGACTATAGTCCTGAAAGTCTAGTGCTATTACTTTGTCAACGCCTTGAAAAATATGCAGCTGTTGCTGCGCAAACGACGATAAAAACACCAATCACATTACTATCCCAGTTATTTTCAAAACGCTATTTTACCATTATTGAGCATGCGCTTAATGCGGGCAGTAAAATGACGGCAGAAGATGCTTTAGCGTTGTGGAAAGAAGTTGATTTTAGAGAGCGTTTAAGTAGCTTTATTCCTGATGCAATTATTGATGTGAGTGCACTGAGCGATTTAGCGGCGCAAAAGGTGGCTGGCGGCAAAGATTACTTTACTTTGCTGACTCAAGTATCGCCTGATGTTGACTCTGTGGTGCTATTAGAGCAAGCACTGCTGGCGCATTTAAGTGTGGATACTGCTAAGCAAACAATGGCGATGCGCTTTATAGAGCAAGGAGCAACGGGTACGCTTGCCGATGAAAACGATAAAACCGCTTTCATGTGGGCTGTTGAAAAAGGGTTTGTTAATTTAGTACAGACGCTTTTAGATAAGCAAGATAAAAAACAACGCGATGCACTTGGTAATAGTGCCTTACACTATGCCGTACTCGCAAAAAATGAACCGCTGATGGTGCTGTTATTGAAATCGGGCTATGATTTTCGCGTACGTAACAATGACGGGCTAAGCTGCTATCGTTTAGCTGTTAGCATTAAAGCGAGTCAGTTAGTTAAGTGCCTAGAACGTGATTTTGGCATTAAAGAACTATCGCCAGAAGGGCAGTTTTCACGAATTAAAAAAGTACATGGTTTACATGCGATAGTGACGTTGTTATTGCCATTACAGCTGTTTTTCTTTTTTGATGATTCGATTGCAATTAAAAGTGAATTAACACTGTGCTTAACCATGTTGGCAATTGTTTGTTTCTTTTTTGCAATGAGTTTAAAGCGTTGTGCACTCTACCCACACATCAAACACCCCTGGGGGTTGTTTGTATTACGCTGTTTTTCGTTTTTCAGTTTGATAGCGCAACTCGGTTTAGCGAGTATTGTTGCACTAGCAACACTGAGTGAAGTCGTGTAGCTTATATATCCTTAAACAAAAAACGCGCCAGTAGGCGCGTTTTTTGTTTTTTATAACAGGGTTAACGATTTTTTCTATCGTATTCTTGCTCGGCTTTTTCTTGTGCTAATTCATCTTTTAACTTACGAATTTTCAGCCCGAGTTCTTGGCCGCGATGGCGTGCGTAATACGTGCAACCAATAAACATCATACTGGCAAATAATAATTCAAGTAATACCCATAGTAATTGCTCTTGCGCTACCCAAAGTAGTGTAAAACCATGAATAAAGTAGAACATAACGATGAAATTTGCCCACGCGTAGGTATACGGTTTATCTTGAATAATGCCTTTCAATGGCAGTAATAGCGGTAAAATATACACAGTAAAAATAAAGCCGTTACTGTGGCCCTCACGGGGGGCAATCAAAAATAACCACAGTGGCATTAGCAGTAATAGGCCAACATAGCCGATAATAGCAATGCGCTGAAAGCGAACTGTGATGGCTTTTTTCGGCGTCAGTTGTGGGTTTAAATCGCTGTGCGATGTCATTGTAATTTTCTCGTTATTTTAACTAAGCGTTGGCCAACACTTTGGCAAATTTTAATTTCGTCTTTGCTTAATTGCGCGCTATTTTGTGCACCGGCTACATGGCTGGCGCCATATGGGGTGCCACCTGTTTGTGTGGCAAGCAATTCAGGTACTTCGTAAGGCACACCCATTAGCATCATGCCATGATGCAGCAGTGGTAAAGACAAGTTAAGCAAGGTTGCTTCGTTACCGCCGTGCATACTGCTTGATGATGAGAATACGCAGGCCGGCTTATCGATTAATTGTCCTTTCAACCAAATATCGCTGGTGGTTTCCCAAAATGCTTTTGCTTGTGCGGCCATCATACCAAACCGAGTTGGCGTGCCAAATGCTAAACCATCACACTGAATTAAATCATCTTTGCTGATCACAATGTCGTGAGGTGCTCTTTTTTCAAATGTTCGCAGCAGTGCAGTGGCGCCTTGGCATTCAATCGATTCTGCAATCTCATGTGCCATTGCGGCAACAGAGCCATGACTTGAATGATACAAAACAACAATAGTGATGCTCATTAAAGTACGCTTAGTACGTTTTCAGGTGGGCGCCCCAATGCCGCCTTATTGTTGTTAACGACAATTGGCCGTTCAATTAATTTAGGGTGAGTTTGCATAGCTGCGATCAAGGCACTTTCATCATGCTCATTTTTAAGCGCTAGCTCTTTGTAGATATCTTCTTTGGTGCGCATTAATTCGCGTGCTGATGAAAACCCTAATTGCTGTACTAAGGTACTGATCTGTTCAGCACTAAGCGGTGTTTTTAAATATTCGATGATATCTGGTTGAATCGATTTTTGTTCAAGTAGGGCCAATGTTTCACGTGATTTTGAACAACGTGGATTATGAAAAATAGTAACAGACATAGTAACAATCCAATTAGATAAAGTAAGGCTATTTTAGGGCAAGCAGCGCGAGACTTAAAGTCTCGCGAGCTCTTTTTGCATTTGTCGATATTGCGTCAGTAGTGCTTTGAGACGCTGTTGTTTAATTAGTTCTTGTGGCTCTACAAAGTTGAGTGCTTTTTGAACTTCGTCGGCTGCTTTTAAATAGGCACCGTATTGCGCTAACACTTCAGCATTCGACTCATGGTAAGCGGCCAAGTTTTCTTGTTTTTTGTAAGCGTTGGTTAATAATTGCATGGCTAAATGATGTTCAGGTTTTTCCAGTAAAAATGACTTTAAAATAGTGACTGCAACATCATATTGTTCAGCTTCTATGGCTGCATTAGCGTAGTTTAAAGTGATGACTTGATTATTGGGGCGGTTGTCATGCAACGCAGCTAAAAATTTTACCGCTTCAGCGGCTTTATCCTGTGCTATTAATAAATCGGTGTGGGTATCAATATAAAATAAATTTTTAGGATCAGACTCTAAAAGTTCATCTAAAATAGCGGCAGCTTCATCAAGCTTTTTTTGATCCAATAAACTAATACCCAAACCATAATTAAGCGCTGTTTTATTATAGAAACTGTTTTCACGAATGAGCTTTCTAAAGAAGTTTTCTGCAGCTGCCGGTTTTTCGTGATAACGGGCAATTACACGACTTTTGGCAAGATTAAAATCCAAGCTATCAGGAAGTTGGCGTTTTTCAAACTGTTGCGCTCGCAGACGTACATCAGATACTCGGCTCTCTGGTAATGGGTGAGTCAGTAAAAAAGCTGGCGGTTTATATTTGTAACGAATTTGCGCCGCAAGTTTGGTTAAAAACTCACTGGATGCATAAGGATCAAACCCTGCGTTATTGAGTGTTTGCATACCAATGCGGTCAGCCTCTTGCTCTGCAGAGCGGCTGTGTGTTAATTGGCTAAATGCACTTTGTGTTTGACTCGCTGAAATAATAGCAATACCGGCATCTGGAGAGACCACCGAGGCTAAAATACCCGCAATCATACCAGCAATAGTCAGTGCGCTGTTATCTTGCTGCTGTTGCAAACGGCGTGCAAGGTGGCGCTGGGTTACGTGGGCTATTTCATGACCAAGTACCGAAGCAAATTGGCTTTCATTGTCTGATTGGGCAATTAAACCGGTGTGAACACCCACATGACCGCCATAAAAAGCAAATGCATTGATCTCAGGGTTATTGATCCAAAAAAATGAGAATGGAAAGCGCACGTCATTGGCATTGGCAACCAGTTTTCGGCCAAGTGTGCTTAAATACTCATCAAGTACCGGATCGCTAACCACAGGCGAAGAGCCGCGAATTTGCATCATCATTACTTTACCAATCGCTTGTTCTTTTTCAAGGGGCAATGCTTGTAATGCTGAAGTACCAAGATCGGGTAATGTAAAACTGGATTGTGCCTTTAATGGCTCACTTACCAGCACACTAACTGTTAAAAGTGCACTGAATAATGTGATAAAGGCTGATTTAAGCTGCATTTTATTCCTTGTTATGGTTTTCACCGAGCATAAGTTTTGCAATGTCTATTTCGTCACTGCATGCTCTGCTGTCTCGTTCACATAATTGATATAACTCTTTGATTGTGACCCCATCTAGCTTTACAACGTTCAATTCTCTTTGCAAAAAACTAATGATTTTATGCACTACCTTGTGCGCATGCAGGATAAGCGCTTTATCTGCTTTATCGCCACGTTCAAAATAAAAGCCAATAAATTTGTGCAATTGGTTAATGCGGATCAAACTTTTCATTGAAACCGGATCCCACTCAGTAAACTCCATAAAACGGTTATCTTTGACATATTTGTCTATTGTAACGTCTTTTGCGTAGGGCAGTGCCCACAATTCAAAACCACGGTCAGTAAATACTTGGTGTAACGCAATTCGCGGTTTATTTGCACAGTGAATTTCTCCTGAAGCATCTTCATGGCCTTCTAATATATCGAGATTCCAATTGCGTTTATCAATGATTCTTTTCACTGCATTATCAAAACCGTGTTCTAATATCCCCTCTGATTCGCTCACTGATGAGGCAACAAGGTGATAGAAGGGGGGCAGTTCGCCCCAATTAATTTGCTTTTTATACCAGTTAATTTCTTTAAGAGTTGGATTACTGGGTAGTTGCGCTTTATTATGCGTGCCAGACATTAACTTATCCTTACTACAAACTATGCTATAAGGATAAACTATTGCGATGCGTGTTTTAAGAAAAAGTTACATTTGTTATCTGTAGCATTGGTAAAGGCCAGTGTTGCAAAGTAACGCCTTGATATTAAGCCCTTGTGAAACGCTGAACTCTGCATCATCAGATAGTTTGGGTATAATACTTATTATTCATTTTTATAGAGTAGATAATTGGTTATGCTAGAGCAAGATTTGCGCGGATTTAAATGCCCACAGCAATTTATCCAGTTTAAGCTGGCTTTACGCGAAGCGGTCGACACTGCGCAAACGATTAAATTTACTTTCTTGGCGCAGCAATCGACTCGAGATATTGAGCGCTTTTTGCAAAAAAATCATTATCCTTACAAATTAGAGCAACAACATGGGTTGTTAATCGTGGAGCTTAATCGTGTTTGAATATGTAAAAACGTGGTACGACAGGAAGTTCTCTGATCCACATTCTGTTACTTTACTGCTTTTATTACTCGCTTTAATGGCGCTATTTTATTTTTTCGGTGCGTTTATCGTACCGGTATTAATTGCCTTGGTGATTGCCTATTTGCTGGATTGGCCTGTTGCGCATTTAGAGCGGTTTGGTTTACACCGGTTTACCGCCACAATTATTGTGATGTTAATTTTTTCAGGATTGATGTTGACCTTAGTGATTGGTATGGGACCTGTTCTGTGGCAGCAAGCAAGTAACTTAGTGCAGGAAACACCGCATATGATAGAGCAAGGTAAGGCATTTTTACTGCATTTACCCGAGCAATACCCAAGTTTAATTACCGCAGAGCAAGTGCAGTCAGTGGTAACGAGTGTTGAAGCCAAGGCTATCGAGTTTGGTCAAATGCTGTTATCGGTGTCTTTAACGTCACTCAAAGATGTCGTTGCTTGGTTGATCTACCTAATTTTGGTGCCATTGTTAGTGTTTTTTATGCTTAAAGATAAGCTCGAATTGGTTACCAGTGCAGAGAAGCTAGTACCTAAACAGCGTCGTTTAATTCTGCAAGTGTGGCATGAGATGAACCAACAGATCATGAATTACATTCGTGGCAAAGTGCTTGAAATTTTGATTGTGGGTACTGTCTCGTTTATTGCATTCACTATTTTTGACTTACGGTATGCGGCGTTATTAGGTGTATTAGTTGGTTTTTCAGTGTTGATCCCTTTTGTAGGAGCAGCGCTTGTGACAATCCCTGTTGCGGCTGTGGCACTGTTTCAATTTGGTTTAGAAACGCAGTTTTGGACTATCTTAATTATCTACGGTGTTATTCAGGCGCTGGACGGTAATGTGCTAGTGCCGTTATTGTTTTCAGAAGCGGTTGACTTAAATCCGGTATTTATTATTGTCGCGGTATTGTTTTTTGGCGGTTTATGGGGATTCTGGGGAGTGTTTTTTGCAATCCCGCTGGCTTCTTTAGTTAAAGCGTTACTCAATGCTTGGTCAACTAAATATGAAGAACAAACGAGCGAACAAAACCCGCTTTAGTCATAAATAGTATAGATAACGCACTTGAGAGACTAATTGATTATTACGCTACTCATTAATTTTATGTAGAATGGGTTATAAGATATATCTTTTAGTAATATGGTGCGTTTTTTAATGTCTGATTTATTATTTCCTACTGACACTGGTTCACAAATTTACCTAGATGCAAACGCAACGACCCCTGTGCTACCCTGTATTGCCGAGGTAGTGTCACATACGATGCAAATTTGCTTTGGTAATCCTTCTTCTTCTCATATTACTGGTATTCAAGCTAAACACTTATTAGAGCAAACGCGTCAAAAAGCGCGTGATGTTATTGGTGCACAGCAGGGCGATATTTTATTTACTTCAGGGGCCACCGAAGGCATTCAAACTGCGGTGGTGTCGACGTTAATTGCTGCTAAGAATCATACTATCAAAAACCCCGTTTTATTATACGGCGCCACTGAGCATAAAGCGGTACCAAATACGTTAATCCATTGGAATGCGGTATTAGGTATTAACGCCACTGTGCTTGCGATACCTGTTTCGAGCGAGGGTATTTTAGATTTAGAGTTTCTTGCTCAACACGCCAGTGATGCGCTGATGATTTGTACCATGGCGGTTAACAATGAAACCGGTGTTTATCAAGATTTAACTGCCATTGAAGCGGTCATTCGCAACCATAACACTGAGGTTGCGTGGATGGTGGATTGCGTACAAGCACTGGGCAAAACTGCATTAGCCCTTAGCGATACAACGATTGACTACGCGCCGTTTTCAGGTCATAAGCTGTATGCACCGAAAGGCATTGGGGTGTTGTATATTCGCCAAGGCAGTGCTTACACGCCTTTTATCGCCGGTGGTGGCCAAGAAAGCGGTATGCGCTCTGGTACTGAAAACTTACCGGGTATTGCAGGTCTTAACAAACTGTTTTCCTTATTACTCGATAAAACAAGCGACACCTTTAAATCAATCGAGGTGTTAAACAGCTACCGTGAACAATTGCATCATGCGTTAGTGGATACCTTTGGTAGTTTAACATTTAATCATGCTTTTGAATTATCAGTGCCTACGACTTTAAACTTTGCCGTTGATGAGTTAAGCAGTAAAGAAGTGATGGATTTATTTGATGCAGCAGGTATTCGTATCAGTGGTGGATCTGCGTGTAGTTCCGGTGCAAATCGTAGTTTTGTTCTAGATGCTATGGGGGTGAGTGATTGGCGTAGTGAAAATGCAATTCGCTTGTCATTTGGACCTGCGACAACACAAGCTGAAATAACTACGGCATGTACGCGTATTCGTTCACTTAAACCTATATTACAAGCCAACTGTTTAGTGGTATCTGATTCATCATTGCCACAACAAGAAGCCTGTGCATTAGGATTAACCCAATTTCGGCATCAAGGAGCATGCTGTTGGCTTTATGTCAGCGCAGATAAACAAGCAGTGATCATTGACCCTATTGTTGAGCTCATTCCTCGCCTTGAAAAAATAGTGCACACCCAAAATTTAACTGTGGCAGCAATTTTAGATACCCATGCTCATCAAGAACGTTGTGGTGCAACCGCGTTATTGGCGCAAGCTCTAAAATTTAGTTTTAATGACGCACATCAATTAGGCTGGCCAGTTGCACAGACTGTGATTGAATTACCTGAGTGCACCATTGAACGTATAGCGACGCCAGGACACAGTGAGGATAGTGTTAGTTACTTGTTGCGTTGTAATGTATCTCAGCAAGTGCGTTTTTGTTTTTGTGGCGATTTACTGCTGCCTGCCGGGCTTGGTAATACAGCCATTGACGGCGGCAATGCGTTAGTTATGGCGCACTCATTACGCCAATTAGCACAGTGTTTAGATAATTCGACAGTGATTTGTTCTGGTCATGACTACCAGCAATGCTTTGCTATCAATTGGCAGGTCCAGCAACAGCAGACGCCGTTATTGCAGGCATTATTAAGTAATGAAATAAGCGACACCGAATTTTCAGAGCAAAAACGCCACAGTGATGAATGCAATCTGTCTAAATTTGCAACCTTGTGTGGTTATGCTGATAGTTTACAACATAGCACTGCGTACGAACTAAATGCCGCACAAGCAAAACAGATGTTAACAATAGGCGACGTATATTTAATTGATACCCGTGAACCCTATGAGCATGGCGCAACTAATGTGTCTCAGCAATTTGCAATCAATCCTGCGCGTGTAATGAACATTCCGCTCAGTAGAATGGCTAACGCGTTAGTCGATGGGCAATTAAGCTCGCAAGGGAAATATATTTTACTGTGTCGCAGTGGTAATCGTTCAAAACAGGCGGCCACTAATTTGTCTCAGCTTGGCTTTACCAATGTGTATAACCTCAGCGGCGGTATGGCATTGTTATAAAAGCACGGCAAATTGTAAGATTAAATAAATAAGGCGCTAAAAAGCGCCTTATTTATTGTGAATAGGCATAAGGCTTACTGTTTTGGACCAGAACTTTCACGAATAACGATTGAGGGTGTAAACGAGGTAATGATGTCTTTATCTTGATTTCGCGCCCCGCGAGTTTTGGTAAATAATAATCGTGCTGCATGTTGAGAAATAACATCGTTGGCTTGGTGGGCTGTAGTTAGTTTTGGCCAAGTCTGACGAGAGAAGGGCGAATCCTCAAAGCCGGTAATGGATAATTGCTCAGGAATAGCAATACCCATTAAGCGTGACGCAAATAAAGCGCCTGCGGCCATTTCATCGTTACCCCCTAAAATTGCTGTGATCGCCAATTTGTTATCATCGGCTAACAATGTTTTTGCGCCTTCAACACCTGACTCAAAAGAGTATTTACCATCATAAACAAACTCATTGTTGAATTGAGTTTTATGATCTGCCAGTGCCGCTTTATAACCTTCAAGACGCTCTGATGTAGATTTGTGCTCTTTATCACCACAAATAAAACCTATATTTTCATGGCCATGCGTTAATAAGTGAGTGGTGATCTCATACGCCGCTTTATAATCGTTGACATAAATGCAGGTATCTTGGTCATCATCAGTTGGCCGTCCCGATAGCACTCGCACGTAGTGAATGTTTAATTCATCCAACAAATTAGTGATGCTGCTTTGCTCTGATAACGGCGGAGTAAGCACAAGTCCGGCTAGACGAGAGCGTTTTATCATAGTGATAAAATCTGCTTCCATGTTTGCATCAGTGTAAGTGCATGGATGGATCACCAGTTCATAGCCTTCGTCTTTACAGCGAGATAGCACACCATTTTGCATATCAATCACATAATACGCATTGGGGTTGTCATAAACTAAACCGACAGTAAATGATGATGTACCTGCTAGGTTTCGTGCTGCAAGATTTGGCTGATAGTTCAGCTCATTGACAGCTTCCATGACTATATCGTAAGTTTTTTTACGAACAGAGGGCTCTTTATTGATCACCCGTGAAACCGTTTTCATCGAAACCCCGGCGAGTCTCGCTACATCATTTATAGTTACTTTCATAGAGTTACTTTTAGGTTATTGGTTTAGTGTTGTCCTGTGTCTGTGATGAGTACTTTTGAGTAGACTTAGCAAAGTACTATTCATTAATTCTTCATCAAGACCAGTTAGTGTATCTAATGTTCAGTTAAATTAGCAGTAAAATAATTGAGATAATTTTTATGATACCGGTGTCAAATGAGTAAAAGTGCGTTATTATCTGAACTATAAAATATAAAAGTAGCTTATTGACAGCGTTGTCATTTTAACTTATCGTTAACTTCGTTTGTAGGTTAATACGCTATCAGTTCACTTTATTTATATAAAGATAGTTATAAATCAGTTTGTTGCAAGTTTAAGGGGATGTTAAAAAATGAGTTGTCGTTCACAGTTAGCTAGTTGGCAAGCATTACAAACAAGTGCGAATAAGATGAAGGAAACTCATCTTAAAGATTTATTTGCCAATGACAGCACACGATTCGAGCAATTTTCGACTCAAATCCCTGGTGTTTTATTTGATTATTCAAAACAATTGATTGATAGCAGTGTGCTCGCACAGTTGATTTCTTTAGCACAAGAGTGCGATATCGCCACTTGGCGTGACAAAATGTTCAGCGGTGAAAAAATCAATATCACCGAAGATAGAGCAGTGCTGCATACTGCACTGCGCAATCGCAGTGCCTCATCATTAGTTGTAGATGGCGAGAATGTAAGTTCGGTGGTTAATGCTGAATTGCAAAAGATTAAATTGTTCGTTGAAAAAGTACGCAGCGGGCAATGGTTAGGTTATACCGGTAAAACAGTTAAAGATGTGGTAAGTATTGGTGTCGGTGGCTCGAACTTAGGTCCGCAAATGGCCACGGAAGCACTAAAAAGCTTCGCAGACGATACTCTTAACGTGCATTACGTCTCAAATGTAGATGGTGTACAGATTGCGTCAATATTAAAAGAAATTGACCCAGAAACGACCTTGTTTGTGATTTCATCAAAAACCTTTACTACATCTGAAACCATGACTAATGCGAAAACGGCTGTTGCATGGTTTTTAGAGTCAGCCAATGACAACCAAGCGATTGCTAAACACTTTGTTGCAGTAAGCACAAATTTAGAAAAAACAGCAGCGTTTGGTATTGCTGATGAAAACGTATTCACTATGTGGGATTGGGTAGGCGGTCGCTTTTCATTATGGAGTGCGATAGGATTACCCATTGCATTGTACTTAGGCTTTGAAGCGTTTGAGGCTATCCTTGAAGGTGCATTTGAAGTTGATGAACATTTTAAAACTGCTGAATATCAACAGAATATTCCACTGTTGATGGCGTTGCTAAGTGTGTGGAATACCAGCTTTTTAGGTTTCGATTCACAAGCAATCTTACCTTATGATCAAGCACTGCACATGTTACCTGCGTATTTGCAGCAAGGTGAAATGGAAAGTAATGGTAAGCATGTAAACTTTGCGGGTAATACTGTGCCGTATACCACAGTGCCAATTATCTGGGGTATGACAGGTATTAATGGTCAACACGCCTTTTATCAGTGTTTACATCAAGGTAACGTTGTTGTTCCAGCTGATTTTATTGCGTCAATTAAACCGCAAGTTAATGTTGGTGAGCATCATGATATTTTATTATCGAACTTCTTTGCGCAAACTGAAGCGATGATGATGGGTGTCGATGCACAGCAAGTACGTGCTGATTTAACTGCTAAAGGTAAATCTGAAGCTGAAATTGCAGAATTGTTGAATCATAAAATTCATCAGGGTAATCGTCCAACGACATCAATGCTGTTAGATACGGTTGATGCAAAAACAGTGGGTCGCTTAATTGCCTTGTATGAACATAAAATTTTCTGCCAAGGTATCATCTTAGAGATCTGTTCATTTGATCAATGGGGTGTAGAGCTTGGTAAAGGCTTAGCGTCAAAAATTGAAGCTGAGTTATTGGATGACAGTGTAACTCATCCACATGATAGCTCGACAAATGGCTTAATGAGCTATTATAAACAACGTCGTGAACAGTAAAAAATTCGCACAGTACAATCAAGTGTGCTGTGCAACCAAATACCTTTGAACGGGTAGCGCTGGAGTTCTTAGGGCCTGTATATTTGTGAGAGGATATACAGAGCCCCTAAGACTCATTTAATTACCAGTTTAATATGAGTACAGCTGGATCAATATTCAGCAATAAAAACAAGCGAATTCAACAGGCTTTTTCTCGAGCACGATGCCAAAAAGCTGACATCATCTAAACAATAAGAATGTATGCCTGTACTATCAATAGCAGATAGTCGACAACCGGGCATAGCAAACGTAGAGAGTAAATTATGCTAAATCCTTTTGATATTGTAATTTTTGGGGGCGGTGGTGATCTTGCATTACGCAAATTATTACCTGCAATGTATCGCGCATATCAAGAAGGCAACCTTCCACAAGGTTCGCGTATTTTACCGACGGTTCGTGAAGAAAGTAAACGTGCGGAATACATAGAAACAGCTCACCAAGCATTAAAAGAGTTTTTAAGTAAAGGTGAATTTAATGCTAAAGATTGGAAAGCCTTTTCAGCGTGTTTAGTGCCAGTAGTAACTAACGTTACCGAAGCGGACGATGATTGGGACAAACTAAAAACAATCCTTGATGAACACGATGCAGATAAATCTCGCGTGTTTTACTTATCACTGCCACCTGCTGTTTATGGCAGCTGCTGTGAAATACTATCAACGAAAGGTTTGATCACCCCTACATCACGTGTCGTTGTAGAAAAACCAATTGGTTATTGTGGTAGTTCGGCTGAAGAGATCAATGCAAAAATCGCTGAATACTTTAGCGAAGAGCAAATTTTCCGTATCGATCATTACCTAGGTAAAGAAACGGTGCAAAACTTAATGGCACTGCGTTTTTCAAATTCATTATTTGAAAATATGTGGGATGCTAAGTCAATCGATAATATCCAAATCAGCTTATCTGAAACCGTTGGCCTTGAAAGCCGCGCTGGTTTTTATGATAAAGCGGGTGCTTTACGTGACATGGTGCAAAACCACTTATTACAATTGTTATGTTTAGTCGCGATGGAATCACCAAATAAACTTAATGCGAACAGCATCCGCACCGAAAAATTAAAAGTATTAGAATCACTACGTCCGCTTGTTGCAACAGGTGTAGATGACAATATTATTCGTGGTCAATATGTACCGGGTGATTTGGATGGCAAAATTGTCCCAGGTTATCTTGAAGAGCTAAATGAAGG
>NZ_DRGM01000186.1 GCF_011050055.1 Pseudoalteromonas prydzensis | reverse complement strand
TTTTTTGTTTATTAGATCATGAATATAAGAAAATAGAAACTTCTGTATAAGAGACAGGCTATCAGCTATCAGCTATCAGCTATCAGCTATCAGCTATCAGCTATCAGCTATCAGCTATCAGCTATCAGCTATCAGCTATCAGCTATCAGCTATCAGCTATCAGCTATCAGCTAAAAATTAAAAACCGCACTTGTGTTTAGTCAAGTACGGTTTTTATTTATGTCTAAAACTGACGGCTGACGGCTGACGGCTGACGGCTGACGGCTGACGGCTCAAAGCTTCTGGCTTTAAACTTTCATACACACATATTTTTCTTCGAGGTATTCGTCTAGCCCTTGATGGCCGCCTTCGCGGCCAAGGCCTGACTGTTTTACGCCACCAAATGGCGCTACTGGATTTGAAATCAAACCTTCATTTATGCCGACCATACCATATTCTAACGCTTCGCTTACACGGTAGATTTGCTTGATATCTTGGCTATAAAAATAAGCAGCGAGGCCGAAGGGTACATCGTTTGCCATCGCGAGTACTTCGGCTTCGTCATCAAAAGCAATAATACTGGCAACGGGACCAAATACTTCTTGGTGGTAAATATCCATTTCAGCAGTTACACCGGTTAAAATCACCGGAGCATAATAATTACCACTCAGTTCAGCGCTAACGCCAACACGCTTCGCACCTTTTGTGATTGCATCGGCAACTAACTGTTGCACTTTTTGCTTGGCTTGTGGGTAAATCAGTGGACCGATATCACAGTCTTTTGCAAGACCATTAGCAACTTTTAATGCTGCCACTTTCTCTGCCAGTTTTTCAAGCACTTTATCAAGTACGCTGCGCTGTACAAAAATACGGTTAGCCGCAACACAAGTTTGCCCGCCATTTCTGAATTTAGCGCCCATTAAACCGCTTACAGCTTCATCTAAATCAGCATTAGCAAAAATAATAAACGGTGCATTACCGCCAAGCTCCATCGACGTTCGCTTAATACTCGGGGCACATTGCGCTAGTAATTGCTTACCTACTCCCGTTGAACCGGTAAATGTAAACTTACGTACCACTTCTGATTTAGTGAGTAATTCGCCAACCATTTTGGCGTTTTCAGATACCAGCACATTAAATGCACCTTTTTCAAAACCAGCTTGATCAGCTAAATAGGCTAACGCGAGTGCGCACAAAGGAGTATGTTCCGAAGGTTTTAGTACAAAGCTACATCCTGCGGCATAAGCTGGCGCAACTTTACGCGTGACCATAGCAACCGGGAAATTCCATGGGGTTATGCCTGCAACCACACCAATGGGCTGTTTAAAACTAGTTAAACGGTGGTTGTCATCAGTGGCGGGGATCACATCGCCATAACTGCGTTTGGCTTGCTCGGCGTACCATTTAATAAAGCCTGCGCCATACTCAACTTCACCCAGCGCTTCTTTAAGTGGTTTACCTTGCTCTTTGGTCATTAATTCTGCAAGCGCTTGTTTATGCTGCATAACCAGTTCAAACCAGCGCATTAATACATTACTACGCGTTGTGGCATTGCTGGATTTAAGTTTAATAAATGCGCCGTGAGCGGCGTTGATAGCTTGTTTTACACCTGCTTGGTCAATATCACTGACCGAGGTAATGCTTTGTTCTGTAGCGGGGTCGATTATATCAAAATGACTAGCGGTCGAGTAAAACTCACCGTTAATGAATGAATCAGTAAATATAAGATGTGACATAGAAATCCCTCCGATGTGTAACTATCAGCTATCAGCTATCAGCTATCAGCTATCAGCTATCAGCTATCAGCTATCAGCTATCAGCTATCAGCTATCAGCTATCAGCTATCAGCTTAAAATAAAAAAACCATGCTTGTTAAGTCAAGCATGGTTTTATCTCTATACTGACGGCTGACGGCTGACGGCTGACGGCTGACGGCTCAAAGCTTACTGCTTTAAATCAATGCTCTTCATTAACGATATTGAGGTTATACTTTGGTATTTCAACTATTAAGTCCTCATCACGGATGATTGCTTGGCAACCAAGGCGTGATTCTGGCTCTAAGCCCCATGCTTTATCTAGCATGTCGTCTTCAAGTTCATCGCTTTCGTCAAGTGAGTCAAACCCTTCGCGGATCACCAAGTGACACGTAGTACAAGCACATGACTTTTCACACGCATGGGGAATGCTAATACCGTTTTTAAGTGCTACATCAAGAACTGTTTCACCGCTTGGTGCGTCAATTGCAGCGCCGTCAGGACATAATTCCGGATGGGGAAGAAAAATAATTTGTGGCATTCTAACCTCTTTTAAACGTTGTCTACTGACTGCCCTTGCAGTGCTTTTTTGATCGATGCATCCATTCTTAACTCAGCAAATTTACTACTGGCGTTATCAACTTTTTCAATGGCTGCTTTTATTTCATTTGGCTCGGTGGCTGTCTCGCGCACTGTAACTAGTTTAGCAATTTCTGCATTCAAGTTAGTTAATTCATGTTCATCGAGTAAAGCGCTATCGGTTGCAAGTGATGCATAAAGCGCTTCAATAACACGCAGTGCTTCAACTTGCTGCTCTTTGAGCATGCGCGCTTGCATATCATCTTTAGCGTTAGTCATCGACTCTTTAAGCATATTGGCTACTTGGTCATCCGATAAGCCAAACGATGGTTTAACTTGAATTTCAGCTTGTACACCCGTTGATTTTTCCATTGCCGATACACTCAGTAAGCCATCCGCATCGACTTTAAAGGTCACCCGAATATGCGCCGCACCGGCTGCCATTGGTGGAATACCTTTTAAGCTAAATTTAGCCAATGAACGGCAATCATCAACCAGCTCACGTTCGCCTTGCAATACATGCAACGACATCGCTGTTTGACCATCTTTAAAAGTAGTAAATTCTTGCGCACGCGCCACAGGAATAGTGGTATTACGTGGAATAATTTTCTCCACTAAGCCGCCCATGGTCTCAAGGCCAAGCGACAGTGGTAAAACATCAAGTAATAACATGTCGGAATCAGGCTTGTTGCCTACTAATACATCGGCTTGTAATGCTGCGCCCAGTGCAACTACGCGATCAGGGTCGATAGAGGTAAGCGGCTCTTTATTAAAGAACTCAGCAACTTGATTGCGTACGATTGGCATACGGGTTGAACCGCCTACTAGCACCACTTGCAGTACTTCGTCATTGCTAATGCCAGCATCTTTCACTGCGCGGCGGCACGAGCGTAGGGTCTTTTTAACCAATACCATGGCAAGTTCTTCAAACTTGTCGCGGGTTACTTCAACCGTGTACTTTTCATTATCAAACTCAAGGCCAACATTCACTTTGGCGTATTGGCTGAGTGCTTCTTTACAAGCTTTAGCTTTATTGATGAATAAACGTAAGTTTGAAGGTGATAATGTCATTACCCCAGTTTCACGCTTAAAGTGATCCACTAATAACGAGTCAAAATCGTCGCCGCCCAGGCTTGAGTCGCCACCGGTTGCGAGTACTTCAAATACACCTTGATTTAAGCGTAGAATTGAAATATCAAAGGTACCACCACCTAAATCATAAACCGCAATAATACCTTCTTGACCTGAATCTAGGCCATAAGCAACAGCGGCTGCGGTTGGTTCATTTAATAAACGCAGTACATTAATACCCGCAAGCTCCGCGGCATCTTTGGTGCTTTGGCGCTGTGCATCATCAAAGTACGCAGGTACGGTGATCACAGCACCTAAAATATCTTGCCCTGCAAAGCTTTCTTCTGCGCGTTGCTTTAACGCTTTTAAAATATCGCTTGATGCGGTGATTGGGCTGATATTGCCTGCGGCGGTAGTAATGGCAAGTGCACCATCATGCTGGCAAAAATCATACGGTAATTGGCCGTAGCTGTGTTCAATCTCAGCTTGCGTTTTACCTAAAAAGCGCTTAACCGAAACAAGCGTATTAGCAGGGTCTTGCGTAGCCGCTTGTGCCGCTTCTGCACCAACGGTAATACTGTCAGCCTGATAGCGAACAACAGAAGGGAGCATAGCTGCACCACTAATATCGGTAAGGGTATGGGCTTCGCCACTTTGCACTGTCGCAACGAGTGAGTTGGTAGTACCGAGATCAATACCTATTGCTAACTTATGTTCATGTGGTGCCGCGCTCTGCCCCGGCTCAGCAATCTGCAATAATGCCATAATGCTCTTTAACTCTTGTTTGACTTACTTGTCGTTCAGTAAGTTGGATAATTAATCATCGAATAAACTGTCTTCAATCCGCTCTAATTCATCACGTAGTTTATACACGAACTTTAATTTACGAATATTATCAGCGGCTAACTGCCATTGCTGCTGATCATTACTTGCTAATTGCTCTGCTAGTTGCGCGCTATACTGGCTATCTAGTTGCTTTATTTGCTGCTCAAACTGGGCAATAGCTGCATCAGGGTCAGTGCTTGTACTTAACTCTTCAAGCTCTTCACGCAGTTCCATTTGTTGCATTAAAAACTGCGGATCTTGCAAGGTTTGCTGTTCAGCTCGAATATCAACACCCAGTTCACTGAGCATATATTCAGCACGCTTTACTGGGTGCTTTAAGATTTGTAAGGCGTCGTTGATTTCGGCAGTATTTTGTACGGCTAATAATTTATCACGGCTGCTGGCATTGGCATGACGATCTGGGTGAACAGCACGCTGGAGTTCAAGATAATTCTTCGTGACTTTTGCCAAATCTACATTGTAATCAACGGGTATCGCAAACAATTCAAAATAGCGCATAATTCCAACCATGCCAAATTAACGTATTGGCTTAAAATTCAGATAGAACAAAGCCCTACAGGTGCAGGGCTTAAGAGTACAATCGGTTTATTGTTTAAACTGTGAAACTTTCGCCACAACCACACTCATCGGCTTGATTTGGGTTGATAAATTTAAACCCTTCATTCAAACCTTCTTTGGTGTAGTCAAGCTCAGTGCCATCAATATAAACCAAGCTTTTAGCGTCAACGATTACTTTCACCCCTTGAGATTCAAATACTTCGTCGCCTTCAGCTAACTCGTCAACAAACTCAAGAACATAAGCAAGACCTGAACAGCCCGTCGTTTTAATGCCTACGCGTAGGCCAAGACCTTTGCCGCGATTTGCTAAAAATGATTCTACGCGGTTTGCTGCCGCACCTGTCAATGTCACTGCCATGATTATCTCTTACTTCGCTTGTTTACTTTTGTAGTCTGCAATTGCTGCTTGGATTGCATCTTCAGCTAAAATTGAACAGTGAATTTTCACTGGCGGCAATTCAAGCTCAGCACTGATATCAGTGTTTTTGATCATTGCAGCTTCATCTAAAGTCTTACCTTTAACCCACTCTGTTACCAGTGATGATGAAGCAATTGCGCTACCACAACCGTATGTTTTAAATTTAGCATCTTCAATTATGCCGGCAGCTGATACTTTAATTTGCAGCTTCATTACGTCACCACATGCTGGTGCGCCAACCATACCAGTTGCTACTGATGGATCATTTTTGTCTAAAACACCTACGTTACGTGGGTTTTCAACATGATCGATTACTTTATCACTATAAGCCATAATTCTATCCTCATTACCTGCTAGCAGACGTGCTCAATCAATTAATGATGAGCCCATTCAACTGAATCTAAATCAACACCTTCTTGATGCATTTCCCAAAGAGGTGACATTTCACGTAAGCGACCGATAGAGCTCTTCATTAAATTGACGGTATAATCAATCTCTTCTTCGGTAGTAAAACGACCAATACTGAAACGAATTGAGCTATGTGCTAATTCATCGTTACGGCCAAGCGCACGTAATACATAAGAAGGCTCTAAGCTTGCTGAAGTACAGGCAGAACCTGATGATACAGCAATATCTTTAACAGCCATCAATAACGACTCACCTTCAACAAAATTGAAGCTGATGTTAACAATTCCTGGTACTGATTGGTCCGGCGTACCATTAAAGTACACTTCTTCCATATCAGCCATAATGCCATCAATTAAACGCTTACGAAGCGCGCTGATGTGTGCATGGTCTTTTTCAAAATCTTGCTTAGCAATTTTAAATGCTGTACCCATACCAACAAGTTGATGTGTTGCTAGTGTACCTGAACGCATACCACGTTCATGACCGCCACCGTGCATTTGCGCTTCTAAACGAGCACGCGGTTTACGGCGCACATATAATGCACCGATGCCTTTCGGGCCATATACTTTGTGCGCTGAGAATGACATAAAATCAACTTTAAGTTGTTGTACGTCGATTAACACTTTGCCCGCGCTTTGCGCTGCATCAACGTGGAACATGATTTTACGTTCACGACACATTTCGCCAATCGTCGCGATATCTTGAATCACACCTAGCTCGTTGTTTACGTGCATAATGCTTACTAATACGGTGTCGTCACGCATAGTTTGTTCAAGCTTTTTCAGGTCAAGCAGGCCGTTTTCTTCAACGTCCATATAAGTAACTTCAAAACCTTGACGCTCTAGTTCACGACAGGTGTCGATCACTGCTTTATGCTCAGTTTTAGCGGTAATAACGTGCTTACCTTTCTTTTTGTAAAACTGTGCTGCGCCTTTAATTGCAAGGTTGTTTGATTCTGTCGCACCCGAAGTGAAAACGATTTCACGTGGGTCTGCGTTAATTAAATCTGCGATATCAGTACGCGCCTGATCAATCGCCTCTTCAGCTTGCCAACCAAAACGGTGTGAACGCGATGCAGGGTTACCAAAATTGCCATCCATTGTTAGGCATTGCATCATTTCTTTTGCAACACGCTCGTCAACTGGCGTGGTTGCTGCGTAATCTAAATAAATCGGTAACTTCATTTCTTTCTCCGCTGGACGCCAACCTATAGTTGGCAGCTTACTTGAATATTTTCCAATTGCTTAATTGCATTGCTAACGTTGCTATTTTGGCGAGATGCAACTGCTTGCACATCTGATTGTTCCACCAACTCCGCAAGAGTAATACCATTTAAAAAGTCTTCTATTCGGGCGCTTAAATCTGACCATAAGGTGTGCGTTAAACAACGCATACCGCTTTGACAACCGCCAGTTGCACCATGACAACGGGTTGCATCTATTGATTCGTCAACAGCATTGATCACATCACCAACCGAAATAGCATGCGTTTCACGACCCAGTAGATAACCACCACCTGGGCCCCGCACAGAGCTAACCAAACCATTTTTACGTAATCGGGCAAATAACTGCTCAAGATACGACAACGAAATTTCTTGTCGCTCTGAAATATCGGCAAGGGGAACTGGCCCTACATTTGCGTGTAGCGCAACATCAAGCATCGCTGTCACGGCATATCTGCCTTTTGATGTTAACTTCATTGAGCCCCCGCACTAAAGAGTGCAAATTTTAATTACCAGAGTAAAATAGTCAAGTATTATATAAAGCCTAGGTTCTAGGTTCTAGGTTCTAGGTTCTAGGTTCTAGGTTCTAGGTTCTAGGTTCTACAAAGTTTATATAGCTCGATTCTAGTCAAGCTATTCCTAGCGCCTATATCTTCCTAGCCCCTCAATTCACTTCAATACCCGACTGTTTTAGTCAAGTATTGTGTTCATTGTAATTACCTGAGTAATTTAGTCAAGTATTAGCAGCAAATAGTCTTATAACTTTCGCTTATTTAGTAGACTTATTTATTGAGGTCAAAATACCGCGCAAGATATTCAGCTCTGCATCTTCTGGACGCGCGCGGTTAAATAACCGACGCAGCTTGGTCATTACCATGCCTGGGTGCTGTTTGATGATAAAACCTGTATCAAAAAGGGTTTTTTCTAAGTGTTCATAAAATAGCTCTGTTTGTTTTGAGCTTGGGTAAACTGCATCGTCTTCTTGGCTTGCTTTAGGTTGTTGCGTTAAAAACGCCATACGCGTTTCATAGCATAACGTTTGCACCGCCATAGCTAAATTAAGTGAGCTATATTCTGGATTGGCAGGGATACACACATGGTAATTACACAACTGTAATTCTTCATTGCTCAAGCCACTGTTTTCACGACCAAACACTAATGCTACAGGCCCATTCACGGCTTCAGCCACTAGTTTTTCGCCACACTCACGCGGCTCAACCATAGGCCATGATAACGTACGTGAACGCGCACTCGTACCAATCGTTAGCGCACAATCAGCAATGGCCTCTGCCACTGTATCAACAATCACCGCATTACCTAGCACATCAGTAGCACCCGCGGCTAATGCACTGGCGTGGCTGTCTACTTCACACGCAGGATCAACTAAATAAAGTTTTGATAAGCCCATGGTTTTCATTGCGCGGGCTGCTGAGCCGATGTTACCTGAATGCGAGGTGTTTACTAGAACAATACGGATGTCATCTAAGATCATTGCGGTGCTACTTTAACTCATACAAAAAATTGCGTGGATTATAACACGGATGTTAGCTATCAGCTATCAGCTATCAGCTATCAGCCTGTCTCTTATACAGAAGTTTCTATTTTCTTATATTCATGATCTAATAAACAAAAAAATTAGGTCATGAATATGGTAAGCAATGAATCTCTCGAATGGGCGCAACTTATTTTCAGTAAAGCTAAGCTTAACGATCCTCGCCG
>NZ_DRGM01000185.1 GCF_011050055.1 Pseudoalteromonas prydzensis | reverse complement strand
GCCGATAGCAACATCATTTCTAATGCTTCATGTACAACTAACTGTTTAGCACCCATTGCAAAAGCAATTAACGATACAGTAGGTATTGAGCAAGGTAGCATGACGACTATTCATGCTTACACAAATGACCAAAACTTGTCAGATGTGTATCACCCAGATCTATACCGTGCGCGTAGTGCAACACAGTCTATGATCCCAACTAAAACAGGCGCAGCAAAAGCCGTTGGCTTAGTATTACCTGAACTTGCGGGTAAACTTGACGGCATGTCAGTACGTGTACCAACAATCAACGTATCGTTAGTTGATTTTACGTTTATCACAAAACGTGACACGACTGTTGCTGAAATCAATGAAATTATGAAAGCAGCTTCTGTTGGCTCAATGAAAGATATTTTACAATACAACGAGCTACCGCTTGTTTCTATCGACTTTAATCATAACCCAGCGTCGTCAATCTTTGACTCAACGCAAACGAAAGCCGATGGCAAACTTGTTAAAGTAATGGCTTGGTACGATAACGAGTGGGGGTTCTCAAACCGCATGTTAGACCAAGTTAAAGCTCTCGGTAAGTATTTATAATTAAGCATGTAAAAGTTTAGCTTTATCCAACAAAGCCGCGACTATCGCGGCTTTTTTACGTCTAGTAATTGGTAATGAATATGCTATTCTAGCGAAAAATTGAAAAAGGATAATTCAATGCTCAGTCATTTACCCCGTCGCGTATTTCGCACCAATCACTTGCAAATTGGTGAAGGAAATATTAGCGGTTATATTGCCTGCTTTTTAGCGATGCTATCATGTTTAGGCGTGCTCGCTTTTCATTTCCCCGAATATTTAACCACCCCTGAACTGAGAAAAAGCTACAGTGTTGAGTTTTTACGGCAACTGATGTTCGCTGCGCTGATAGTAGCCGGTAGCTTAGGGTTACTTAACTTTGTGCGTAATAAAAATAAACGCTTAGGTGCGACGGCATGGCTTTTTATTGTGCTTGCCATTGTGTTTGGTGGCCCAAATGTTGAGGTAAATGATTTTGCCGATAACACGCCCTATATTGGCCTAGATTGGTTTATCTTAGATTTATTAGGCTCAACCCTAATCTTTATTCTGATTGAAAAATTATTACCCCATCGCAAACAGCAAAAAATATTACGCAGTGAATGGCGCGGTGATTTAAACCACTTTTTCGTTAACCATTTGATTATTGGTTTTGTGCTGTTAGTAACCAATCATTTTGTGCACTATGGTTTTGGTTGGGCGGTATCGAGCACCGTACAAGGTTATATCAATCAATTGCCGTTTATTTTGCAAGTGCTGTTAATTATTTTAGTGGCTGATTTGATGCAGTATTTTGTGCATAGGGCTTACCATGAAGTGCCTTTTTTATGGCGTTTTCATGGTATACACCACAGTGCCAAAGAAATGGACTGGTTAGCTGGATCTCGCCAGCATATTTTAGAGATATTAGTCACCCGTAGTTTAGTACTTACGCCAATTTTTGTATTGGGTTTTTCGCAGCAAGTGATCAGCTTATATGTGATCATCGTGGGTTTTCAGGCGGTATTTAACCATGCCAATGTACAGGTGAGATTTGGCTGGTTGAAGTATCTATTGGTTACGCCGCAGTTTCATCATTGGCATCACTCTAGCGATAAAGCAGCCATTGATCGTAACTATGCTGCGCATTTCTCATTTTTAGACTATGTGTTTGGCACTGCCGTAAAAGGTCAACAAGAATGGCCTAAAGCCTACGGCGTAGTTGGAGATTACGTACCAACGGGTATGTTAAAGCAGCAGCTATTTCCGTTTAAAAAACAAAAGTAGCTTATTTTAAGCCCTATTTTCGTGATAAATCACGACCTACAGTTGGCTCGGTGTTTAGTTGTAGGTTGGGCTTTAGCTCAAAGCACGACCTAAAGGCTAAGGTCGTGCTTTAAAATATCAAACGAGGGGCGTTGTGCCATATCAGCATTCATACACTGGCGGGCAAGTGTTATTAACTGTGTTTTATCGCTGGTATTATCAGCGCACACACTCAATAAATCATCAATTAAACAGCCTATTGCTCTAACTTCAATGCGTTGCATTTGCAGGCGTTGATAGTCAGTCAGTGAGTCTAAGTTTGTCGCTGCACCAAAGTCACCAAACAGCACTGTGTATGCATTGTTTATCATAGTGTTGTGTGCATATACATCGCCATGACTTACATTATTGGCATGTAAGTGGGCAAGGGTGCTAAGCATTTGCTTAGCAATGTGTTTAATGGCCTGAGCAGTAAACTGGGTATGCTCGGCAAAGGTATCGCGAGTGCAGGTTTCAAGCGATGGCGGTAAGCCAAGATTTTGATAGTCTTTGTTAATAAGCTCCATTACAAGGCCAAGTTGGGCTGGGTTATCGATGTAAGCAAGTACCTTGATAAGGTTACTATGAACGCCTGCTTGCAAGCAGCAGTTTACTTCATCGAGCGGATAACCATCACTGGTAATTGCGCCTTTAAACAGTTTTAACGCCACTTTGTGCTCTTGCCAGTGCGCTAAATGAATAATCCCTGAGGCACCTTCACCAATTTGCTCTACAAGCGAAAACTCAGTGAGTTTTACTTGCTCTAGTGCCACATTCTGTAAGCTTTGTGCTTTATTAAACTGATTGCCTGCAAAGGCCAGCCAGCTGAGTTTTGGTAACTCAAACAACCAGTCATCAATATGAGTTAAGTTATTTGCTGATAAACGCACGAGTTCAAGCGCTTGGCAATACTGCATGCTGTGTGGCAATGTCGTTAGCTGGTTACCAGCAATAGCTAGTTTGCGCAGTTGCGTAAGCTCACCGAAGGACTCTGGCAATTGCTCAAGCTGGTTGTCGGTTAAGATCAGCCATTGTGTTGTGATGGGTAAACAATGCTCGGCAAATTTGCTGATTTGATTGCCTTTAAAAGCAATCATAATAAGGGCTGGGCATTTTGCTAATACTGGTGGAATATGCTGAAATTGATTAAACGATAAAAACACCCGCTTGAGCTTTTTTAAGTTAGCAAATTCGTCGGGCAAATCAGATAAGTTATTATTTGATAAATCGAGTACTTCGAGGGTATCTGCCAAGGTAAAAATTTCGGCTGGGAAGGTGCTGAGCTGCTCAACAAGTTGCAGGCGTTTAGCCCCGGTTAATTGGCCACTGCGAAGCTGTTCAAGGGTATTCAAAATACAAGTCCATTTATTTAGGTAGTTTAACTATTAGCAAATAAAAAAGGCCAATCAAGTTGGCCTTAGTAATCATTTTAGTCAATAAAATTAAAATTGTGCGTTGTGGTACACGTTTTGTACGTCGTCACAGTCTTCAAGCATGGCTAAAAAGCGTTCCATTACTTCCACGTCTTCGCCTGCAATTGGTGCTGCAATTTGTGGCACAAATGAGATCAAATCTTCATCGAATTCAGTAACACCCATTTCTTCCAGTGCGGTACGGGTGTTGTTGTACTCAGTATGCGGAGCAAACACAGTGACTTTGCCTGCTTCTACTTCTACGTCGGTGACATCAACGTCAGCCATCATCAGTGCTTCAAGCACGGCTTCATCGTCGTCGCCATCAAATACAAAAATAGCAAGGTGATCAAATAAGTGAGATACCGAGTTTTGTGCGCCAATTTTAGCATTGGCTTTAGTAAAGCAAACACGTACATCAGCAAAGGTACGTTTATTGTTGTCAGTTAAGCAATCAACAATGATCATGCAGTTACCCGGGCCGTAGCCTTCGTAGCGAGTTGCTGAATAGTCTTCACCGCCGCCACCTTTGGCTTTATCAATTGCGCGGTCTATTACGTGTGCTGGTACTTGGTCTTTTTTAGCGCGTTCAATTAAGCGACGCAGCGATAGATTGCCATCTGGATCAACGCCACCGTTTTTAGCACAAATATAAATTTCTTTACCGTACTTTGAGTAAACTTTAGTTTTAGCACCCGCAGTTTTAGCCATTGAATCTTTTTTGTTTTGGTAAGCTCTTCCCATCTGCGTTTCGCCTTAAATATATTTTTAAAAGTATAAATTTTGTAGTGCCGTATTCTATACCCAAACCACCACTAGATGCGAGCGTCGTTGGAATTAAAATTGCTTTGAGTAGGCAAGCAGCAGAAAAAATATAACCCGCAGTTGCGGGTTATATTTTCAAGCGAAATGTATCGGGTTATTACCAAATACGTACGCGTTGATCTTCTGGTAAATACAAAGCATCACCAGGTTGTACATTGAATGCTTTGTACCATGCATCGTGGTTACGTGGTGCTTGTGCTCTAAAACGACCTGGCGCATGGGTGCCACCGCGCAGTTGGTTTAGCATGCTTTGCTCGGTGCGTTTTTCTTTCCATACTTGTGCCCAGGCGAGGAAGAAGCGTTGATCGCCGGTGAGGCCATCAATAACAGGGGCTTCTTTACCATTTAAGCTTAACTTATAAGCGTGGTAAGCCATGGCTAAACCACCTACATCACCGATGTTTTCGCCTAAGCTATTACGGCCATTAACGAAGTTACCTTCAATTGGTTCATATTTACTGTATTGCTCAGCAAGTTGGTCGGCTTTGGCATCAAATGCAGCGCGATCTGAGTCAGTCCACCAGTTGCGCTGTACACCGTTGGCATCTGATTTAGAACCTTGGTCATCAAAACCGTGACCCATTTCATGACCTATTACTGCGCCAATGCCGCCGTAGTTTACCGCAGCATCTGCATTAGGATCGAAAAATGGTGGTTGTAAAATAGCCGCAGGAAACACAATTTCGTTAAATGAACTGTTGTAGTAAGCGTTAACACGTTGTGGTGTCATACCCCAACGGTTGCGGTCGGTTTTTTCAAGCTCTTTAGCAACACTGTCGGCTTGGAAGAATTCGCGGGTATTTCTAATATTAGCCATCAAATCGTTTTTGCTAATTGTTAAACCATCAAATGATTGCCATACATCTGGGTAGCCAATTTTTGGCACAAACGCGGCTAATTTAGCACGAGCGTTGACTTTAGTTTCAGCGCCCATCCAATCTAGATTATCAATACGTTCACCAAGCGCGGTGCGCAGGTTTTCAACCAATTCTGACATTTGTTGTTTTGATGATTCAGGGAAGTAGCGTGCTACATACACTTTACCAATCGCGAAACCCAATGAATCGGTGCTCGACATTTGGCTAATTGCACGCTTCCAACGAGGGCGTGGCTCTTGTTGACCATTAAGCTCTTTACCGTAAAACGCGAAATTAGTATTAAATACATCTTCAGAGAGTAGCTCTGCATTAGAGCTTAGTGCGTGATAGGTTAAGTAGTCTTTCCAAACTGCTAGGTCTTCTTGATTGATAAGCTCAATCATTGCTTTGATCGGCTCAGGCTGAGAAACGTTGAGCTGCGGTACTTTATAACCTGTTTGCGCAAAGTATAGATCCCAGTTAAAACCTGGGTAAGTGCTGTTTAATTCACTGCGTTTAATTTGGTTTAAGGTTAGGTCGCGGTTACGGCGTTTTTCGCGAGGCCAATGACCTTGTGCAATTTTAGTCTCAAGGGCTAAAATTGCTTGTGCACGTTTAGTGGTGTTGTCTACACCTGCTAGTTCAAGCATTTGAGCGATATGTACAACGTATGCGTTACGGGTTTTTTCAAAGCGCTCTGAATCTTCAAGGTAGTATGAACGATCGGGTAAACCTAACCCCCCTGCGCCTAAAGACATTTCATATTTATTGGGGTCAAGGCGATTAAACCACATGCCGCCGCCAATCGGTGAATTAACACCGCTAAGCCAGGCTTGACCAAACAATTTAGTGAGGTCATCGGTTGATGACACGTCATTGATCTCAGTCAATAATGGTTTGATCGGTGCTACACCTAGCTTATTGAGTGTTTCGGTGTCCATGTAGGCGTTGTAAAAATCAGCAATCAGTTGCTCTTCTGCATTTAAATCATCGCGTGCAGCAATTTCTTCAATAATTTCTTTAACACGTTCTTCACTGCGCTCAGCTAATCCTGAAAAAGCACCGTAGCGTGTTTTGTCAGCAGGCATAACGTAGGTGTCATACCAAGTACCACTGGCGTACATAAAAAAATCATCGCCTGGTTTTACTGCTTCATTACGGGCTGTTAAATCTACACCAAAGCTACCTAGTTCAGGTTTTTCTGCGGGGGCAGTTGTTGTTTCAACGGCTGTTTTAGGTGCGGCTGTTTCGGTTGTTTCAGGCTTTGAACAGCCTGCTAAAAATGTGGCAGCGAGTGTGGCTGCAATCAGTGTTTTTTTCATTGGATTACCCTGAATGTTATTTTTATCATACGTTTTTATAATTCTCACTTGATTGTTATAGATAACGCAAAGCGAGACAAACTTTTTGAGGTGAATAACCTAACCACCCGATAAAGCTGTGTTAACAATTAAAGTAACGGAGTACGCGATAGTTATCAATTTTTTGCTTGCGTTTGTTGTAACTGCCACATCCGTGCATATTCGCCATCTAAGGCTAAAAGTTGCGTATGGCTACCTTGTTCAACAAGCTCTCCGGCTTGCATAACAAGGATAGTGTCGGCATCGGTAATTGTTGATAGTCGGTGCGCAATCACTAAGCTGGTATGGTTATTGGCAACTTCGCGCATGGCGTTTAAGATTGCTTGCTCTGAGTGAGAGTCCAGCGCTGAGGTCGCTTCGTCAAAAATTAAGATCGGTGATTTTTTCAAGATGGCGCGAGCGATGGCAATGCGTTGTTTTTCACCACCAGAGACTTTTAAGCCGCGTTCACCGACAAGGGTTTGATCGCCTTTATCAAGACTGCTTATAAAGGGCTTTAAATGAGCCATTTCAATAGCGTGATCAATTTCCGCTGTTGTTGCGTCAGGGCGTCCATAGGCGATATTGTCCCGTATGCTAGTATTAAAAAGTACGGTGTCTTGTGGGACGATGGCAATTGCTTGGCGCAAGCTGTGTAAAGTGATACTGCGTATATCTTGACCATCAATACAAATTGCACCACTGTCAATATCATAAAAACGATACAGCAAGCGGGCAAGGGTGCTTTTGCCGGCACCACTGGCACCTACAACGGCTACTTTGCTACCTGCTTTAATGGTAAAGCTCAGTTGTTTGAGAATAGCCCGCGAGCTGTGATAGCCAAAATTAACGTTTTTAAATTCTATATTCGCGTTTTGTATAGTGAGCTGTTGCGCATTTTCTTCATCTGTAATGAGTGGCTTACGGGTTAATAGGCCAAGCATATTTTCCAGATCAGTGAGGGCGCGGCGAATTTCTCGATACACAAAGCCTAAAAAGTTAAGCGGCAAAAATAGCTGGATCATGTAGGCATTGATCATCACCAGTTCACCAATGCTGAGTTCGCCGGATACTACATCTAAGGTCGCTAACCACATCAAGGCGGTGATCGCAGCGGCAATAATCAGTGCTTGACCAGAATTGAGTGCTAATAAAGATAAGCGATTTTTTAGCCGTGCTTGCTCCCAAGTGGCTAAAAATGAGTCGTAACTTTTCGCTTCATAGGCTTCATTATTAAAGTATTTGACGGTTTCGTAGTTTAGTAAGCTATCAATTGCACGGCTATTGCTGTTGTTGTCAGCCTGATTTGCTTCACGAATGAAGCGATTACGCCACTGCGTAACAATAACAGTAAAGACGATATAAATAATCACTGCAACGAGCGTAACAAGTGCGAACCAAGGAGAAAAAAGCGTCGCGAATATGACTGCCACAATAAGAATTTCAAAGAGGGTAGGGATGATATTAAACATTAAAAAACGCATTAAAAAGCTTAACCCTTGGGTACCACGTTCAATATCACGGCTAATGCCGCCAGTTTGTCTATCTAAATGAAAGCTCAGCTCAAGTGCATGTAAATGTTTAAATACTTTCAGGCCAATATGACGCATGGCATGCTCTGTTACGCGGCCAAATAAAGCATCACGTAGTTCGCCAAAAAACACCCCTGCAAAGCGCAGTCCACCATATAAAAGTAACAGCGCTACAGGGACGATAAGAATGGCTTGCAGGTTGCCATCAACGGCATCAATAATTTCTTTAAGCGCCCATGGCATCAGCAAGGTTGCACCTTTTGCAGCAATAAGCGCAAGTACGGCTAACAAGACCCGACCTTTAAATACCATTAAATAAGGCCAAAGTGTTTTAACACTTTGCTTTAAATTCATGGCATCTACATGTTTACTGGTATGCTCTTTTTGGCTCATTCCACGCAATTTAGGCTCTCTTTTATAAATTTGATGAATGTAGAATCAGGCAAAAGTCTGCCTGATTTAGGCAAGTGGAAATTTACAATTAAGCCTATACTATATGGCTAATAGTGTAACATTTAACGTTATACAGTCTGACGTTAAAATAAGGAGCAAACATGAAAACAGTAGGTTATGCGGCACATGCTGCGGATAAACCATTAGAAGCTTATCATTTTGAACGCCGTGCTTTGCGCAGTGAAGACGTCAATATTGAAATTTTGTATTGTGGTGTGTGCCATTCTGATTTACATACCGCTGAAAATGATTGGGGATGGACACAATACCCCATCGTACCGGGTCATGAAATTGTCGGCCGCGTATTAGAAGTAGGCAGTGGCGTTACTAAGTACAAGGTTGGCGATCATGTTGCGGTAGGGTGTATGGTGGATAGCTGTTTAGCGTGCGATCAGTGTCATCAAGGTGAAGAGCAGTTTTGCCGCGAAGGCATGGTTGGTACCTATTCAGGGCAAGACCGTATTAGCGGTGAAATGACTAAAGGGGGTTATGCAAAGCACATTGTTGTCCGTGAAGAATTTGTACTTAGCGTGCCGAAAAATTTAGATTTGGCAAAATGTGCACCGATCTTATGTGCCGGGATAACCACTTATTCACCGCTTCGTACTTGGAATGTCGGCCCTGGTAGCCGTGTTGCGGTGATTGGTTTAGGTGGCTTGGGCCATATGGCTATTAAAATTGCAGCCGCGATGGGGGCGCATGTGACAGCCATTAGTCGTAGTGCTGATAAAGCAACGAAGGCTTTAGCATATGGTGCAAAAAACTTATTGATATCTAACGATCAAAAAGCGATGGAGAGCCATGCAAATAACTTTGATTTGATCATTAATACCATTCCCGTTAAGCATGATTTTACCCCATATCTGCCGCTTTTAGATATTGATGGTACGCAAGTGCTGGTTGGCCAAGTGGGTGAAATGGCAGAGTCAAATTCAGTGCCATTATTATTGGGTCGGCGTCGTGTGGCGGGCTCGTTAATTGGTGGTATTGCGCAAACGCAAGAAATCCTCGATTTTTGTGCACTGCACAATATTCTTCCTGAAGTTGAAATGATTAAAATGGATGAAATCAATCAAGCGTTTGAGCGCCTAAAAGAAGGCGATTTATCTCACCGCTATGTGATTGACATGTCATCATTGGCAGTTGATTAATTTAGATCCGTGCTTGTTTAGCCGCAGGTAGTAAGCTTGCGGCTTTTTTTATCGTAAATTAGCTATTGAAATAGTATGATTCAGCCTCATTAATAAGCTAGTTCACTTTTTTGATAATAAAATGATTCGCTTTCGCTTAGTCCTTACCGTGTTACTGATGTTTGCTGCACTTTTTAGTGTGCAGGCAACTGCTGCCAGTAGCATGGCGGTAATTCAGACACAGTCGAGCGTATTGGTTGGAGCAGAGATTTTTTCGCAGTTCAGTGATTTTCAACCTAAAGCAGCCAACACAGCAGTATCCAGCCACTTATCTGTAAGTAAACAAGTCGCCATGTTAGCTGCGGATCAACAACCGCAAGGATCTGGTTTTGAATCATTGCAACCACGTTTAACGGTTAGCAACTCGTCATTATTTTTATATCCTAGTCAAGTAGAGCCAAATTATGCGGCAATATTTGAGTTTTTTGTGCCAAGCCTTGCGCGGCAACTCTACTTACAGCCTCTTGAACCACCCACACGATTACCTTGGTTTGTATCTTATGATGGTAAAAAGTCACGTTTGAGTGGTTGGAAAGACGCTAATTTACAGTATCGGGCAGTCCTTACCTACCACAGTTAATTCTTCCAGTTAATTTTTCGGTGTTTTAGCGATTTCGCTAAAGCAGTAAATAACTGCGCCTATCTGGCGTGAAGCCTATGCTTTGATAGGCTTAAGGAAGAAGTATGTTAAAAAAATCATCAAAAAAACCGCTGTTGCAGCGTTTTAAAATAAGCTATATGGCGATGCTTTTAGCGCTGATATTACTGACTATTAGTGCCTTACCAAATTTATATCCTGCAAAATCGTGGCTGCATGTTACACCGCAACAGCCGTTACACTCCGAGCTACTAGCGATTGATACGCAAAAAAATGTCATTGATTTTTTAAATCAACACGGCTTTATTGTCGATCAATCCGTGCAGTCATCACAGCAGCTACCTTCATTAAATGTGCTACTTCAAGAGCCCACCAAAAGCGCAGCAGCGCAACAAGCGTTAAAAAGTGAGTTTGCGCAGTTGCATGTAAAAATAGTGACTCATCAAACAAGTCCTGACTGGCTACAAAGTTTAGGATTAGCGCCGATAAAACTAGGGCTTGATCTCAATGGTGGCGTGCTATTTGTATTAGATGTTGATTTAGCTAAAGTACAACAAGAACAACTTGATAGCGCTTATGAGCAAACAAAAACGATTATTCGTGATCAGAAAGCCAGAGGGGTTCGCGTACAGCAAAATGCACAGGGGTTTGAATTGCATGCATTGCCAGCGGCTCAAGATGAATTACTTGCAGTGCAAGCGCAGCTATTAAAGCGTTTTGAACGTTTAGCCGCGACTGTGCATGCACAAGGTAAGTTAACAACAGTGGCATTTAGCTTTAGTGAGCAAGGCAGTAGCGCGTTTGCTAAAGAGGTGATGAGTCAAACCTTGACTACTCTGCGTGGCCGTATTGAAGAATTAGGCATCACAGAAGCGGTAACCCAACGTCAAGGCAAGCAACGTATCCGTATTGAACTGCCCGGTGTACAAGATCCTACAGAAGCAAAGCGGATCATTGGTGCAACGGCATCACTTGATTTTTATCAACTAAAAGAATATGGCGGAAAAACCTTTACTCTGCAAAATGGGGGGACCATCAACCTAGATCCCATTGCTATTTTTTCAGGTCAGCATATTAATAATGCTCATGCTGGGCGGGATGAATGGGGAAAACCATTGGTGCAGCTAAGTCTTGATAGTCAAGGTGGCGAAGCCATGTCGGCGTTTTCAAAACGTAATATCGGTAAACCAATGGCCACGGTGTATTCTGAATATTACAAAAATGCCCAAGGTAATGTGGTTAAAAAAAGTGAAGTGATTAATGTTGCTAATATTGCCCAGCACCTGAGCAGTCAATTTAGTATTACTAATATGCAAAGCCCACAAGCGGCGCAAGATTTAGCGCTATTATTGCGTGCTGGATCACTGACGGCTCCGGTGACCATAGTGCAAGAGCAAACCATTGGACCCAGCCTAGGGGCCGATAATATTAACAACGGATTAGCCGCTTTAATGTTAGGCATGGGTATTACATTAGCCTTTATGGCGCTGTGGTATCGCCGTTTAGGGCTGGTGGCGAATATTGCCTTATTGCTGAATTTAACCGCCTTGGTTGGATTAATGTCGCTGTTGCCTGGCGTGGTGCTCACTTTACCAGGGATTGCAGGTTTGGTACTGACGATTGGTATGGCTGTTGATACCAATGTTATTATTTTTGAACGTATCAAAGAAGAGCGCCGTAAAGGCCGTGCGCCATATCAAGCAATAGAGCAGGGTTATAAACAAGCTTTCAGCACTATTTTTGATGCCAATATTACCACTATGATCACCGCTATTATTTTATACGGTATTGGTTATGGGCCAATCAAAGGTTTTGCAATTACGCTTGCTTTGGGACTGATAACCAGTGTGTTTACCGGCGTTTATGTATCGAAGGCATTAAGCCAAACGTTGTACTTAAAATTGGCAAATAAACGAGGAGTAACCGCATGAATAAAGCAACTGAGAAAATGAGCACAGCAACACGTTTACGTTTATCTGGTTTGGTTTTATCTATCTTATTGGTGGTTTTTTCTGTACTAGGTATTGCTACCAAAGGATTAAATTTTGGCCTTGATTTTACCGGCGGCTATTTAACCGAGTTTACTACCTCAGTGCCGATCAGTAAGGTTGAACTAGCCGCTAAAATTAGTGGTTATCATCCTGATAACTTTACCTTGAGTGCACAATCTAGCCAACACTTTCAGCTAAGAGAAGCAGAGCAAGCAAGTACTTCAGTGTGGCTCGCAACGGTTACGCAAGATGAGACGCTGGGTGCTGAAGTTGTGTCATCTTCTTACTTAGGCTCACAAGTGGGTGATGAATTATTTGAACAAGGGTGTTTGGCATTATTTGCAGCGATGGTTGCCGTGATGATTTATTTAGCGCTACGGTTTGAGTGGCGTTTAGCGCTGGGAGCAGTCGTTGCTTTAATGCATGATGTGATTGTAGTGGTTGGCTTATTTGCATGGCTACAACTTGATTTTAACTTAACCGTGTTAGCGAGTTTGCTGGCAATCATTGGTTACTCCTTAAATGATTCTATTATTGTTGGCGATAGAGTGCGCGAGCTGCTGCGTTTAGATACTAAAAAACAACAAGCTAGCGTGAATACAGTGATAGACGAATCGATTAAGAGCACTTTGACCCGTACCTTGATCACCTCTGGCACTACACTTGCGACGGTCGCAAGCGTTTGGTTATTGGCAGGTGCGCCATTACAGGGCTTTGCGATCGCTCTATTTGTGGGGATCGTGGTGGGTACTTTGTCATCAATTTGTATTGCTGCAACGTTACCGCAATTACTGGGGTTAAGACATGAGAACTATCACATTAAGATTGATGAACAGAGTCAAGCGTTAATGGATATGCCGTAACTGGCAATAAAACAAAAATGCCGCGATAGTCGCGGCATTTTATTGTATAAGTTAATTTGTTAACTTAAATTAATCGTCATTACTTCAGCTGTTTCATCGTCGCTAAGTACAGGTTGTTTTGGGATATCTGGTTTATCAAGCGCAATATCACCACCATCTATTACTGCACCGGTTGTTAAGTTGGCGAAATCAAACAATTCATTATCTGCTAAGTGTGATGGCACCACATTTTGCATTGCTGTAAAAATACTCTCAATACGACCTGGGTGGTCAATATCCCACTGAGCAAGCATCGCTTTGGTATGTTTTCGCTGTAAATTTTCTTGTGAGCCACACAGGTTACACGGAATGATAGGGTAGGCTTGGCTGATAGCATATTGTTCAATATCAGTTTCTTTACAGTATGCTAATGGGCGAATGACCATGTGCTCACCGTTATCACTCATTAATTTAGCCGGCATGCTTTTGAGTTTGCCACCGTAAAACATGTTTAGGAACATTGTTTCAATCATATCGTCACGATGATGGCCTAAGGCAATCTTAGTTGCACCCATTTCATTTGCGGTACGGTATAAAATGCCGCGGCGTAAACGTGAGCATAGTGAACAGGTGGTTTTACCTTCAGGGATGATATCGGTGACAATACTGTAAGTGTCTTCTTCGACAATTTTGTATTCAATGTTTTGTGTGTCTAAATATTCTGGCAACACATGTTCAGGAAATCCTGGCTGCTTTTGATCTAGATTTACAGCAAAGAGATCAAACTTTATGGGTGCAACGCGTTGTAAATGCTGCAGCATATCCAGTAGCGTATAACTGTCTTTGCCGCCTGATAAACAGACCATGATGCGATCGCCTGCTTCAATCATATTGAAGTCCATCACCGCTTGACCAGTTTGGCGACGTAAGCGCTTTTGTAACTTATTGAAGTTAAATTGCGCTTTGGCTTGAACAGAATGCGACATTACGGCCCCTTGAATACTATGCGTAAAATAAAGGGGCGTATTATATGCTGAAAGTGACAATGCTCAAAACTTATTTATTGACTAATTTATTTTGCTAATGGAGAAACATAGCCATCGGGTTTTAAGGCCAATACGTCACAATCAAGGCTGTCAATAACATGCTCTGCGGTATTCCCCACCAATGCCGCACTTAAGCCTGTACGGCCAACGGTACCAATGACAACAAGTTCACTGTTAAGGCGCTTAGCGACATCCGGGATCACATCCTCTGGTAAACCTTCTTCGATAATACAGTTTTGTTGACTAATTTGATGCTTGGCTGCTAATTCTTGGGTTGATTCAATATGGTGTTTTTTCACCGATTCATTGTAGACACTCGGATTAAACTCTGGAATTTCAATGGCGATATTCACAGGTGTTGCAGGGTAGGCGTTGACCAGATTTAAACTGGCGTTGGCAAGTTCACATAAAAATTGCGCGTCTTTAATAATGCGATGATTTAAATCAAGGTGTTGTTGGTTTTCACTGACGGCATTAACTGCAGCTAAAATATTCCCTTGCGCAGGCCATGCATGCTCTTTGACTAATAATACGGGGGCTGGACATTTACGAATTAAATGCCAATCAGTGGGCGTAAAAATAACGGATTTAAGGGTATCGTGCTGGTGAGTGCCTTTGACGACTAAATCAAACTGTTGATTGATAACTGTATCGATGATCGCCTCATAAGCGCGATTGTGCCAAACAACTTGGCTTTGGATTTTGACCTCTGGATACTGGGTCAAAATATCATCTACCCATAATTGACGGTCTTTTACGACTGCGTTACGCATTGCTTCGCGTTCATCCCCAGAGAGCATGGTCGTCATTTCATATGAAAAATCATAAATGCTCATGAAGGCGGTGATACTGGCACCGGATTTTTTAGCAAGTTCAATAGAGCGAGATAAACCATGCTGCGAATCAGTGGTTGGGTCGATAATAGCGAGGATCTGTTTGATAGTGTTCATAAGCTGCTCCTTTAACTACATTCTATGGTTAGTTAATACTTACAGTGTAACGCATTTCATGAGGAGTTAAAGTAACAGCAAAACATATGTTGCGCTAGATCAAGTTTATTTAGGATGAATTGCCGCGGCGGCTGATAAACCGTCACTATCTAAAATAGTGATAAATTTACCTTCCACTTTTATTAGCTCTGCTTTTTGAAAACGGCTGAGTAAACGGCTAATAGTTTCAACGGTTAAGCCAAGATAATTGCCAATTTCGCCGCGAGTCATGGTAAAGCGAAACTCTTTGCGGGAAAAACCACGCTCACCGAAACGATTCGATAAATTATGAATAAAGCTGGCTAAGCGCTCTTCAGCCGATTTCTTATTCAGAGACAGTAACATTTCTTGATCGTAGTTAATTTCACTGCTCATCAAACGCATAATTTGTTGGCGTAATTTCGGCAATTTACCTGACAATTCATCTAATGTGTCAAATGGGATTTCACATACCATTGATGTTTCAAGTGCTTGAGAAAAGCTTTGATGAGTCATCTTATTTATTGCATCAAAACCAATTAAGTCTCCTGCCAAGTGAAAGCCAGTGATCTGTTCATCCCCTTGCTCAGAGAGGGTGTATGATTTAAATGAACCAGAGCGAACTGCAAAAATAGCGCTCAATGGGGCACCCAACTCAAACAGAAAATCACCTTTATGTAATGGCTTTTTACGCTCGATGATTTCATCCAGTTTATCCAGCTCTTGACCATTGAGGGTAAAGGGCAAGCATAATTGGCTAATACTGCAGTCGTTACAGCTGATAGTGCAATTGTTTTTGGCTTTGTTGTGAGATAAATCCATGAGTTCAATCCATAAAATGTTGTCACATTAATCTGTTAAGATTAATGCAGCAGCTGATCAGTTGCAATAATAAGTAAATAAACCCCATACCAAATAAGTACACTGCCCAGCACTATGCGTGCCCATGGGTGGTTTAATACTTTATGTAATATTTGTGCGCCCATGCCTATGCTTAACATGGCCGGAAATGTGCCAAGAGCAAAAAATAGCATGACTAAAGCGCCGTCAGTGGCCGTTTTACTGGTCATCGCCCACGTTAACGCTGAATAAACTAAACCACACGGTAGCCAACCCCATAGTGCGCCATAAGCGATTGCCTTAGGTAATGAGTTGATTGGCATGATAAAGCGGTTTAGCTTTACCAAGTGCTGCCATACTAATGTTTTTCCCAGCGATTCAAGCCATTGTAAGCTTACACCTAAACGCATGATATACAAGCCCACTAAGATCATAAATAGGCCACTTAGCAATGCTAAGGTTAACGCGACCCAATGACTTTGGGTGGCAAAATGGCTGCTGATCCCTGCAACCAGTGCTCCCGCTAACATATAGCTGCCAGCACGGCCGAAGTTATACGCAATAGAGTACTGCCATGGTCGGGTTTTATCTGTTGCTAATTGCAAGGAACTGGCAATACCGCCACACATCGCAATGCAGTGACCGCTGCCAATTAATCCCATAATAAACGCGCTGACGAATAACGGATCAATCATTGCTTTTTTTGTGTTGCTCTTTGTCGTCTTCAAACAAAATACTATGACCTTGTTTGTTTAAATCTGAAAATTGTTCACCGCGAACAGCCCAAAAGAACACCCCAATTGCAATTAATACAAATAAAATAGCAATGGGGACTAGGATATAAATGATACTCATAACTTTAATAACCTCAGTGAGTTACTGATCACAATAATGGAACTTGCAGACATTCCTATGACCGCCATCCAAGGCGCCACAAGACCTAATGCCGCAAGCGGTAAGATAGAGCCATTATAGAGCAATGAGAGCGTTAAATTTTGCTTTATTATGCGGCGCGTTTTTTTCGATACCGTTAATAAATGATCGATAGCAGCTAAATCACTGTTGAGTAATACCACATCGGCGGTATTTTTGGAAATATCAGCGCCAGTTTCCATTGCAATAGATAAATGCGCGCTGTTAAACACTGGGCTGTCGTTGACACCATCGCCTACCATGGCGACAATTTCACCTTGGCTAGACCAGTGTTGTACTTCGCTTTGTTTATCTTCTGGCAAGCAGGCTACTTTAAAGCTATCAAGTTTGAGCTTCTTAGCAATTTGCTGTCCTGCATTTGAGGCATCCCCGGTTAGCATATGACAAGTTAAGCCTTGCTGCTGTAAAGAGGCGATTAACTGTGCTGCATTGTTTTTTATTTCATCAACAAAATAAAAGTTGGCAACCGGTTGTTGATCAATATAAAAAGTGGCTTGAGCATTGCTTTTTTTACTGTTAAACCAGCCGCTTTTACCCACTGCATAATGATGCGTGTCATCTTCACCGGTAATACCAAGGCCTGGATGAATCTTAATATTGGTCAAATGGCGTTGCGTCGGTGTAAATTCAGTAAACGCAGTGGCAATAGGATGCTCAGAATAGCTTTCGAGTTGCGCAGCTAAGCCTAAAATTTGTTTTTTAGAAAGTGAGCCAGATAATAAATCGACGGCATCGAGTGTAAAACGTCCTTGCGTTAACGTGCCTGTTTTATCAAATGCAACGCGGGTTAATTGTGGCAGAGTCTCGAGCACATGCGATTGCTTAATCAGTATTCCTTTGCGAGTCAGCGTGGCCACAGCACAGGTCAATGCGGTTGGAATAGCTAAGCTTAGTGCACAAGGGCAGGTTGCTACAAGCACCGCAATAGTGATCCAAAATGCATGTTCTGGGTCAACCTGATACCAGCCTATTGCGGTGATCGAGGCAAAGATCAGTAAGCAGGCAACAAACCATTGTGCCACTTTGTCGGTAATTTCTACCAATTTTGGCCGCGTGGCAAGTGCACTGTGCTGAAGCTTTATTATCTGATTTAAAAGTGTATTTTGGCCAATTTTGTTGATGCGAATTTCAATCACACCATCATGATTTAGCGTTCCTGCAAAAACGTGATGCTCAATGTATTTATTAACAGGTAAATGTTCACCAGTCATCATTGACTCGTCAACTGTGGTGCTGCCCGCGCAAATAATGCCATCTGCTGGAATGGTTTCCCCAGCTTTAATTAATACCCGATCATCGAGTTGCAGCTTTTTAGCTGCAATAATACGTTCTTGGCCATTTTCATCCAATTTTCGTGCTGTAAGCGGTAATAATTTTTGCAAGTTAGCGGTAAATTCACTGGCTTTAAGACGCGCACGAAACTCTAAATATTTACCTAATAAGAGTAAAAAGGTAAACATACAAATAGATTCAAAATAGACTTCACCAACTGCCATAATTGTTGCATAGCTACTAGCGCCATACGCGCCAAAAATAGCCAACGAAACAGGTAAATCCATATTCAGTTGTTTTGCTTTTAAGCCATTAATTGCGTTGCTTAAAAAGGGCATCGCGCTGTAGAGAATAACTGGTGAGGCGAGTATTAGGCTGATCCAGCGAAAATACTGTTCAAAGTTTTCTTCCATGCCAGAAAACATACCAAAATACATGGCAAATGCGAACATCATCACTTGCATGGTCATTAAGCCTGCCACGCCAAGCCTGCGTATGTAGGCTTTGGCAACGAGTTGTTTTTGGCTTGCTTCAAGATCGGCTTGGAAAGGATACGCTTTGTAACCAATTTCAAGTAATGATTTGATTATTTCGCTCAGCGGCAAGGCATTTTTGTGCCATTGGATCATGGCACGGTTAGTTGAGGTGTTTACATCTACCCGTTTAACGGCTGGCATATTCAGCAGTTGTTTTTCAATAAGCCATGCACACGCGGCGCAAGTGATGCCTTCAACGGTGAGTAGCACTTCACTGACATCACCATTTGTGGCGATAAACTCATCTTGAATATCTTCATTATCGTAACTTTTGATCAATTCAAGCTGCTCAGGGATGAGCTGCTCAACTTTACCTGCCGTCACAGTTCTGAATTTATAATAATCGGTCATGCCTTGGGCGACAATGGTCTCAGCAACGGTTTGGCAGCCAATGCAACACATTGACTGCGCGCTACCTTCTATAACAACCGTAGCACTAAAACCAGTTGGTACACTTTCAAGGCAATGAAAGCAGTTATTAGACATGATAGGGTGACTACTTATATTCCGGACTTATGGCAATACTTTGCTCACTTGGCAAAGTGATGTTTTCTTTTAGTTTCCAACTACCGTCGGTTGGCTCAATAAATACAGTATAAGTACCATTAATGTATGGTTCGATAATAGCGGTAAACTCACCATTCGCATTAGGTGTTAAATGAGTACTAAAATCATGATCCTGAATTGTGCGATGATAAAAAGACAGCTTTAGCGAGTGAATATTACTAGTATCACCTTTATTGAATTTAAAGCTTACCTTGTCGCTATCAACATGTAATTCACCGTGTAAATATAACGCTTTAGCTTTATCGAACTTACTTAACTCTAAGTTAATCGCTTTACCTTTTTTGTAGTAATCATCAACAACCATATCAGGGCCATTGCCGATTGCTGTGATAAACAAAGAAATACAACCAATGATGGCAACGAGTGGAAAAAAGATTAAGAACCAAGGCCAGAAATTTTTATACCAAGGAGTAGCAGTCATAAATACACTTAATTTGGTTACGATAAGCGCATTTTATAGGAATTTAATTGAAAAGACTAAAAAAAAGCCTCCAGATGGAGGCTTTTTTGATCTTAATTAAACTATTGAATCAAAACATTAATTTATAAACATTTCATTAACGTTTTGATTATTTATCTAGCGATAAACTATATACATAAGCCGTTAATAGGTGGATTTTTTCTTCACCTAAAATGTCTTTCCATGCTGGCATTACACCGGCACGGCCATTAATGATAGTTTCTTCAACAGCGCGTTGTGAGCCACCATAGAGCCAGATGTTATCCGTTAAGTCAGGAGCGCCAAACGGTAGGTTATGAGCAACAGAACCTTTACCATCTGCACCATGACACGCAGCACACATGGCAAACTTAGCTGCACCGGCGCTTGCGTCTTTTTGGTTGACTGTACGGCCAGACAAGCTTAGTACATGAGCGGTCATTTCTTTAACGCCTTGCTCACCTAATGCAGCACCCCAAGGTGGCATTGCTGCAATACGACCGTGTAATAAGGTTTCTTTGATCTTGTCAGGCGTACCGCCATATAACCAATCTTTATCAGTTAGGTTAGGAAAGCCTTGACCACCACGTGCATCTGAACCATGGCACTGAGAACAGTTTTGTGCGAATAAACGCTGACCAATTTCCAGTGCTTTTTCATCAGTAGCAAGCGTTTCGATATCTTGCTGAGCAAAAGCGGCAAAAATAGGGCCAAAACGTTCATCTGCTGCACGGTATTCCGCATCGAGCTTAACAAAGCGGCCATCGGCTTGCGCGTCTTCAACAGCTTGTTTAGATTCTGCTAAAGAAGTAATACCCTGATTAGAACTGGTCCATTTACCTAAACCTTCCCAGTTACCTAAACCTGGGTATGCGGCTAAGTAGTAAACTGACCATACGAATGTTGCAAAGAACATGTAAGTCCACCACTTAGGCAGTGGGTTATTTAGCTCTTCAATGCCATCAAATTCATGCCCACAGCTTTCACCTTCTTTAACGCCTGTGTAGTTTGTTAAATTCCACACAAGTAAGCCAAAAATGATAAATAAGCAGGCAAGGGTTAATACAATAACCCATATACTCCAAAAGCTAGTCATTTCTCAGACCCCTTTTCCTCGTTAGAGATTGTATCGTTATGCTTTTTCTCATCTTCAAAGATGGCATTTGCAGCGTCTTTAAAACGTGTTTTACTACGTTTGCTGTACGCCCACACAACAATGACAATAAATAGTACTAAAATTACCAGAGTTAAAATGCCTCTGTATGTTCCGTAATCCATAATTAATTACTTCAAGTGGGTGCCAAGTTGTTGCAAATAAGCGATAAGGGCTTGCATTTCTGTTGCACCTTTACCGTCATTCATTGCATCAACTTTGGCAACGTCAGCGATTAGTTCTTCATCACTACCATATCCTAAACCTGGGTGTGCTGGGTTTTCTGGATTGATAGCAAATGTATCACGGAAAATTTTAAGTTTTTTCAGAGTCAGGCTTGTATCAACGCGATCCTCTGCTAACCAAGGAAAGCCTGGCATGTTCGACTCAGGAACCACTGCGCGAGGGTCAACTAAGTGAGCGTAATGCCAGTCGTCCGAGTATCGTTTACCAACACGAGCAAGATCAGGACCGGTACGTTTAGAACCCCATTGGAAAGGGTGATCCCATACTGATTCGCCTGCTACAGAGTAGTGACCATAACGTTCAACTTCGTCACGGAAAGGGCGGATCATTTGCGAGTGACAGTTATAACAACCTTCACGTACATAGATATCGCGTCCTTCCATTTCAAGTGCATTAAGTGGACGTAAGCCATCTACAGGCTTAGTGGTATCGTCTTGGAACATCAGTGGCGTGATCTCTACTAATGCACCAAAGCTGATAGCAAAAACAGTCAAGATAGCCATAAGGCCGATATTTTTTTCGACTATTTCATGTTTGTTTTGTGAATTTTTATTGCTCATCATCTCACTCCGTTATGCTAACTGTGCTTGCGCGTCTAATTTCAACGAATCATTTTTCGCAGAAATCGTACGGTAAACGTTATAAGCCATAACCAGCATACCCGCGACGATGAATACACCACCTAAGAAGCGCATAACATAGAAAGGATGTGATGCTTGTAGCGACTGTACAAAGCTATACATTAATGTACCGTCAGCATTTACTGCGCGCCACATAAGGCCTTGCATAACACCTGAGATCCACATCGCAACTATGTAAAGTACAACACCTACGGTATGTAACCAGAAGTGGGTATTGACAAGTTTTACGCTGTACATACGACCTTGCGAGAATAACGCAGGGATAAGGTGATAAATTGCACCAATAGAAATCATCGCAACCCAACCAAGCGCACCTGAGTGAACGTGACCAACGGTCCAATCAGTGTAATGAGAAAGGGCATTTACAGATTTAATTGCCATCATCGGACCTTCAAAGGTAGACATACCATAGAAAGATAATGAAACAACTAAGAAGCGTAGCACTGGATCAGTACGTAGTTTGTGCCATGCGCCTGATAGCGTCATGATACCGTTGATCATGCCACCCCAAGAAGGAACGAATAAGATGATTGACATAACCATACCTAAACTTTGCGTCCAATCAGGAAGCGCAGTGTAGTGTAAATGGTGAGGACCAGCCCAAATATAAAGTGATATCAATGCCCAAAAGTGAACCACTGATAACCGGTAAGAGTAAATCGGACGGCCTGCTTGTTTCGGTACAAAGTAATACATCATACCTAAGAAACCAGCGGTTAATAAGAAACCTACCGCGTTATGACCATACCACCACTGTACCATTGCATCTACCGCACCTGCGTAGATAGAGTATGATTTAGTTAATGATACCGGCACTGCCATGCTATTTACAATGTGCAGTACTGCAACAGTAATGATAAAACCAGCATAGAACCAGTTTGCAACATAGATATGAGACACTTTACGTTTAGCTATGGTGCCCATGAACACAACTGCATAGGTAACCCATACCACAGCAATTAAGATATCGATTGGCCACTCAAGCTCTGCATATTCTTTTGAGCTGGTAATACCTAAAGGTAGCGTGATAACCGCAAGTACAATAACTAATTGCCAGCCCCAAAATGTAAAGGCGGCTAATTTATCTGAAAGAAGGCGCGTTTGACAGGTACGTTGTACGACGTAATACGACGTCGCAAAAAGTGCACTTGTACCAAATGCGAAAATAACTGCGTTCGTATGTAACGGACGAAGTCGAGAGTAAGTTAACCATGGTGTATCAAAGTTAAGTGCTGGCCAAGCTAATTGGGCAGCAATCAGAACCCCAATACTCATGCCAACGATGCCCCAAATCACTGTCATAATAGCGAATTGGCGTACAACCTTATAGTTGTACTCAGTTTGTGATGCTACTGTTTGGCTCATTTTCTGGCTTCCGCTGCAATTTATGCGTTTAGAAATGAATTACCCACTTTAGAAAGTGGGGCCTACTATTATTCACAAGTATGTTATCAAAAACCCTCAAAGCCTTGACTGCTTCAGAAAACAAACTCGAGAAACCCTTATTTTTGCAGGGAAATGATAAAATTTTTGGCCTAAAAAAGATAGGTCAATTGCATAAAATTATGACATCAATCAATTTTTCTCACACAGTTGGCTATTTTTGAGACACTTTTTGTCCATTTGCGTGATAATTCTGCTCAGTGGTTGTATTTTAACGGTACGCTGATTAGTATCCGCCTTTATTCTATCCAAGGAATGCTATGCCAATTAAATTTTTAATGGTGCTTATAAGCGCATTACAACTGTTAGTCGCATGTGATCCACAAACGATAAGTATAGAAGAGCAAAGGCCAGCTGCAAGTTGCCAACCGAATCAATTATGCCAATATAATAACCAAGTAAAAATTTGGTTGGCTGAGCAAAAAACAACCCCTGAAACGCCTTTTGAAATTTATTTGTCACTGCCTAATGGGGTTTCAGTGCAAAGCGCAAAGCTTGAAGGCGTTACTATGTATATGGGTTTTATTCCCGTTTTGTTTGCGCCGCGTGATGATATGTTAGTCGCACAAACTATGGTTGGCATTTGTTCAGAGCGAAACATGACCTGGAAATTAGTGCTAGAGCTTAACAATCAGCAGGGACACGCTGAGCATGTGTTGTATTACTTTGATGTGACTTATTGATATTGGCTTGCCTTTATATAGTTACAACCATGCTGTTTATAACTTCATCCTCTCTCAATCCGACCACAAGCTACTGTGTTTGCACATTGTACTTTAAAGATAGCCAGTGAATTTAGTAGGATAATTAAAGTAAACCTTTCTCATATATGCTTACCTTAAGACGACTTAATAAAATCGAACATGAATATACAATAATACCAATCGACTTAAATATTTAACCATTCTAGCGCGCTAAATAAAGCGCTAACTGCGTTAGTAATTTTTTATGTAGAACAACTACATGTCAAAATTTCTGCCTTGTTATCACTGTATTTTTCTGTCGCTATAAATGGTCAGTAACTTAACACGATTGGTATAACGATGTTTGTCTAAGTGCCACCTCATCTCAGCCTCGATTTTTCCACACACATAAAGCAACCGAATTCATATATTAAGCTGCAATGAACAGCACTAAACATACAGATAAATCTATAAATAAGGTGGTAATTAGCTTAAATACGCAAAATTATTGCATAACTATGGTTAGCATTTATTGCTCAGTTTTGCAGTAATACTAAAATGATGTGATTAACTTGTAAATTTTTCTGATTTAGGTATTTGCTTACGCTGATTACATATGATTACAAACTAAATCAGTTTGGTTGCATGCGTGTTTTAAATGTTTTCAATTGGAGTTATCGCTATGAATAATAAAGGTATTAAGTAGTTAACAATGAAACATTCATTAACCTTTGTGCCTATTTTGGGTTTATAAATAAACGCACGGGCAATTTGTGGCCATCAATTCAGTTTTCGTTCAGTTAAACCCGCCTAAGTTGCCCACCGTTGACTCGTGATTCTAATAATAACGAGCACTACCTGAGCAAGGTATTTTTCCAACAAGTAGGGTTTCACATGAAAAAATCTATTCTTAGTTTAGCTGTTTTTGCAGCTATTCCTATGTTCTCAAGCACACAAGTTTTTGCTGCAGACGAAGCAGCGCAAACTATCGAAAAAATTCAAGTAACGGGTTCTCGCATTAAGCGTTCAGACATGGAAACTGCTAGCCCAATTACACTAATCAGCGCTGATGAGATTAAAGCATCTGGTGTAAATTCAATTGATGGTATTTTACAAAAAATGACCGCTACAGGCGGCGCAATGACCAATCCAGGTATCAACAATGGTTCTGGTGGTAATGCAAGCATCGATTTGCGTGGTTTAGGTTCTCAACGTACTTTAGTGCTTGTTAATGGTCGTCGTATGATCAACTCAGGTACCGGCGCAGCGTCTACCGTTGACTTAAATACTATCCCTGTATCAATGATCAAACGTGTTGAGGTTCTGAAAGACGGCGCATCTGCTGTATACGGTACTGATGCAGTAGCTGGCGTTGTCAATATCATCTTAAAAGATGATTTTGAAGGTTTTGATATGAATCTCAATACTGCAGCCACAAGTAAGCATGATGCGGAAGAGAACTCAATTGACTTCACCGTAGGTGCATCTTTTGACCGTGGTAATGTGGTTGTTGGTGTGCAGTACACTGACCGTGGTCAAGCAAGCCAAGCAGATCGTGATTTTTCATCTTGCCCAATCGCTGAAGGCAGCAATGGTCTCTTCTGTACAGGTTCAAGTTACAGCCAAGGTGGCCATATTTGGAATGGTAACAATGAGAAAGGTAAAATTGTTGGTGACGATGGTAAAGATCAAGAGCTTTCATTAATTGATGATAATGGTGTCAGTGGTTTAGGTAATGCCTATCATCGTTATTCAAACGCAGATAGCTATAACTATGCAAAAGACAGCTATTTATATACACCAATGGAACGCTTGAACTTAACGGGTTTAGCTAACTTCCAAATTTCTGATGAAACAAACTTTTTTGCAGAATTAACGTATACAAAACGTTGGTCTGAGCAAAAATTGGCACCACAGCCAATTTGGTTTGATTTTGAATACACTGATGCAATGGATTCATCGCTACTATCACAAACCTACGATCGTCGTTTAGACGTTAATGGCGATGGTTACTTAGACACTGATGCTGATGGTAACTACATCACAGAAACAGTAAATTACCAACGCGAAGACGATATTTCTTATGGCCGTCGTATGGTTGAATCTGGCACGCGTGACTTAGCTCAAACAGTTGATACAGTTCGCGTTGTGGTCGGCTTAGATGGTTACGTAGGCGACTATTCTTGGGATATATCGGCTAACTTTGGTCGTAATGACTCAGTAAGCAGCATGGCTAACTTGCACAATGTTGGCTCGATCACCAAAGACATTCTCGAAGGTAATTTTGATCCTGTAAATCAAAACTCGTGGACCAAAGAGAACATGGATGAGTACATGTACACTGAGCAGTCTTCAGCAGGCAGCCAGATGTTCATCCTAGCAGCATCACTTTCTGGTGAGTTATTTGAAATGCCAGCTGGTTACGCAGGTTTTGCCGCAGGCATCGAGCGTCGTCAAGAAAAGGCATGGGATACTCCAGATTCATTAACTGCACAAGGTCTAGCTAACGATCCTAAAGAAGAACCAACATCTGGTGGTTATGATGTTAATGAAGCTTATCTAGAGGTTGCATTACCGTTAGTTGCCAATACAGCATTTGCTGATAACATTGAGCTTAGCGCTGCTATTCGTGCATTTGATTACAGCACGTTTGGTTCTGACAGAACGTGGAAGCTTGGTTTAACTTGGAAAGTAAACAGTGAACTAATGTTACGTAGTGTAGTATCTACAGCATTCCGTGCACCGACCGTTGACGAGCTTTATTCTGGTAATTCACCATCGTTTGAGCAAATCACATACCCAGGCGCACAAGATCAAGCAGAAGTAACTGTGGGCGGTAACGACCAGTTAACACCTGAAGAAGCTGATACTACAACAATTGGCCTTGTGTATGAGCCAGAGTGGTTTGATGGTTTCTCAATGACTGTTGATTACTATGAAATTGAAATTGAAAATGCGATTGCTTCAGTTAACGAACAGTATATCGTTGATCAGTGTTTAAAAACATCTGCCAATGCTGATTCTGCGTTATGTCAATCTGCAAACGTACAACTTGATTCAACAGGCCGTATTAGCCTTAACAATCAACAACAAAATATTGGTTCTGAGAAAACATCAGGGGTAGATTTAAACCTTGCGTATGTATTTGAAGCATTAGATTTATCATGGCGTGCAGCGCTTGATACAACTTACTTAGACGAGTACGTTGTTGAAATTACAGGTGATCCAGTAGATTATGCTGGCCTTGTAACTGCTGGTAAAGGTGGTTTCGCTGATTTGAAATCTAACCTAAGCCTAAAAGTATCAGCAGATAGCTGGAGTGCTACTTATAAGGCTCGTTACATTGCAGGTATGGATAGCTATAACTGTTTAAATAAAGATACGTGTTATGCACCAACGACACCAACAGTTATTTATCATGATATTAGTGGTTCATATATTGTTAATGACAACCTGTCATTTTCAGCAGGCGTGAACAACTTATTTGATAAGCAACCGCCATACTACACAGGTAACACTGACTCAAATACTGACCCGTATACATTTGATGTATTAGGTCGTCGTTTATTTGCTGGTGTGAATGTTAAATTCTAATCAGTAGGTAACATTGATTCTATCTAAGGCCTAGTTTTTACTAGGCCTTTTTTATTGAACAAATGAAAGTGTGGCAGTAAACTAGGGGCATCTTTTTACTTATTTGGAGAGTTGATTGTTAAGGCAGGATGAAAATTTATCCTTTATTATCGAATCAGAGCTGAGTCCTCGTACTGAGCAGCGGATCGACATGTATTTTTCTATCCCAAATGAAATGGGCATCAATCCGCAGACGTTAACAGAAGAAGCGTATTTCAATAACCACTTCAAATCGTATTTAGCCTATAACGCCAATAATATTCACTTACCTTTAGTGCGTAGCCGCTTTGTAAGTAAAAATAAAGGTGAACAACAAGACTATCGGCAAAATCTGAATTTGTATTGCTACCAAGTCCGCCTAGCGATTGATACCGATATCAAAGACACATTGAAGATTGAAGAAGTTGATGAGTTTTATCAGCGGGCTATTGAATTATGTGAACAAAGTCAAAGCTTACTCAAAAAGTTAAGGCGTTACACACCGGATGATGAAAAACTGATCTCGTTTTATACTAATGCAGATAACTATCTGAGTTGGCATATTGAGCAGTCGTTTTTAAAATTACTTGACGAAGGGCCTCGTAACAGTGATTACGCGAAAGAGCGTAATGATCTGATGAACTTTTGTAAATCAGAGCAAGACTATCGGCAAGAGCAGCAATATAACTCCGAGGCGACTCTTACAGATGCTAACCGCATCACTAATAAAATGCGCTTATTACAGCGCTTGATTGAACATGGTGTGGTGTTAAATCGTAATACTCGTTACCTTAATAGTTATTTAAAACGGCTGGTTAAAGGCACCGTTACTGCAATTATAATGGCATTTGTGATGGTTGTAGTGCTGAATGCGCGGATCTCTTTTACCGAGGTGACTGCAACTTTGGTGATTATTTTAGGTGCTATTTATGGCATGCGAGAGATCTTCAAAGAAGATATCACCCGAGTGATCTGGCGCGCGATTGTCAAAGGGCGGCCAAAATGGCGGTTTCAATTTCGAAATAGTGTTACCAAAGACAAAATAGCCACACAATATATCTGGCTTGAATATACCCGTTTTAAGTATATTCCAGAGGATGTGAGAAAAATATTTTCAAAACGGCGTCAGCAAAATAAGCAAGCAGCGCAATGGTTGCACTTTGCCAGTGAAATACGGGTTAATGCCAAAGAGTTTTTACCTGGCTATGATAGCTTGCAACAGACCTTACAGTTTAGTTTAGCGGCATTTGCACGGAACTTAAAAAAAGGCGAAGGTAAACTTTATCATCTTGATAATAATAAGATATCTAAACAAAGTGTGGAGCGAAGGTATCAATTAAATGTGGTGGTGTCTTATCAGAATAACGGGGAAATAAAATACCAGCGTTATAAGATCACTTTAAATAGAAGTAAAATAGTTAATATAGAGATTATTTATAGCGAAATGGAATAAATATTGTGGTCGATTTTCAGGACCCTTCAGGTATTATCTCCCCCTTTATACTGCTTTAATGGGAGTGCAATGCGCCTGTTTATCTCTAGAATGACCGCAACCAGCCAATGCCCACCGCGTAAACCAATGAGTAAAATCATGTGGTCTTTACTTGGTTCTTTTTTGGGTATTTACTTGGTCGCTATGATTGGTAAAAGTATCCAATTTGATCCGCTAACTAACTTATTTTTAATTGGCTCATTAGGTGCAACTGCGGTGCTTATTTATGGTGCGCCATTAGCTGAATTTTCTCAACCTCGTAATCTTATTGGTGGTCATGTTTTTAGTGCATTGGTGGGGGTTACTGTTGCTAAATTTTTAAGTGCAGACTTAATCTTAGCCAGTGCGCTTGCGGTTTCAGTATCGATTGCAGTAATGCACTTAACACGTACATTACATCCGCCAGGCGGGGCGACAGCCTTGATTGCAGTGATCGGGGGTGAAAGTATACAACAACTTGGTTATTACTATGTGATAAGCCCGGTACTGTTTGGCGCAGCCATTATGTTATTGGTGGGGCTGTTAGTGAATAATTTATCACGCAATCCTAAGCGCCATTATCCGGTTTATTGGTGGTAGTAATGAGTTGCTGATCAGAGCCCAGCTCAGGTAGTAATTTTGTTACTACCTGAGCTGTAATAGGTTTATTTCTCTAAACCGGTTTTACTATATAAAGATACTTTATCAGACACTAAGGTGATTTCGATGTTTTTACTGTCATCACCCCAAGTGCAATTTGTATGCAGGGTTTTTTCAACACAACTATCAGCACTGCCTAAAATAGCTTCAACGGCAGTTTTGTCCATACCAATTTCAATTTTCTCGTAGTTTTCTAAACTTACTTTTGAACAGGCCGCAAGGCTAAGTGCCGCTGCAATGATTAAAAGCTTTTTCATTTGCTTATCTTCCTTTATTTTAGTGTTTGAATTTTCTGATTTGTACAATCATGCCCATTTTAGGGTGGTCAAAATAATGAACATCACCACTTATCACCCGTTTAAATTGTGAAAATCGAGCCTGTTGAATTTCACCTGTGGCTTGGCTTTCATTTATATCAAAGCTGGCATTAATAAATAAATAATGGCGCAAGTAAATATTAAAAATACCATCTAATTCCCATTTATCTGCATTTTTTTCAATTACAGGGGCGATATGCTGATTGCCGCTGACTAAACTAATAAAGTCATTATTTGGATACTGTGATGGATTGGCGACCACGGGGGCGCGTAATAATTTACCACCAAACAGTTTAATGTGCTCAGAGCGTGATTGGCTCGCCCCTGCAAAACGCCAACCTGTGTGTAATAGCGGTGTTAGGCCTTTACGTACCAGTTCTTGCTGTTGTGACTTAAATTGTAGCTGCTCGGGAGCAAGTAAATAGGTTTGCTCCATATCATCTTTTGCAGGCGCTAACGGGCTTAGTGGTAACGCTGAGTAACTGTGTAAGTAATCAATACTGTCATCGCATAAATTAGAGCGACTCGCACCAATCACAGCGTCTGTTAATGAGTGCGAATTAAAGCGACTGTCACCGTTAATACAATCCTGCTTGGCTTGCTCGCTATAAAGCGGTGTAAGTAAATCAAGGCTACGTTTTGCCTTGATAGGATCTCGCTCTAAACTAAAATCTTCTTGTAAATAGGGAGCAGGGCGCTGTTTGAAAATCAGTACTTCTACTTCAAACCAGCGCTCAGCAAATGCTGTGCTACTAAATACACAGCACAGTAGGATCAGAGATTTTTTAAGCAACATTTAATGGCTAACCTTTTTTTCGAAATCTGCAATCATTGCAGTGACCATTTTTAAGCGTTCACGGGCATTGGCCTCATTGATCGCAAAGCGCAACTTATTTGCACCATCCATTTTATACACCTTAGGTGCACTTTGTATCAAACCTATAATGAAGCTAGGGTTAACCTTAGTATGTTGGCTAAACTCAAAATAGCCTCCCTTTGGATTTGCTTCAATTTTTTTAATGCCTAACTCATTGGCTTTAAGTTTCAGCTGTTGCAAACTAAATAGGTTTTTCGTGGCATCAGGCAGCAGACCGAAGCGATCAATCAGCTCAACTTGTAATTCATCCATGTCAGCAAGATTAGCACAGCTGGCAACCCGTTTATAAATCCCCAATCGCGCATTAACATCATGAATATAGTCATCAGGTAATAATGCTGCGAGTTTTAAATCTACTTCACTTTGTTGATGGAGCAAGTTTTCAAGGGTTGGCTCTTTACCTTCACGTAAGGCTTTCACCGCTTGCTCTAGCATTTCCATGTATAAACTAAAGCCGATGGTTTGCATTTGTCCGGATTGATCGTCACCAAGCAACTCACCGGCACCGCGGATCTCTAAATCGTGGGTTGCCAGTGCAAAACCAGCACCTAAATCTTCTAATGATTCAATCGCTTCAAGGCGTTTTACAGCATCTTTAGAGAGCGCTTTTGGGTTGCCGGTTAATAAATACGCATAAGCTTGATGATGACTGCGACCAACTCGGCCCCGTAACTGATGTAACTGCGCCAAACCTAGTTTATCGGCTCTATCCATAATAATGGTATTCGCCGTTGGGATATCAATGCCAGTCTCGATGATAGTGGTACACACCAACACATTGTATTTTTGATGATAAAATTCACTCATCAATTGTTCTAAATCGCGCTCGCGCATTTGCCCGTGAGCAGAAGCAACACTGGCCTCTGGCACCCATTCGCTAATTTCTTCAGCCACGCGGTCAATGGTTTCAACATTGTTATGTAAAAAGTAAACTTGACCACCACGTTTAATTTCACGTAGTACTGCTTCTCTGATCAAGTCTGCATCGCGTTGACGAACAAAAGTTTTCACCGCTAAACGCTTAGCAGGCGGTGTCGCGATGATAGATAAATCTCGCATGCCACTCATCGCCATGTTTAAGGTACGTGGGATAGGCGTTGCAGTCAGGGTTAATATATCGACATCGGCACGCAAGGATTTGATTTTTTCTTTTTGGCGAACGCCAAAACGGTGTTCTTCGTCAACAATCAGTAAGCCAAGATCTTTAAATATAATATCGGCTTGGATCAATTTGTGGGTACCAATGACTATGTCCAAGGTGCCTTTGGCCATTTTCTCTAAGGTGTCTTTTTGCTCTTTGGGTGAATTAAAGCGAGACAGCACACCCACTTCAATGGGTAGGTCGGCAAAGCGGTCTTTAAAGTTTTCAAAGTGTTGTTGCGCAAGTAAGGTTGTAGGCACTAATACCGCAACCTGCTTGTTATCGTTAACGGCGACAAAAGCGGCGCGCATCGCAACCTCCGTTTTACCAAAGCCTACATCACCACAGATCAGCCTATCCATGGCTTGTTTAATTTGCATATCACCTAGTACGGCTTCGATGGCGTTGCGTTGATCGTCGGTTTCTTCAAATGGGAAACCATCACTAAATACTCGATAAGCGGCACCATCAAGTTTAAAAGCATAGCCAGATTTTGCTTGGCGCTGGGCGTAAATATCAAGTAGTTCAGCGGCCACATCACGTACTTTTTCAGCCGCACGCTTTTTCGCTTTTTCCCAAGCATCAGATCCCAGTTTATGCAGCGGAGCACTGGCTTCTTCACCGCCTGAATAACGACTGAGCATATGCAGGGCTGATACCGGCACATACAATTTCGCTTCACTAGCATAGGTGATAGTGACAAATTCGGTGATCAGGCCTGCCGCATCAATCGTTTGTAATCCTTGATAGCGACCCACACCGTGATCAAGGTGCACAATCGGTTGACCCACTTTAAGTTCAGCGAGGTTTCGGATTAACGCATCTTGACTGGCTTCGTACTTATGTTTACGACGGCGCCGCTGGGAGACTTTAATGCCGAGTAATTCTTGTTCGGTAATGATGGATAAGGCAGGTTTTGTACCAAGCACCACACTTTGCTCTAGTGGGCTGACAATTAAGCCAACATCGCTACTGCTATTTATAAATTCATCGAATGATGAAAACTCTTTAAACTTTAAGCCGCTGGGTTTCAGTATGGCGAGCAGAGATTCACGGCGACCGTCGGATTCAACCGATAATAAAATACGGCCTTTTTGTTTTTTTTGTGCTGCAACATAATTTATAAAGGCTTGATACGGTTCATGTAGTTTATGATCAATGCGAACTGCGGGTAATTCACTGGTGGTGAGGTTTTTATTACCCGCTTTGGTGGGCAGCTTTGCCTGCGACAGACGAATGCGGGCAAAATTGCCTAAATTTGCAAACAGTTCATTAATCGGTTGATACAGCGCAACAGGTTCAAGTAATGGCCGCAGTGGATCAACACGGCGATTCTCATAGCGAACATTCACATCATGCCAAAAATGCTCAGCTGCATCTTCTAAGTCACCTAATTGCATTACTGTGGCGTGCTCTGGTAGGTAATCAAAGATAGTCGCTAGTTGCTCAAAAAACAGCGGCATATAATATTCGATACCCGCCGGCCAATTACCTTTGGTTACTTGCATATACACGGAGTCTTGCGATGAGCTGGCGCCAAATTTTTCGCGGTAGTTGATCCTAAAGCGCTCAATATCTGCTTCGTTGGTAGGGAACTCATGCGCAGGCAGTAATTCAATTTTGTCGACTTTTTCATCCGAGCGTTGACTCTCAACATCAAATAAACGAATGGTGTCGAGTTCGTCATCAAGGAAATCAAGTCTAAATGGGTGTGGGCTGCCCATTGGGTATAAATCAACAATTGAGCCACGAATGGCGTATTCACCATGCTCCATCACTTGTTGTACGTGTAAGTAACCCGCTTGCTCTAAGTTACTTCGAAGTTGGTGAGTATCGAGAATATCGCCGACTTTAAAATTAATGGTTGAACCATAAATAAACGAAGCAGGCGCGGTACGTAGCATCAAGGTCGATACAGGCACAATCAATACACTTTGTTGTTCTTTTTTTAGTGTATTTAAGGTGGCTAAACGCGATGAAATAATATCTTGGTGAGGTGAAAAGTGATCGTATGGCAGCGTTTCCCAGTCAGGAAAAATCATCACCGGGTGATCAGGGAGTAAGCACTCTAGTTCGGTTTCTAAGCGCAGCGCACTAGGGGTATCAGGAGTGACAATCAGTACTAAGCCATCTTGTTGCTTTACCCCTTGTGCAATGGCAATACTTAAGCCACTGCCGGTTAGTTGCCCCCATTGAATTTTATCTTTTTGAGATTTTACCCAAGGCAAGGCTGCCCATTGCGCAAACGCCATTTACTACTCCTTTAATGCGCCTCAATTGAGGCGCTAATTTATTCTTAATCGCGATATATTTTGGTTAAATCTTGGTAATGATCAATACGACGATCGCGTAAATACGGCCAAATTCGTCTGACATTTTCAGAACGTTTTTGATCAAGCTCAACAATTAATAGTTGCTCATCGGTGTTGTTGGCTTCTGCTAGCAGCTCACCTTGAGGACCGGCAATAAATGAGTTACCCCAAAATTGAATACCCTCACTTTGGCCACTTGGATCACTTTCATGACCGACACGATTACAACTTATAACAGGTACGCCATTGGCAACCGCATGGGCACGTTGTGAAATCACCCACGCATCTTTTTGGCGAGTTTGTTCGCCTTTATCATCTCGGGGATCCCAGCCAATTGCGGTTGGATAAATTAATAATTCAGCACCGGCCATCGCCATTAAGCGCGCGGCTTCTGGAAACCATTGATCCCAACAAACTAGTACACCAAGCTTACCAACAGAGGTTTGAATAGGTGCAAAGCCTAAATCACCTGGCGTGAAGTAAAATTTCTCGTAAAAACCAGGATCATCTGGGATATGCATTTTACGGTATTTACCGGCAATGGTACCGTCTTTTTCAAGCACTACCGCGGTATTGTGATACAGCCCTGTGGCACGTTTTTCAAATAGTGAGGCAACAATAACAATGCTTAATTCTTTTGCAAGCTGACCTAAAGTGTCGCTACTTGGGCCCGGAATAGTCTCGGCCAAATCAAAAACATCAACATCTTCGGTTTGACAAAAGTACAGACTGCGATGTAATTCTTGTAACACCACCAGTTGCGCACCTTGGCTTGCGGCATCGCGAATAGCGGCGATTGATTTTGCCATGTTTTGCGCGGCATTATCAGTGTTACTTTGCTGCACTAAGGCAACGGTTAAATTTGCAGGGCTGCTCATAATGATGCTCCAGCTAAAAATCCACGGGGTAATTGCATAGTAATGCAGTGTAAACTACCAAATTGATGAATAATGGGTAAGCAGTTAACGCCTATTATTTGATGCTCAGGGTAGGCTAACTGAATTTGCGCTAAGGCTAATTCGTCATTGGCATCAGCATAAATTGGCACAAGTACAGCGCCGTTAATAATTAAATAGTTGGCATAGGTGGCAGGCAACCTGTCGCCATCATCATTAAATACCGCTTTAGGCCATGGCAAAGCAATTAAGCTATACGGTTTACCCGCAGTTGTTTTAAAGCCTTGTAACTGTTTTTCCATGGCATCAAGAGCAGGAAAGTGCTCATCACTTTGCTCATCACACTTTACATACACTAAGGTATCATTGGGCGCAAAGCGCACTAAAGTGTCGATATGGCTGTCGGTATCGTCGCCGGCTAAGTAGCCGTGATCAACCCATAAAAAGTCGCTTGCGCCAAGTTGTTCACGTAGGCATTGTTCAATGTCTTGTTGGGTTAGATCTGGATTGCGATTTGGGTTAAGTAAACATTCACTGGTGGTCAATAATACACCGTGTTGATCAATCTCAACGCCGCCACCTTCCAGAACCAAATCAAGCGCTTGATATTGATTAGTAGGAGCGGCAAGTTGCTTAACCAGCACCGCATTAATTTTATTATCTAATTCACTGGTAAATTTATTACCCCAGCCATTAAACGTACAATCAACGATTTTTAGCTGGTTGTTATCTTCTAGCGCAGCGCAGGTGAGAGGCCCGTGATCACGAGCCCACGTATCGTTACAAGGCGTCACCACAAAATGCACGCGGCTTAAATCAACCTTGTTTTGACTTAACAACTGGCTAATGTGGGTTTTTAAGGCTTGATCATGAGCGATGATCACTACGTGCTCAACGTTGCAGATATGCTGACATAGTTGCACATAGACCGGCTCTACAGCGGTTAAATTGTCGCACCAATCAGTGGCTTGGTGTGGCCAAGTGAGCATAACGGCGTCTTGCTCAGCCCATTCGGGTAAAAGTCTAAAGTTCATGAATTTAATAAACAAACAAAGGTGCGGCTAGTTTAGCATTTCAGCCGCAGATGTCAGCTTTTTCATGGTTATTGTTCAGGCTTTGTCGGTGTTTCTTCGTCAGTTTTCAATTGTTCGAAAGATTGTTCCTCCGCTTGCTGTTGTTGGCGCTTCTTAAGCTGGCGAGTTTGTGCATGTAAACTGGCACGCACGACAAGCTCTTGATCAGTATCGCGGATAGCTTTAAATAGTAAGGTGTATTGATAGTGTTCATCGTCAATTTTATTAACGGCCACCACTTCGGTGTAACAATAAATTGCTGACGCTTCGTGTTGTAAAAACAATTTTGTGCGAAATGCTTGGCCAATTGAGTAAGCTTTTGTATCGGTTAATTTGACACCACCACCGCCGTAGCTATCACAGTACATAGCGTTATCTTCAGGTTGTTCTGAAGCTAAAATATGGCTCATTATTAGGTCAATTTTGCGCGATTGCGCTTGCAAAAACACGACGAGTTCTTGTGCTAAATCACCTAAATTACGCAGTGGTCTGAGGGAGCTTTGTTCAAGCTCACTAACTTCATTGGCGAGTTTAAATAACGGGGGAATATCCGCTTCTAGTTGCGCTAATGTTGTCGGCACCTTATCATCATCAACGGCAAACAAATTGACTCGGTTACTTTCATCTATTTGAAAGTACTGCTCAAACTCGGTTAATTTTTCACTGTTCATAATTAGGCTCCTCGACGCACGAATTAATATAGTAGCGCCGACGGCATAAAATTGCTAGTTATCAAATGCCCATAAAAAAGGGCAAACTACTGTTTGCCCTTATATTTTTGTTGTAAGTAATTAAACATTACCTTCTTGAGTATCGACATGCTCTCGTTTATGGTGAGCTGCGATTTCATCCGCTAAATCTGCACGGGAGCGTTGCTCTGTTAATTTGCGCTCGGTCAGCCAGTAAAAGAACAGTGGCACAAAAAATACTGCGAGGAATGTTGCAGCCATCATCCCGCCCATAACCCCAGTACCGACACTATGACGTGCGCCAGCACCGGCTCCAGAACTGATAACCAAAGGCACTACGCCTAAAATAAACGCCAATGAGGTCATAATAATCGGTCTAAACCGTAGGCGGGCAGCTTCAAGTGCCGCAGCGCTTGCGCTCCAACCTTGTTGATGTTTCATCAAGGCGTATTCAACAATCAAGATGGCGTTCTTACTGGCTAAGCCAAGTAGCGTCACTAGGCCGATTTGGAAGTAGACATCATTGGTCATACCGACTAACCAAATTGACACTAATGCACCAAAGGTACCAAATGGCAAAGCTAACATCACCGAGAGCGGTAATGACCAACGCTCATACAGCGCTGCAAGGATTAAAAATACCATGATCACCGCAAGGCCTAAAGCAATTCCTGTGGTACCTGAGCTGCGTTTTTCTTGATACGCAGAGCCGGTCCAGTCGTAGGTCATATCGGGTGGTAATACGGCTTTCGCAATACGTTCAACCTCAGCAATTGCTTGCCCTGAGCTGTAACCCGGTGCGGCGTTACCGAGCAATTTAACCGCTGGCAGGTTGTTATAACGATTCAGGCTTTCTGGTCCGCGGCTGTATTCTATGTTAGTAAACGCCGACATTGGCACCATAGTACCTTGGCTGTTTTTCACATAAATTCGGCCTATGTCATCCGGTTTCATTCTAAACTCTGCTTCAGCCGACATCAGTACTTGCCATGCTCGGCCAAACTTATTGAAATCATTAACATAGTAAGTGCCGAGTGTGCCTGCAAGGGCGGTGAAGGCATCGTCAACTTCAATGCCCATGGCACGCGCTTGTTCGCGGTCAACATCCACTTTAAGTTGCGGCGCATTCGGTCTCCATAACGTTTGCAGGCCACTTAAAATTGGACTTTTTTGTGCTTCAGCCATCATTAATCCCATGGCTTGTTGTAGCTTTTCTGGACCACCTGCGCCTTTGTTTTGAATATAAAACTCAAAGCCGCCAGTATTGCCTAAGCCGAAAATAGCGGGGGGATTAAACGCCAGTACTAAGGCTTCGTTGATATGCGCAGTTTTCATAAACAGCTCATTAACCAAGCTTTTAGTATCAATCTCACGTTCATCCCAATGTTTTTGGGTGACGAATAAGGTTGCGGCACTGTTTTTATAACCGCCACCAATAAAGTCAAAGCCGGTAAATGCCACCACATTTTCGTTGGCAGGATTAGATTGTACGGCGCTAATTACTTCAGCGACTACTTCTTCTGTGCGCTCAAGGGATGAGCCATCAGGTAAGAAAATCGCTGAAATATAGTAGCCTTGGTCTTCATCAGGCACTAACGAACCAGGGGTGTTTTTCCAAAGTCCAATGGTGATTGACACCATACCAATCATTAGTAATAAACCCAATGCACCGCGACGCACCATAAATCCTACTGCACCCACATAGTTACTGGTAATTTTAGTAAATACACGGTTGAACCATAAAAAGAAGCGTGCGGTTTGTTTATGCTCTTGTTTTAAAATAAGTACACATAAAGCAGGCGTCATTGTCAGTGCGACTACGCCTGATAAGCTCACTGCAATTGAGATAGTAATTGCAAACTGACGGAACAATTCACCGGTTAAGCCACCTAAAAAGGCAATTGGCACGAACACAGAGCACAACACCAACACAATCGCAACAACAGGGCCAGATACTTCTTTCATGGCTTTAATGGCGGCTTCATGGGCGCTAACATGCTCTTCATGCATGATACGTTCAACATTTTCAAGTACCACGATAGCGTCATCCACCACGATACCAATAGACAGCACCATACCAAATAAGGTCAGCGAGTTAATTGAGTAACCGAGCATATACATACCCGCAAATGTGCCAAGTAGCGATACCGGCACGGCAAGGGTTGGAATAAGCGTTGCGCGCCAATTTTGTAAAAACAAAAATACCACTAAAAACACTAACACCATTGCTTCAATTAACGTTATGACAACTTCGCGAATTGAGACTTCCACAAAGCGGGTGGTATCGTAAGAATTTAAGTGAGCGAGCCCTGTGGGGAATTGCTGGGTAACTTCTGCTAATACGCCATTTACTTCTGCTGCTACATCAAGGGCATTGGCACCAGGTTGCAGGAAAATACCAAGGAGCACGGCTTCTTTGCCGTTGATGGTGCCTCTAAAGTTATAGTCTTTTGCGCCTAACTCAACACGGGCAATATCTTTTAAGCGTAAGCTACTGCCATCCAAGTTTGAGCGAATAATGATTTCTTCAAACTGCTCAGGTTCAGATAAACGCCCTTGCGCGGTAACGCTGTAAACCAGTTCTTGCGCGGATTGCGAGGTAGGAGTTGCGCCAATTGAGCCGGCCGCGTATTGTGAGTTTTGGCTGCGAATTGCACCCGCTACTTCTTCAACAGTGACACCTAATTGGCTCATTACATCAGGACGCAGCCAAATACGCATGGCGTAATCTTTCGCACCAAAGATTTGTACGCTAGTCGTACCGGGTATACGCTTGATGCGGTCTAAAATATTCAGCGTGACATAATTTGAAGTCCATAAACTATCACGGCTATCATCGGGCGAATAAAACGCATGAACTTGTAAAAAGCTTGATGAACCTTTTTGTACTACCACACCTTGGCGGCGTGTTTCTTCTGGTAATCGGGCTTCAACCTGTTTGACACGGTTATTGACGTTGACCGCAGCTTGGTCAATATCGGTGCCAATCTCAAAGGTTATTTCAATAGTAGTTGCACCAGAACTGGTAGAAGTTGAAGACATATACATCATGCCTTCAACACCGGTAATGGCATTTTCTATTGGCGCCGCGACTGTTTGTTCCAGCACTTCAGCTGATGCACCTGGGTAGGCTGCTGTAACTTGCACAACCGGTGGGGCAATTTCAGGGTATTGGGCGATCGGCAAGCTGCGCATAGCAGCCAGGCCCGCCAAAACAATCACAATAGAGATCACAAACGCAAAAATAGGTCTGTCGATAAAATAACGAGAAAACATAAAACTCCCTGCGCCTATTCTGCGCTTACGCTGTGTGTTGCATTGTTAACGACCACTGGCATGCCAGGAAAGAAGATCTTTGCCATGCCATCAATTATGACTTCATCGCCTTGCTGTATGCCGGATTTAATCAACCAAAAGTTTTTATCACCTTGATTGTCTGGCTTTTGGATCCATTCGCCTACTTCAACAGGGGCTGGGCGGGCAATCGTGTCGCCTTGTTCATTTTTTGCTACGACATAAACAAACTTGCCGGTGCCATTATCAAGCACTGCACGCTGTGGAATAACAAAGGCATTTTTACGGACCGCGCCACTTAGCATCACTCGCACAAACTGACCTGGGCGAAGCTCAAAATCAGTGTTGGGGATAATGGCCTGCAGTTCGCTGGTGCCGGTATTTGGGTTAATCCGCACATCAGAGAAGTTAACCTTGCCACTTTTATTGGAGAGTGAACCGTCTTGTAATTTAATGCTCGTGTGCCATTGACCTTTTTCTGGCAAGGTTAATGAACCATTCGCGACATCTTGGCGCATTTGTAACTGCTCACGCTCAGAAATACCAAATCGTAACCGAATAGGATCAAGTTGAGTTATTTGCGTTAGTAGTAAATCAGGGCCTGAAACATAGGTGCCCTCAGAGACAAATTCACGGCCCATCACCCCAGCAACGGGGGCTTTTACTTGTGCATACTCTAAATTGAGCTGGGCTTCTTTTAGTGCCACTTTAGCGGCCGCTAAAGTGGTCTTAGCAATATCATTAGTAGAACTGGCGTTATCGTAGTCACGTTGCGATACTGATTTGTCAGCGCGTAATTTTGCTAAACGTGTAACCTCACGCTCAGATTGTACTAATGAGGCTTGTGCGCCGTCTAAGGCGGCTTGCGCGCTCTCAACAGCGAGTTGATACGGGGCTAAATCCACTGTGAAAAGCGACTGCCCTTGGCTAACGGTCTGACCTTCATCAAAGTTACGAGATTCTAAAATCCCTGTTACTCTGGCACGAACCTCCACTTCTTTAGAGCCTGATAAGGTCGCAGGCAGTTCAATTGTAAATGGAGCATCTTCATAGCTTGCAATTGTAGTGGCAACGGCGGCCGGATGCATCGCTGCTTGCTCGGCTTTGGGGGCTTCACTACAGCCTTGCAGTAGCAATGCGGCTGAGGTCAATAAAAATAAAGAGACAGATAATTTTGATGGTGCGAAAGACAGACGCATGATTACTCCACAGTTCCAATTGTTAAGTATGAATAATAGTAAATGATTTCTAAGTTAATAGCATGACACAGTGTTGATTTTATGATCAACTTGAATTGCGTAATGCAGAATCCATTTAGCTTAAGTAAACGCAAGTGTATACCTATTCATGTTTAAGGTATACACTTGCGTTTACTTTTTCGAAAGTACGATTATATTGCAAATTCATGTATAATATTTGGATAAATATTGGGGGCAGTATGGAACCAAATAATACAAAACAAAACGATGTATTGTGCGTTGCGATTGAAGAATTTGCACAGCGTGGCTTAGTGGGCACGACTATGGAAGCCATTGCGAAAAAAGCGAATGTTTCTAAACGTACACTTTATAAACATTACGCCAATAAACAAGCTTTGTTTGATGATGTAGTGTTATTGTTGCTGTCGCGTATTGAGCAGTTACAAAATTATCATTATCGTAGCGACGTACCAATTTACGAGCAGCTAAAAGATCTTGCACGTTTGTCTCTTTCTTTAGGCAGCGATGAAGACTATTTAACCTTGTCGCGTATTGTGATCATTGAGTCAATGCGTGATAAACAACAAGCAGCGCGCCTAGAAGCTAAATTTTTAGATTGCGGCAAAGGATTGCAAGGCTGGTTTGCACAAGCACACGCGGCAGGTGTGTTAAATGATATTCCCGCCGATATTGCGGCGGCCTTTTTCTACGGTGGGCTAAAAAAAATGGCCTACTGGGAGCAAGTGATCCAGTGGAAACCAGCACTTGATGAAGAAAAAATTGAGCAACTAATTGACTTAACATCACGATTTTTTATTAGCGGTATTAAATTACAGGAATAAAATTAAGCGGCCATGACTATGTGGTTTGAGTTGGTTAAAACAGCTTAATCACACGAAAAATTGAAGTGTGTTATGAGTTTATGGCATCGTTATTGAGTTTACCAGCAGCTGAAAAATAAACTATTGTAAGTGCTTTGTGAGTGAAATAACGTTAATAACCACAAAATTAACAATCGCGCTTGTAATTGTCGTCAAAACTCGTACTCTTAGCGTAATAATAATAACAAAGGTACAGTCAATAATGACGCGCAAGCTTGCATTATCCACTACATTTCTTGAGTTGTCCTCGCAGTTGCGTCGGTTTGTTTCTCGTATTGTGCAACCAGATGATGTAGAAGATATCGTACAAGAAACCTTTGTAAAAAGCTATCAGGCTGATTTAAAACAAGATATAAAGTACGCACGCAGTTATATGTTAAAAACTGCCAAGCATTTAGCGCTTAACCATATCGCAAAATGGGATAATCAACAGTGTGACTCATTAGACACCTCGGATGATTATCAGCAGTCGTTGAAGTCAATGCAACTTGAGGATGAAGTGACCTCAAAAGAGCGCTTTTTATTATTTTGTCGTGCAACTGAGCAATTAAGCCAGCCAGTACGAAAATGTTTTATTTTAAAGAAAGTGTATGGCATGAGCCAAAAAGAAATTGCCGCTCATATGAAGTTAAGTGAAAGCACGGTTGAAAAACATATCGCGAAAGGGTTGTTACAGTCGATGCACTATATGCAGCAGCATGAACAGTTGGGTGAGCAACACAATCCCACTATTAAACCTGCCAGGAGGGTGGGAAAATGAGTAATATTCATCAGTTTTCGTCCAAAGACGCTATTCAAGCAACAGCGAGCCGTTGGATCAGTGCAATGGATCGAGGCTTATCAGCGCAAGAACGTCAGCAATTTCAGCTTTGGGTGCAAGAAAATAAAGCCCATCAAGATGCGGTATTCGAATTAGCCCAATTATGGGACGAATTAAGCGTGTTAAATGAGCTCAGTAGTTTATTCCCAAATAAGCATGGTATTAATAAACCAGCCCACAAAGGCGCTAATTTCTCTATTGCAGCAAGTATTTTTGCAGCCTTACTGATTGCCAGTTTTATGTTTATTGGTATTGAACATTGGCCAACAACACCACAAGAACAAGCCAAGTACAGTAAAATTTACCGCACTAAAGTGGGTGAACAAGCCACGTTTGTATTACCCGACAGCACAATAGTGCAACTTAATACCAATAGTTTATTGGAAGTGGCATATACAAAAAATCGTCGCCAACTGATCCTAAGTCGTGGTGAAGGGCGTTTTAATGTTGCCAAAGATGCGGCACGTCCTTTTACGGTGATGGCGGGTGATAAGTCATTCACAGCGTTAGGAACGGTGTTTAATGTGCAACGTAATGCGGCATCTGATTTAGAATTAGTAGTAACAGAAGGCAAAGTAATGATCACTGACCCTTCAGTCGCTGTAAATGCGGATGATTTTGTACAATTGCAAAACGCCAGTAATGATACCGAAAAAGTTAAAAATATTAATGCCAGTATTGTCATCTCTGGTGAAAAAGCATTGATAAAAGAAAGTATAACAAAACCAATTACACGTTTAACGCAAGACGATGTACAACGCGATTTGGCATGGCAACAAGGGATGTTAATTTTTAATGGCGAACCGCTTAGTGATGCATTACAAGAAGTGAGTCGTTATACCGCAACACGCTTTGAATTGGCAGATCCTAGTTTAGCTTCATTAAAAGTCGCGGGTGTTTTTAAAGCTGGGGATATTGTCGGGTTGCTCGATAGTTTACGATTAAATTTAGCCATTGAGCATGAACGTTTAGGTGAACATATTGTGAGCCTTAAACAGTCCGATCATAGCTAAGCTTTTTGATTAAAAGTGTCAGACGTTACAATGGTAAAAGCAAAAAGTAACAAAATAATTAATAAAAAGATAAAATTACATAGCGGATTATTCTTTCTCAACTGTTTATATAAGTTGCGCAGTAACCAAACGTATTCAATTTATGGATTTTTAGCCGTCGCACCGCTTGCATTAAGTTTTAATGTGCAAAGCGCAGCGGTTGAATCACAAATGATACAATTTGATATAAAAGCGCAGCGAGCAGACTTAGCACTGATTGAATTTGCCAAACAAACGGAACAAACCGTGGTTTTTTCGTTTGATTTAGCCAAACAATACCAAGCTCAATCAGTGTATGGTTATTACACTCAGTTAGAAGCGCTTAGCAATATGTTGCAGCAGACTGAACTCGATGCGGTTGTTGATCAAAATGGTTTACTGAGTATAAAACTCAAACAAATCAATAGGAATGATAACAACATGAGAAAGCTTTCAGGGGTCAGTGCCGCTGTTTTACCACTTTTAATGGCGACCAATAGTCAAGTGGCAAACGCACAACAACAAGCCGCGCAAGAAAACATTGAAAAAATTGCCATCGTCGGTAGCCGTGTAGCAGGGCGTTCAGTTGAAGATTTACCCGTCCCTGTTGATATTTTAAGTGCGGAAGCACTGGAAAATACAGGGCAAACAGAAGTTGGTCGTATGCTACAAGCTATTGCACCTTCTTTTAACTTTTCAAGTTCAGCGATCAGTGATGGCACCGATGCATTACGTCCTGCGACGTTGCGTGGTTTAGGGCCCGATCAAACCTTAGTACTTATCAATGGTAAGCGTCGTCACCAAGCGAGTATTATCCATATCAATTCATCTGTAGGGCGTGGTACCGCAGGTACTGATATGAATGCGATCCCAGCGGCAGCAATCAAACGTATTGAAGTGCTGCGTGATGGTGCGGCTGCGCAATATGGCTCTGATGCGATCGCGGGTGTTATTAACATTGTTTTAAAAGACGCAGATGAAGGCGGTAAAGCAGCGGTTAATTATGGCCAATACTCTGAGGGTGATGGCGAAACGGTTACTGTTGATTTTAATAAAGGTTTTGCGCTAGGTGATGATGGTTATTTAAATACCACGATCAATTACCGCGACCGTGCGCCGACTAATCGCGCTGGTTTACACGGCTCTTGCCAATTTTATGGTTGTACAGAACTGGCTGATGGCACGCTTTTAGCGGGTGATCCACGCGAGCTTACTGCACCACGTGATACCTTTCGAATTGGTGATGCAGACTCGCAACAATTTGCGCTAACTGTGAATACCGGTTACGAACTTGCTGGTGGTGAATTATATGGTTTTATCACTTACTCAACCCGTGATAATGAATCTGCCGCATTTTTCCGTGAAAACGCCAATGGCGGTGGCAACCCTGTATTGCAAGATGGTGATGCAGTGATCCCAATGGGCTTCTTACCAAAAATTAATACCACAATTGATGATATTTCTTATAACTTTGGCTTTAAAAAAGAGTTTGATAATAGCTCAAGTCTTGACTTGTCATACACCTATGGTGAAAACAGCATTGATTACACCACCAGTGACACTATCAATGGCTCATACGCTAATTTACTACGTTATGAACAAGGTTTAAGTGCGGATGATATTCGTGCCACTATTCCTCGCCAAGCGTATGCGTATGGTATGGAGCTATCACTGCAAACGATTAACCTTGATTTTACGCAAGATTATGACGATTTCTCACTTGCTATGGGGGCTGAATTACGTACCGATGAATACCGTATTTTAGAAGGCAGCGAATACGCATACCGTGATTACGATACCAACAATGGTGTTAATATTTACGATGGTATGAGCGGCGGTATTGGCAGCGAAAATGCAGCGGGTGGGACACAAGGTTTTGGCGGCTCTGCGCCAGAGTCATCGGTGGATGAATCGCGCGATGTTATTTCATTTTATCTTGATGCTGAAACCTACATTATTGATGATGTGATTATTTCAGGCGCACTTCGCTATGATAACTATAAAGGTTTTGGTGATACGGTAAACTTTAAACTTGCGGGTAACTGGTCGGTTACTGATGATGTATCGTTACGTGGTGCGGTGAGCACCGGCTTTAGAGCGCCATCGATGCAGCAGTTATATTTTAATAACATCAGCACCCAATTTGTGGTTGGTCCTAATGGTAACTTAGTGGCTGAAGAAGTTGGTACGTTTAGAAATGACAGTACCCTTGCACAAAGTATCGGTATTCCAAAACTCAAAGAAGAGAAATCGCAAAACCTGAGTATGGGGATTGTCTACAACGTGACTGATAACATCAATGTGACGTTAGATTATTATTCAATTGATATTGATGACCGTATTGTGATCAGCAATCGTTTAGGCAAAGGCTTAGCTGACACCTTAGATGCAGCGCTGGTTAGCTCTGGTGCAGGTGCTGGGCAGTTTTTCTTAAATGGGGCTGATACTGAAACGCAAGGTATTGACTTTGTTGCGACTTGGAATACTGAAGGGTTAGGCGGCACGCTAGATTTTACACTTGCAGCTAACTTTACTGAAACCGATGTGGTGGACTTATTTACTCCACAGGGCAGTGGCCTTGAAACAATTCCTGTTGAAGACGTATTTTCTGCACAAGAAATTTCAATCATCGAAGAGTGGCAACCACAAGACAGAGTTAACTTAAGTGCGCTCTATCGTTTAGAAGATTGGACGGTAAACTTGTCACTTAACCGTTATGGTGAATATACCGTTGAAGACGGTGGTCGGCAAACCTATGGTGCTGAAATTCTAACTGACATTAAAGTAAACTATTTTGTTACTGATAATCTGTCACTGAATATTGGTGCTAACAACTTATTTGACGTATACCCAGATAAAAACACCATTGGTAACTCACGTGCCGGCACAATTGTGGATGCATCGGGTAATACCATTGTCAGTTCCACTGGGGTATTTGAATACTCACGTCGCTCTGCGCCATTTGGCTTTAACGGTGCTTACTATTATGTAGGTGCTGAATACCGCTTCTAAAATAACTTCTCCTACGTTATTTAGCTTTGAAGGGCCGTTAGGCCCTTTTTTTGCGCGTTTAATTTGCTGTCAGTGTGATGGGGTAGTTATCATACTCTTTGATATTATTCATTACCGTCATCAACGTTTGATGGCTACTGTTTTCGTTCGCTGTAATTTGCACTGCGGTTATTTCATAGTTTGCTGCAAACATGGCAAGGTTAGTGGCTACTTGGTCTAACGCAATTAACCGTTCGCCAAAATGTACGGCATTATTTTGGTCGATACTAAAATGGGCACTTTTAGTTTGCTTATCAATATTAGGTTTATCTAAAGGCCGTTGTAGCTCTATAGCCACAGGTTTTACAAACGATGTTGTAACAATAAAGAAAATTAATAATATGAATACGATATCAAGCATCGGGGTCATATCAACGTCAGCGTTTTGTGGGTTTATATGTTGTTTATTTCTCATAATGGAACCTTATTATATTTATTAAGTTTAAATAAATGCTGCGGCGCCACAGCGGATCTCAGGTACCTATTTATAAAGTTAGTAGAATAAAAATCTATCGTGGTTAAATAAATATTTTATTTTTATTAATTCTTTGCATTTTTTTGTTATAAAATTCATGAGAATATGGTTTTTAGCATAAAAAAGCCCAACACAAGGTTGGGCGTTGAGTTAATGAGTGTGTTTAATGTTTTTGCATACGGCTCATTTCTGTATGACAGCTTTGCATGGTTAATAATACTTTAGCCAGTGCGGCTTCGCAGTCCTGTGGCTGTGGCTTTTTCATCGCGGCTTTAATTTCTTCAAGTGTTTTATCTTCCACTTCTTCAAGCTCTTTAACATAAGTTTCATCGTTATTTGAGCTGAACTTAGTGATAAGTGCTGTGTACGCACGGCGAGCTTCAACAGCAAATGAAGAGCCATCTTCGCGCTCTCCTTGCTCATTGATTGCATAAGGCTGAAGGTTTTCAACACTCACTTTACGCGCATCTATCATACGTTGAAAAAGCGCGCCAATTGCTGGATCTTGCACTTCTTGTTGGGCTTTTTCATAAAAGTCGATGCCGCTGTTCATTACTTGGATAATGTCAGTGATATGATTAACGTCTTGTCCTTGATGGGTATTCATAATTATGACCTCTTTAAGTTTAGTGAAATTCACATTAACTAAAGCAAGCCATGTTCCAGTATGAGAAATTAATATAACACTTTGTATATTATAGGGTAAATATAACTACTGGGGAGGGGGTTGCTTACCAAGCTAAGCTCAGTAAGCAAAATTTACACAGACTTTGTAAGAGTGTTACTTTAACTCATCGGCTACTTCAGCCACTTTTTGGCGTAACCAAATATGACTTGCATCACGGTGTAACAAAGGACTCCAGATCATATCGAGTTCAAATGGCGGAATAGGAAAAGGTGGCTCAAGTATTTTTAAACCAGCATCATCTAGATAAATATTGGCGGCTTTTGAAGGCAGTGTAGCAACCAAATTTTGCTCTTTCGCTAAGTGGATAGCGACATGATAATTACGGGTAAAGGTGGCGATATTACGGTGTTTACCAAAGTGTGCGAGGGCTTCATCTACCCAACCCAGTTTTTGCACATCTTTGGGATCCATACCAACGCCGACCCCAAAGCCTGTTTTACTCACCCAAATATGGCGGGCTTTTAAATAGCTATCTAAGCTAAAGTTTTCGATTATCGGGTTGTCGGCTTTTACTAAGCAGCAAAAGCTGTCTTTCCAAATTCGCTTATGATGGAACGATTGCGGTAAGTTTTCAAAGCGGTTAATTGCCATATCGACTTTGCCGTTTTCTACATCATGAAAGGTCACGTCACTTGGCGTTAGAATATCTAAGGTGGTATCGGGTGCTTCTGCGTGAAGTTTACTTAATAACTTGGGCGCCAAAGTGCTGGCGGCGTAATCACTGGCCATGATCCGAAATACCCGTTTACTTTGGCTGGCTTCAAACTCGCGATTAGGGGCAAGGGTTTCTTCTAAGGTCATTAATATACCGCGGATCACTGGCTGTAATTCAATTGCCCGCTCGGTAGGCACCATGCCATCGCTTGTTCGTACTAAAATTGGATCGTTAAATAAATTACGTAAGCGTTTTAAACCATTACTCATGGCCGGTTGTGTAATACTCAGCTGATGTGCGGCCCGAGTAACATTACATTCGCGTAATAAGGTATCGAGATAAACGAGTAAGTTTAAATCTATTTTACTGATATTCATTGTGTGTCCTTTCGTTTACCACTGGTGGATAAATCGCTGTGCTGCCGGATAGGGGTATATATGGCTAACAATGCCTTTTTTTACATTTTGTTGTGCTTGCTGCCAAAATATCACATCGAGTAACTCAGGGTGCGCCTGAGTAAAAATTGCTTTATAACGCGGGTTAGGCATTACAAAGGTGCATAACTGTTCAGGAAATACATCCTGCGGTGCTACAGAGTAGCTTTGTTCATTGGTTAAGTAGTCGTCATAGCTTTTTGCTTTAGGCAGTGCTCTGAAGTTCATATCTGTTAAATATTGCACTTCATCATAATCGTAAAAAATGATCCGTTTATGTTTACTAACACCAAAGTTTTTTAACAGCATGTCGCCCGGAAATATATTAACCGCAATCATCTCTTTTAATGCTTGGCCGTATTCTGTAATAGCAACGGCGGCATCTTCAGCATTGGCGTTTTCTAAATATAAATTCAGTGGCGTCATACGTCGTTCAATATACATATGTTTGATGATCAGTAAATCACCTTCAATGATCATTGATGAGCCAATGGTTGCTTTAAGTTGTGCAAGCAATGTAGCGTTAAAACGTGCTAATGGGAATACGACGTTTGAATACTCTATGGTATCGGCCATGCGGCCAACCCGATCATGACTTTTTACTAATTGATAGCGTTTAAGTACAGTATCGCGACCGAACGGTTTACTTTCACCAAACTTATCTTTAATTATTTTAAACACATAATCAAAAGAAGGCAGGGTAAATACCATCATCACCATACCTGGTGTACCAGGAGCAATCACAAAGTCATCGCTGGAGCGTTGTAAATGGGTTAAAAACTCGCGATAGAACTCGGTTTTACCTTGTTTATGAAAACCAATGGCATTGTAAAGCTCTGCCAAGGTTTTGTTGGGCATTAGTTGATTTAAAAACCGTACTAAGGCCGAAGGGGCGTGAGTTTCAACCATAAAATAGGCGCGGGCAAAACCAAAAATAACCCGCATTTGTGATGAGTTAGTGAGTAACGCATCAAGATACAGGCCGTGCTCTTGGTGATGCAACACGGCAATAATAAATGGCTGTACGCCACTTTGCGAGACTACTCGGCCAACAATATACGCGGCTTTATTACGGTAAAAAGGCGTTTGTAAAATATCAAAACGCATTTGCCATGCACGATGATGAGTGTCGGGAGCTTGTTTGTAAAACGCCTTAACAAGCAGCCGTATATCACGTTCTAAATTAACAAAATCTGCTTTAAAATCAAACTGGTTGATTATTTTTCTAATGGTGGGCTTTAAACCGTCTACAACAGGAAAATAGCTACGGTATTCGGCTTCAACGGGCAGAGCAGGCGCATCGGCTAAAGTGGCTTTAACAAAAATAAAATCATTATTAAAATAACGCCGATGAAATAATCGGCAAAATACGGAATTATAAAAAGTTTCAGCTAATTCTGCTTGCGGATGAAACGTTAAAAAATGCTGATAAGTTTGTTTTGTTTGCAGCCACAGTGATTCATCAAGTTGATTGGCTAATTGCTGATTTTGTAGCTGCTGAGTGGTTTCGTTTACCCGATCATCGTAATAGGTTATTCGCAGGCGACTGATATCATGCATTTTTGCCCAGTCTCTATTGGCAAATGCGAGAGGGGCCTGTGCAGTGATCTGCTGAAATAATTTATAATGCTTTTTAAAGCCATTTAAAATCAGCTCGGCGATGTTTTGTGGTTGCATGAACGGGTACTCCAAAATGACCGATAGAGTATATACTCTACACTTGTTAAGAGTATGCTAAATACTAGTAAAACCCAATAGCTTATTTATAACGTTTCAGTTTTTTTTCTAGTGTGGAGAGCTGTTTGTTAGTTGCTTTGGTGTTTTTGGCAAAGGTTTTATTGATCACTTTTAGCTGCTTTTTTATCTCTTTACTAAGCTTTTTTTTATCATCATCACTCATTAAACGATTAAGCCGTTGCAGTTGCTCGTATTCAGCGCGGTCACGGTCACGACTCAAAATGGCGAGTTTATGTTTAACGCTGCGAATTTCTGCGTTGAGATTGCGAACAATTTGTTCACGTTCAAGAGAGTTAAGTGCTTTTACATGATTTATGTTAGAAGGCGTAACATTCGGGGATACGGTAAGTTTATGCTCTGTGGCTTGCTCGCCACAAGGAAACTGGCTAAAAGTAGTGCCTTTTTCGGTGACACACTTATAGTATTGCTCAGCAGCGGAAACCGGATTAGTAACGAGTAGCAAACTGATAAAAATAACGAATAGAGTACACAGTTTCATTACGCTAGCCTTCCCTAGTTAGGACATAATCAATTATAAAAACTATAACCTAACTTGGGTAAATTGCCAGTGGCAGTTATTCGGTAAAGGTTTTTAGCTTTTTAATGCTTTGTGCTAAAAACGGAATATCTAAACCTTGCTCTATAGAAAAACCCTGAGCCGCAGAAATATTCTTATAATTACCGTCAGAATCAATTAACGTGATGCGGTCTTTCTTATACGCAATAAATACGCCCTGCGAATAGTTAACGCCAATGTCGTCTTTTTTGCCATATAAATTAACACCTAACATGCTTTGTTTAGCGATAGCCTTACAGCCTAAATATTGCCCAATACTGGTAGCAATTAGATCACTTGGTTGGATCAAGCCTTCAATACGGGTTACTTTTTTATCAGTGCTATATAGCGATGAAGCACTCACAATCCCTTGCTCAGCACTGGCTAAACTAAATGCAAATACCTGAGTAACACCTTCACGAAGCGTGGTATTTTCATCAGCTTGTATAATACGGATTGCTGCATTGCTGGTTGTTTCACTATTAATATAGTCATAATCAGCAAAGCCACTGACGGTCATACTACGACGATTACTTTGCCAAACAGGTAACGTTTGCTCTGTCATTAGCGCTGGCTTGTAATAAGCGGGTAAACCGTAAATTAAGCTAAACAAGGCATCCTGATAATCAGTCGGTTGTAAAAACCGTGCGGTTTTATGTAAATTTGTTTGTTGTTCAGCAAAACTATCCAGTGCGGCAGCAGTGCTAAATACTAAAATATCAATTGTTGCAGCGCTAAAATCATCACAGCGAGCAAGTGGCGCAGGAGTAAGGTAATTAACATTTTGTGTATTAAGCTTCACGTTGTGAGCTTGCTTATAGCTTTCAATATCTAATAAGTCATTTTTTGCTAATAAGCTCTTGGCCGTTGTTGGGTAAGACAAAGGTAAAACATTGTCTTGCTTGGTTATATCAAACTTTAAATTGGCATCAGCCCAAATATGAATACTGTGGCTCAGTGCAAAACACACTAATAAAAATGAACTGGCGTAACGAGCAAACTTATACTGTTTTAAACGCGCCAAATGATGCCAAGTATAGTTACTCGCTAATAATTGAAACGCAAAAATAAGCATCACAATTCCGCCTGCAAGTAATGTAGTCAGGGCCGGCGAGCTGGTTAAACGATGCCACAATAAAGTGATAATTTCAGGTAGTGCAGAGCTACTTAAGTGATAACCTAAGTTAAAATACACATAGGCATCGAGCGTGAGTAATGATGCACCACAGGTAGCGAGGATCGCCGCCATACCGCGAATATGGCGTGGGTAAGGGAATATCAAACTCAGCGGAAATACCGTCAGCACAAAGGCAATAAAGGTAATAAAACTAGTGTGGCTAAGCCAAGTCACTAGCATATAAAGGATACCCATAAAGCTGGTTGGAGGAGAGTCGGCAAATAAGTAGCTTAAACTTATAAGCAACACTAAGCCGATATTGGCGAATGTAAACCAATGTCCCCAACTTAATAATTGACTCGCTTTAGACGAAAACTGATTGTGCTGCGATAAATTCATAAAGTCTATTTAACCGATTGCGCAAGTGCTTTGGCAAAATTGTCTGCAACCGCTTGTCTTTTCCCTGTTGGTACATGCTCTTTTAAGATATGCGTGATAGAATTTCCTAAACACATAAGACTTAAATCAACCGGCGCATTGTGCTTAGTTAACACATCAATGAGCTGATCGACGATTTGTTCTACTTCATCGTTAGAATATTTTGATAAGATTGGCATCAGTTGGTTCAATAAAAGAGTTATATTCTCACATTTTAACACCAGAGGCGTGAAAAACAAAGATGGCAATAGATGTTAAAAAGTTAGTCGTTCATTATGTAGACAAAAAAGACGACGATACGCAAATTCATTTGCGCAATGACGAAATGGCAGTGAATGACAAAGTCGCTGTATTCATCGAGCAACTTCATCACGCGTACAACGGCAAACCAGGTAAAGGGTATTGTGCTTTTAGTGGTGATAAAAACTCTGTGGTTGCATCAGCCATGCAAAGCTACCGCAATCACGAGCTTGGCTTTTGGCACATGACAGAGCAAGCCACCACGGTTTTAAAAGAAGAATTAAATAAATACGCGTTTAACGAAACCGGTTATTTAATTTTTTGCCACTACCAATATGTGGCCACCGACTACATGTTAATAGCATTGATCAACATCAAAGAGCATTACTCAATTACCTCTGAGCTTGATTTAGCGTCGTCACGCCATTTAGATATTTCCCGTATGCAACTAGCTGCACGCATCGATTTAACGGCGTGGGACACCCAAGCTGAAGACAATCGCTATATTTCTTTTATTAAAGGCCGAGCAGGGCGTAAAGTGGCCGATTTCTTCTTAGACTTTTTAGGCTGTGAAGAAGGCATCGATCCTAAACAGCAAAGCCAAGTAATGCTCAATGCTGTTGAAGATTACTTATCAGAGCAACAATTTGATAAATCTGAAAAAGACGATCTACGTAAACAAGTGTTTGATTACTGTAATGATTGCGTCACCACCGGTGAAGATGCCAACGTCAGCGAGTTATCTGCAACGCTTAGCAAAGGCGACGACAACCCGTTTGAAAGCTTTTGCAAAGAGCAAAGCTATGATTTAGAAGAGTCATTCCCGGTCGATAAAAAAACCGTCACCAGCATGGTTAAATTTTCCGGCCTTGGCGGCGGTGTTAGCATCAGCTTTGAGCGCAAACACTTAGGCGAACGGGTAATGTACAACGAAGCCACCGATACGTTAGTCATTAAAGGCATACCGCCGAACCTTAAAGACCAACTGCAACGGTTTATGGAAAGTGAAGACTAGAGCTTTAGCCGTCAGCTTTAAGCCATAAGCGGTAAGTTTTAAGCAGATTTGAGTTAGTTGAAAGCGTGGTGCATGCACCGCGCTTTTTGTTTGTGCGTTATGAGTTATATATTCTGTCCTATCACATTCTTAATCTTCGTTTTACTTCAACTAAGCAGCAAACTTTATCTCTGCAATAAATTGTTTACATTTGTAACTTTTACTGGAAGTATAAGGATATACGTTGTTTTGTGTTATTTCTTGAACAATCAATCATCATAAAGGAACTATATGAGCACATTAACTTTAAATAGAATAAAAAACTTCTTGGATAAAGAGTTTGATGGAAAAATTGATTTATCAAACTTATCTCCAAATTGTTCTCCAGAAGACAAAGAAAAGCAATTTAGGTCTAGGGCATTAGCTGCATATTCTCTAAGCGTCGAAGCATTTGCAGAAGTTGATGATGCTGCAGAATCCGTTACTGACGGTTATGGCGATAATGGTATTGATGCTATTTACTATGATGAATCAAGACATAACCTATGGATAGTACAATCAAAATTTATCAATAAACATAATGGTGGAATTGATACTGGAGAGATTGGGAAGTTTACTAGAGGTATTAAAAACTTAATTAATGCCGAATTCGATAAATTCAATGACAAAATAAAAAATAGACAAGATGAAATACTTAGAGCCTTAGATGACCCATCAGTAAAGATTCAATTACTGATGGCTTATACTGGTAAAGGCTTATCAAAAGAAAATTTAGAACCAATTAATGAATTTTTAAAGGAGCAAAATGATACAGAAGAATTAGTTGTATTTAGTGACTTTAATATAGACAGTGCTTATAAAGGCTTGGTGACAGGAATTAATTCCACACCGATAAATGAAGACTTTCTTTTATCTAACTGGGGATATATTGAAGAGCCATATCAATCCTATTATGGTCAAATTGCAGGTTCTGATTTAGCCGCGTTATGGGATAAATATGGGGCTAGACTTTTTACTAAGAATATAAGAAGTTTTCTAGGAAGCTCTTCTGTAAATGACGATATTAAAAATACCATTGTAAATGAACCTGAAAATTTCATTTATTTTAATAATGGAATAACTATCCTTGGTGAGTCTATAAAAAAGAAACCTCAAGGTGGTTCTGCAAAAAATATTGGTTCTTTTTCTTGTAAAGGAATATCTGTTGTTAATGGTGCTCAGACTTTCGGATCAATTGGTTTACTATCTCAAAATGAAGATATAGATTTATCTAAAATAAATGTTTTTGTAAAGTTTATTTCTTTAGAAGGAAGTAAGGAAGGATTCGGAGAAAGAATCACTGTAGCAACAAACACTCAAAATAAGGTTGATAAAAAAGACTTTGTTTCGTTAGATAAAGAACAAGAACGGATTAGAAATGAATTAAGATTAGAGAATATTGAATATCACTATAAAAGAACCCAAGAAAAAATAATCCCAAATGATAATAATTATACATTTGAAGAGGTTACTTTCAGTTTAGCATGTCTTTGGCCTGATGTTGATTATTCCACCTTAGTTAAGAAACAGTCAGGTAAGCTATGGGAAGATCCTCAACAAGAACCATATACCAGTTTATTCAATACTAATATTTCGGCATTAAAGATAATGAAATCAGTAAAAATATTTCGTTATGTTTCTAATGAGATGGGAAATAGGGCTATTGCGAGTTCAGGTCGAAAACGGAGTATTAATAAATATGGGAATGCATTTGTAACGCACATTGTATGCCAAACGATCCCTCAAAAATATTGGTCAGAAACATATCATGCCTATGATGAGATCTTTAAGTCTGACTTGCCTCTAATTGTAGAGGGTTTAATTGATAAGCTTCATCAACTAGTCGAAGATGAATATCCCGATTCTATGATTGTTTATGTTTTACGTAACTTTACCAAATGTCGGAATTTGAAGACTTTAATTATATAGACTTTATGTATTAATAGGTGGTTGGAGGCTTTTTAACTTCCAGTTTCGACCCCAGTTAGCATGTATTTTTATTAATAAAGTAAAAAGGGCTGGCTTGTTTTTTCATAATATTATTTAAAGACGTGTACATATTCAGTATTAGAGCAGTTAACGAAAGTCACTAACCGATTAAAATAAATTTAAAAACGGGCTAATCGATAAGCCCGTTAGTATCTAAGGAGAAGAAGTGAAATTTGGATTGTTGCTTTGCTGTTTTTTTGTCACGGCAAGTGTGTTTGCTAAGCCTAGTTTTATCAAAGTTAATGGTTATGATGTTGAGTACGAAATGGCGGGGAGTGGCAAGCACACGGTACTTTTAGAAGCGGGTGGCTCTGCGGGGTTGTCTGATTGGGAGCCGGTTTTTGAAAAGCTTGCAAAGGAAGCCCGCATCATTCGTTATTCAAGAATTGGTAACGGCGGTTCTGCGCAATTGAGGAAAAACTATAGCTCTGAAGAGTATGCAAACGAAGCTCGCATGCTACTTGAAGCGTTAGACGTTGAAAAACCAATCGTCTATATTGCTCATTCATATGGTGCTTATATCGCAAGACGATTCGCTGCAACATATCCTGAGTGGGTTTCAGCTCTTATGCTGATTGAGCCTGCTTCCGAGCATGATGTTGATATTATGCGCCAGATTGATCTTGCCAAAGCTGAGCAAGAAATAGCACAAGTGAAACTGGATGATATGGCTAATGGTATATCTAACCAGTATCTGGATTTCTGGGCGAAAAGACCGTTGCCAGATTATCCACAGATCCCAGATATTCCAGTAACCGTTATTGCATCCGTGAAAAAGTATAAAAATCCGCCATTACTCTTTTTTACCGATGCAGGCCGAACGATGTGGGGCGAATTGCATTCGGCTTGGGCTGAGTCTTTTCCACAAGGCAAAGCCGTATTAACAGATAAGAGCTATCATTACCCTCAAAATGATGAACCAGATAGGGTGGTGCAAGAAGTAATCGAACTGTTAGGGAGAATTAAAGACTAAGTAAGTGCAGCGAGTTGATTTACATGACTTGCCGCTGCCAAATAATTGAACCAAAATAGGAACTAGGCTATGGTTGGTTTACAAATGAAAATAAATCAAATCGAGTCATTTTTTAGACTTGTAGATAAGCCGACATAGCTGTGATGATTTAAGGGCTGATATGAGTGACAAAAACAAAAGCAAGTCAGCGAATATGACCTTAGGTGCCTATATGGCAATAGGGGGTGGAGTTGGCACTGCTATCGGGGTGGCTATTGGTGTGATCTTTAATATATTGCATTTCAGTTTAGCTATTGGCATTGGCCTTGCAGTTGGTACGGCACTACAAGAAAATACAAAATAAAAATCAGATCTAACGCATTTTGGCCTTAGCTCGAGTAATAGACAATGGAGGTTTAAGTGGATTTTACTTATTGGTACATCATTTTAGCAATCGTATTCTTAATAAATTTAGCTGTTTCTGTATTTTTAGCTAAAAGGAATGATTTAGAGCGATTTCAAAAGGGAACGCAAATAGCGCTGGTTTGGTTAATTCCATTCTTTGCGGCAATAGGATTATGGCTATTTCATCGTACTCAAGATTCGTCTATTAGCCCATCTAAGCCTTTCGGTGGCGGAGCTAGCACAAATACAAATTTCACTGGAACAGGTGATTAAATGAAGTATAGCGAATTAGTTAAGGTCACAGATAATCACTTTCTAACAAAATAGCAAATTTAAGCATGAAAATCATACTGCTACCTGGCCTTGATGGAACAGGCTTACTCTTTGCTAAATTGACGGAAAACTTTCCTGAAAGCTTTGATACAGAAGTGATTTCATATGAATCACTTGAAGGCGTAACTTATGCTGAGCAAGGTGCAGAACTTGCGAAGCGTTTTGAAGATACTGATATCTATATTGTCGCCGAGTCTTATTCTGGACGGGTGGCTTATGAGATTTATAAGCTACTTGGCAGTCGTGTTAAAGGCATCGTATTTTTGGCCAGCTTTATCTCTGCGCCTTGTTTGCTATCTAAGTTGACAGGCTTTTTACCCGTTAGCTTACTGTCAGCAAATTATTTAAGTAACAAGCTACTTTATCTGTTTGGTTTTAGTTTAATGGGTGGCCAAACGTTGGTTTATCCCGTATTTGCTTCACTGCAAACAGCGAATAAACGTAAACTCAAATTAAGGTTATGCAACATAGCCGGTCTTTCAAAACAGCAGCAAGTATTAGTTTGTCCAGTGATTTATATTCGCCCTAGCAGAGATTTACTGATCAGTGCTAGTGCGGTGAAATACTTAGCGTCAATGTGCTCCAGCTTCAGCCAAGTTGAGATTGAAGGCGGACATTTTATAGCGCAATCAAACCCTGTGGCATGCGCTAAGGTTATTTGTAATGCATTCAACGTAGCATCAGCGTTGATAAAATTGAACTTAAAGGAAGATTATAATGAACAGCACATCCCATAAAACGAAAGGGCATTGTCGTTGTGGACAGGTAAAGTTTGAAGTTAGCGCACAGCCCATGATCACTATGGCTTGTCATTGCACTGGCTGTCAGAAAATGACGTCTAGCGCATTTAGCTTAAGCTCATTATTTCAACGAGCTGCCTTTTCAATTACATCTGGAACGCCTGTTATTGGCGGGCTGCATGATAGCAGTACACAGCACTTTTTTTGTGAGCATTGCATGAGTTGGCTATTTACCCATCTAGAAGGTTTGGATGATTTTGTAAATGTACGCGCAACAATGCTAGATGATTCTCGCACCTACAAACCATTCATTGAAACTTACACCGATGAAAAACTTGAGTGGGCGAGTACGGGGGCAGAGCACAGTTTTTGTAAGTTTCCAGCGCAAGAAAAGTTTCCTGAATTGCTTAATGAATATGTGCTAAAAAAAGGATAAATACAGCGTTACTTTTTATTAATAACAAGTGCTATGGGCTGTTTATTTTTGCCATGTCGAGCTAGGCTTAGTAAACTTTTCCCTTTTCCCTTTTCCCTTTTCCCTTTTCCCTTTACTCTTTAACCTTATAACTGAAATTAAAAAAGCCGCGTTAATTTTCATTAACGCGGCTTTTTACTGTGCTTTTAAGCTAAACCAAAGGTGTTAGTCAACACTCATGGTTTTAGTCATTGCTGCATTTGCGCGACCCGCTGGTTTGATAGAACCGGCACGTAAGCCACTATCTGGGATCGCTTCACGTTTGTCGTGTGCCATCGCTTTTGGCGTATGGGCAACGTCGCTATCTGCAACCGCAGTAGGTTGTGCCATTGGTGCACTTGCTTTACCTGAAGTGATCACTGTTTTAGTGTGCGCTACAGGTTTTGCAGTAGGCTTAGTCTCTGCCACGGGTGCCGTTTCTTCAACAACTACTTCTGAAACAGGTTCAGCTGCAACAGGTGCTTGTTCAACTACTTCAGGAGTGGGTTCTTCAACCACAGGCGCTTGTTCAGTTACTTCTGGAGTAGGTTCTTCAACCACAGGTGCTTGTTCAACTACTTCAGGAGCAGGTTCTTCAACTACTTCAGGAGTAGGTTCTTCAACCACAGGCGCTTGTTCAGCTACTTCTGGAGCAGGTTCTTCAACCACAGGCGCTTGTTCAGCTACTTCTGGAGCAGGTTCTTCAACCACCGGCGCTTGTTCAACTACTTCTGGAGCAGGTTCTTCAACCATAGGTTTTTCTTCAACTACTTCTGGAGCAGGTTCTTCAACCACGGGCGCTTGTTCAACTACTTCTGGAGCAGGCTCTTCAATCACAGGCGCTTGTTCAACTATTTCAGGAGCAGGCTCTTCAACCACAGGTGCTTGTTCAACTACTTCAGGAGTAGGTTCTTCAACCACAGGTGCTTGTTCAGCTACTTCTGGAGCAGGCTCTTCAACCACAGGCGCTTGTTCAACTACTTCAGGAGTAGGTTCTTCAACCACAGGTGCTTGTTCAGCTACTTCTGCTGCTTGCTTATCTTGCTTGGCTTTTAACTCAGCTTCATATTCAGCAGCGGCTTGATCTGCAACTGGAATAAATGCTGGCGGTTGTGTACCTTGCGTTGATGTAGCTTCTTCACCCTCAGGACGACGACGGCGTTGTCCTGCAGCACGTAAATGACGTGGTGAGCGGCGTGAACGCGTACGCGTTTGGCCTTGCTCTTCATCAGTTGGTGTTACAGCTTCTTGCTCGTTTGGTGCCGTTTGTTCAGCTTTTTGCTCAGGCGCTGCAACAGCCGTTGTTTCGACAGAAGTAGTCTCAACAGATGTTTTAACTTCTTCAGTTTGAGTTACAACTGGCTTAGCTGGCTTATCATCAACAACAGGTGCAGTTTGTTGCTCTGCGTCATTGTTGGTTGTAGCCGGTTGTGCATTTTCATCTTGCAAGCGAACTTTTTTGCGTAAGTTACGGCGCTGACGACGAACCTTCGGTTTTTGCTCAGTTGCTTCAACAATGACATCTTGGCTTGGTGCAGCTTCTTTTACGTCAGCTTTTGCTGCTGTTTTTTCTGCTACTACTTTGCCGTCATCGCTACGAGTGTCATTACGTTTACGCGAGTTAGGATTGCGACGACGTTTGTTACGGTTATCGTTTCTTTCCTGTTGCTCGTTGTTTTGCGTGTTTTCAACTGCTGGCGTTTCTTCAGCTACGCGTTCTGTACGCTCACTTTGCGGTTTATTGCGCGAATTATTATTACGACGACGTTGGTTATTACGACGACGAGTATCACCATCGTTATTACGACGTTGATTATTACGAGATTCGCTAGCCGATTTTTGCTGCTGTTGCTCTTTACTTTCTGTTTGCTCAGCAGGCGTTGCAAATAAAGCTTTAAACCAATTACCAATTGCAGTAAATAAGCTTACTTGCGGCTGGGCTGCAACGCTTTGTGGTGCCGCTGCCGGGACTGCTTGAGCTTGTGGTGCTGGTGTTGATGGCATAACCACGCCTTTTAACACTGGCTCTTCACGTACCGCGACCGTTGGTGTTTTTGAGGTTTCAAACACTTCTTGCTCAGGTACTGTAATTTGCTCGTAGCTTGCTGCTTCAATTGTTTCATCTTTACGCAAACGCATTACTTCGTAGTGTGGTGTATCCATATGTTTATTTGGAATGATCACCACATCACAGTTGTGACGTTTTTCGATGCGATGTACGCTTCGGCGTTGCTCATTTAACAGGTATGAAGCAACTGCAACAGGCACTTGGGCATTAACTTGTGAGGTATTGTCTTTAATCGCTTCTTCTTCGATTAAACGTAGGATTGACAATGCAATCGATTCGTTTGAACGAATAGTACCTTGACCACTACAACGAGGGCATGGGCCTTGGCTCGCTTCACCAAGTGAAGGGCGTAGACGCTGACGCGACATTTCAAGTAAACCAAAACGCGAAATTTTACCAATTTGTACACGGGCACGGTCTGGACGAACAGCATCTTTTAAGCGATTTTCTACTTCACGTTGGTGGCGCGGTGGCGTCATATCGATAAAGTCGATAACAATTAGGCCACCTAAGTCGCGTAAACGTAATTGGCGAGCAATTTCGTCTGCAGCTTCTAAGTTGGTATTCAGCGCAGTTTCTTCGATATCGCCGCCTTTTGTGGCTTTAGATGAGTTGATATCGATAGAAGTAAGTGCTTCAGTTGGGTCAATAACAATTGAACCACCAGAAGGTAAGCGTACTTCGCGTTGGAATGCTGACTCAATTTGGCTTTCGATTTGGTAATGAGTGAACAGTGGTACTTCACCTTGATAAAGTTTTACACGGCTCATGAAATCAGGGCGAAAACGCTCAATGTGCGCTTTAGCTTCTTCAAATACACGGGCTTTATCAATCAGAATTTCACCGATGTCACGGCGTAAATAATCGCGGATAGCGCGGAAAATAACGTTACTTTCTTGGTGAATTAAGAAGGGTGCTTTACCGCTGTCTGATGCTTGTTGAATGGCATCCCAGTGCACTAACAGCGCTTTTAAATCGTAGTTTAGTTCTTCAAACGATTTACCAACACCGGCAGTACGTACGATTAAACCCATGCCTTTAGGCAGTTCTAAACGGCTTAATGCTTCTTTAAGTTCGGTGCGTTCATCACCTTCGATACGACGAGAGATCCCGCCTGCACGTGGGTTATTAGGCATTAAAACAAGGTAGCTACCGGCAACACTGATAAAAGTGGTAAGCGCTGCGCCTTTTTGGCCACGTTCTTCTTTGTCAACTTGGACAATCACTTCTTGACCTTCTTTGATCACGTCACGAATATTCGGACGACCATGGAAAGTATAACCTTGTGGGAAGTAAGTACGGGCGATTTCTTTTAAAGGAAGGAATCCGTGACGATCAGCACCATAATCAACAAAGGCTGCTTCTAATGACGGTTCGATACGTGTGATTTTGCCTTTATAAATATTGGCTTTTTTTTGTTCGTGACCCGGGCTTTCGATATCTAAATCATACAGGCGCTGGCCATCAACCAGTGCTACGCGCATTTCTTCTTGCTGCGTCGCATTGATTAGCATACGTTTCATATTGTTACTCTACTGTGTTATGTCGCTGACATGACGAAACTTTTCGCCTGTTCAGTTGCTCCATCGCTTCTTTTTGTACAGTCTCACGACTGGATCTGTGGGGAGCTTGGTACTGTATTCGTACTTTAAGTATCTTTATGGTGCTGGCTGACAATAACGTGTTGTCACGTTATTAAATTCTATTATGGTGCCAAAACTATCGGCTGTTTTTTACAGTGACGTATTCGAGTTCTGTCCAGAGTCGACCATTTATTAAATTAACTTAGGTGTTTTACAGTACATCTGCTGAACGGCGTATTGTACGCCGTCACGATCAGACAAATTATCTGTTCAAATTGCTTTTTTCATCAACATTAAATAACACTTCATGCTCAAACTTAACTGGCGATATATTACGCGCATCGGAGTTAATTGAACGCACGTGTAAACTGGGTATGTATAAAAGCTTTGGAAAACTTATCTCGGATCTGTATGATCAATTACCCAGAATGTGCATCACGAATGTTTTAATGTGTTAAAAAGCACCGTTGTTATTTGCAAATACATATTTGCGACGATGATTATCCCATTATTATAACTGTGTTAGCAACTAAAATTATTTTACTTAAATCAGTGGTTAGGCAATGTCAGAAAAAACCGGCTTACAAGTATCTTTCGTCACGATTACCGAAGACCATTTAGGTCAACGGATTGATAACTTTCTTATTACCCATTTAAAAGGGGTGCCTAAAAGCGCTGTATACCGAATTCTTCGCAAAGGTGAGGTGCGGGTTAATAAAAAACGCATCAAACCTGTGTATAAATTACAACTCGATGACATCGTTCGTATTCCGCCAATACAAATAGCTGAACGTGAAGAGTTTGTGCCTAAAAACCTCGATGTAGTCACTAAACTTGAAGATGCTATTTTATTTGAAGATAAATACCTTATCGTCATTAACAAACCATCAGGCATGGCTGTGCATGGTGGCAGTGGCCTCAGTTATGGCTTAATTGAAGCATTACGGGTACTGCGCCCAGATGAACGCAGTTTAGAGCTTGTACATCGTTTAGACCGTGATACATCAGGCTGCTTGTTAATCTCGAAACGCCGTTCAGTGTTGACCAGCTTGCATGAACAATTGCGTGAAAAAACCATGGAAAAAAATTACTGGGCATTGGTTGATGGACAATGGGATTCAAAAGATAAAAATGTTACCGAAGGGTTGTTGAAGAACACTTTGCAATCTGGTGAGCGCATAGTTCGTGTTAATAACAGCGAAGGTAAGCCGTCTCATACGCGCTTTAAAGTGCTGGAACGTTTTGCTGAATGTTCACTCGTACAAGCATCGCCTGTTACTGGTCGTACACATCAAATTCGTGTTCATACTCAGTGTCGTGGTCATGCCATTGCCTGTGATGATAAATACGGCAATCAAGCGTTTGATGCTGCAATGCGTAACATTGGTTTAAGTCGTTTGTTTTTACACGCCCATGATTTGAGTTTCTATCATCCAAAAAATGAAACCACCATGCGCGTAGAAGCGCCGCTAGATAAAGCTTTAGTTAACTGTATTAAAACCTTACGTGCTGCAAAATCGTGAAACAATATAAGCTAGTTATATTTGATTGGGATGGCACTGTGATGGATTCAGTGCCTAAAATCGTTAACTGTATGCACCAATCTGCATTAGCATGCGGCGTAACGCCGCCAAGTGATGAAGCAATAAAAAACATTATTGGTTTATCATTGCAGTGTGCCGTCGCGACGCTATTTACTGAGCAGCAAGCGCTGCATGCGCAGTTAATTGCGGGTTATAAACACCAGTATAAATACCTTGATGTAACACCCACGCCTTTGTTTGCAGCGGTTGCAAGCACTTTAGCAGCGTTGCAATCACAGGGCACACTATTAGCGGTGGCAACGGGTAAAAGCCGAGCAGGGCTGGAGCGTTTGTTAGACGAAACCAAGCTTAGCAAGTATTTTGTTGCAACCCGTACTAGTGATGATGCGTTGTCAAAACCAGCCCCTGATATGTTATTGCAATTGCTTGAAGAACTTGATATTAGCCATGAAGATGCGCTGATGATTGGTGATACAAAAATAGATATGGCGATGGCAAAAGCGGCCAATATTGACCGCCTTGGTGTGACCATGGGAGTGCATAATGCGTTACAGCTTAGCGAACTTGCTCCTATTGCAACGGTTGACTCGTATCAACAGTTGTCTGCACTTTTAATTAACGCAGTTGCGCTTGTTGATTAAGTACATCTAAACCAAATTCAGCCAATAACTGACTGAGTTTGATCAGCGGCAAACCAATTAAGCTGTTTGGATCATCGCCGCTGAGCTTTTCAAACAAACAAATACCGAGGCCTTCACTTTTAAAACTGCCTGCACAGTTGTACGGTTGCTCTGCATCGCAGTAGGCAGTTATTTGCGCCTGAGTGAGTGCTCTAAAAGTGACATTAAATGGCTCAACAAGGGTTTTAGTTTTATTGCTTTGAATGTCATAAACACATAAACCGGTTAAAAATGTCACTGTATTGCCGCTAAACAAACTCAGTTGTTTGATGGCATTTGCTTTATTGTGTGGTTTCCCCAGAATTTGCTGGTTGAACACCGCGACTTGATCAGAGCCGATCACTAAGCCTTGGCTAAAATGTTGCACAGCGGCACGGGCTTTAACCTCACTGAGACGCGCTACAAGCGCTGGTGGTGTTTCTTCTGGATCTGCTGTTTCGTCAACATCAGGTGAAAAAGTGCTAAAAGGTAGATTAAATTTTTGCAATAAAGACTGACGAAAGGGTGAACTTGAGGCTAAAATAAGTGGATGCTGCATGGATGGCTTTCCTAATGAAAATCAGATTGAGTTAGGATAAATCAGATCCGTCGGCAAAACAAAGGAATGAATCGCGAAAAACCAGCTAAAAATGGTTTTTTACTTTGACTAACCAAGCAACTATCTATATGATGCAGCCCCTATGCAAAAGGTGAAAATTCCCATCACTCTTCATCCAGGCAAAGCAGCGCAACACCGTTTAAAGTACGACGGCATTGTCCCGCTTGAAAAACTTGTCCGTTTACGGGAAGTTGTGCAGGAAGAAGTAGGTGAAATAGCGGTAACAATTCATTGCAAAAACGATGAGCAAGGTTTCGCTGTGATTAGAGGCAATTTGTCCACACACGTAACTGTCACTTGTCAACGTTGTAATGGTGATTTAGGGTTGGATTTGGTTCAAGACTTTGTTTATTCCCCAGTAGCTGAGGATACAGAGTTAGATAATTTTCCAGAAGACTACGATGAAGTAGCAGTTGATGAAAATGGTGAGATTAACGTGTTCGATTTAATCGAAGACGAACTAATTTTAGCAGTGCCATTAGTAGCTACCCACAACGAAGCTTCATGCAGTTATTCAGCAAAGCCTGCCAGCTTTGGTGTATTAAAAGCGGAAGAGGATAAACCAAATCCATTTGATATTTTGAAACAACTTAAGAAAGATTCTTAGGAGAAGACTATGGCTGTACAAAAGAGCAAAAAGTCTCGTGCAAGACGCGGCATGCGCCGTTCACACGATGCTATCAGTGGTCCAACTTTAACTGTAGACCAAACATCTGGTGAGACTCATCGTCGTCATCACGTGACTGCAGATGGTTACTACAAAGGCGTTCAAGTAATTTCTAAATAAGAGATTGCTTTTATGCTGACCAATCTAACCATTGCGTTAGATATGATGGGGGGCGATTATGGCCCCCGTTCATCTATCCCCGCAGCCGTTAACGCGGTAAATGCCAATGCCAACTTAAGATTAATCTTATGTGGTAACGAAAAAGTAATATCTAAAGAACTCGAGTCCCTCGATTCTCTTTCTCATCCTCGTCTAATTATTCGTCATTGCAGTGAAGTTGTAACAAATGGCTGTGAGCCGTCTACTGCTGTGCGATCAAAAAAAGATTCTTCCATGCGCGTTGCCCTTGATTTAGTTAAATCAGGCGAAGCACAAGCGTGCGTGAGTGCCGGAAATACCGGTGCATTGTTATTCATGGCCCATTACGTATTGAAAATGCTGCCAGGCGTAAAACGCCCTGCATTAATATCGGCGGTGCCAACCGAGCGAAAAAACCCGGTTTACTTACTTGATTTAGGTGCTAACGTGCATTGTGATGCGCAAACCTTATATCAATTTGGCATTATGGGTTCCGTGGTGGCAGGACAAGCGCTGGGTTGCGATAACCCGAAAGTAAGCTTATTAAATATTGGCTCAGAAGACATTAAAGGCCATGAAGATATCAAACAAGCTGCGCAACTAATGCAGCAATGTGATCATCTCAATTATATTGGTTACAGTGAAGGCAGCGATATTTTCACTGGTAAGTCAGATGTGATCGTCTGCGAAGGGTTTGTCGGTAATGTGGCGTTAAAAACCTGCGAAGGCATTGCCAAACTTATTATGTTTAAGCTTACCAAAGCCTTACAGAAACACTTTTTTTATAAATGTTTGGCCTTTATGCTACAGCCAGTCATAAAAAAACTCTATAAACGGGTGAACCCCGACCAGTATAACGGCGCTTCTCTGGTAGGATTGCGCGGTATTGTCGTAAAAAGCCATGGAAATGCCTCAGCTAAAGCATTTCATGCTGCTATCGATGAAGCTGTCAGGGAAGTAGAACGTCAACTTCCTGAAAAAATAGCAGCTATCTTCGAGCAAACACATTCAACTAAAAAAGTCGCAACTGACGATTAATAACTTTGTCAGATGTGTACTTAAACATTTATTTATTTGTTTAATTAAAAGAGCAAAGTATGGCACAAAAAATTGCACTTGTTTTTCCAGGTCAAGGTTCCCAGTCAGTGGGTATGTTAAGTGAGCTTTTAGAGCAATCTGACGTTGTTAAAGCAACGTTTGCAGAAGCATCAGCGGCACTTGGTTATGATTTGGCAGCGTTAGTACTTAATGGTCCAGAACAACAACTCAATCAAACCCATCGTACCCAACCTGCATTATTAACAGCATCAGTGGCGATTTACCGCCAATGGCTTGCTGCAAATCCAGATGCAGAAGTCACTATGGCAGGTCACAGTTTAGGCGAATATTCAGCGCTGGTTTGTGCAGATGTACTAAGCTTATCCCAGGCTGTAAAGCTGGTAGAAAACCGTGGTTTATACATGCAAGAGGCCGTGCCTGCAGGCGTTGGCTCTATGGCTGCGATCATTGGTCTAGGTGATGACGAGATCAAAGCTGCATGCGACGCTTCAGCACAGGGCGAAGTTGTTGCACCAGTAAACTATAATTCTCCAGGTCAAGTTGTGATCGCAGGACATAAAGCCGCAGTAGACAGAGCCTCAGAAGCATGTAAAGAAGCCGGTGCAAAGCGTGCTTTGCCTTTATCGGTAAGCGTGCCTTCACATTGTGAGTTAATGAAACCAGCGGCAGAAAAATTAGCTGCTGATTTAGCCGCTTTAACATTTAGTACACCTAAGTGTGATGTAATTAATAATGTTGATGTAACTGCTGCAAATTCAGCGGATGCAATTAAAGATGCTTTGGTTCGTCAATTATACAGCCCGGTACGTTGGACTGAAACAGTCCAAGCATTAGTGGCACAAGGTATTACGCAAAGCTACGAGTTTGGCCCAGGTAAAGTGCTAACTGGCCTTGCTAAACGTATTGATAAAGCAATGGTGTGTGGCTCGGTAAATGATCAAGCCAGCATTGATGCAGCAAAATAAGAGTAGGAAACAATGGCAAATTTATTTTCATTAGAGGGCAAGGTTGTCCTTATTACTGGTGCAAGCCGCGGTATTGGTAAAGCAATCGCAACTATGCTGGTGGCACAAGGTGCTAAAGTAGCCGGTACTGCAACCAGCGAGTCAGGTGCTGCAAATATCAGTGAATATTTAGCCGAGAATGGTAAAGGTTATGCGCTTAACGTAACTGATCCTGCATCGATTGAGGCGACACTTGCGGCGATAAAAGCAGATTTAGGTGATATCGATGTATTAGTAAATAATGCCGGTATTACCCGTGATAATTTACTTATGCGCATGAAAGACGCTGAATGGGATGATATTATTGATACGAATCTAAGCTCTATTTTCCGTTTATCGAAGGCAGTGTTACGCCCGATGATGAAAAAGAAAAATGGCCGTATTATTAATATCGGTTCAGTTGTTGGTACAATGGGCAATGCAGGCCAAGCTAACTATGCAGCAGCTAAAGCGGGCGTAATTGGTTTTTCTAAGTCACTGGCACGTGAAGTTGCCTCTCGTGGCATTACTGTGAACGTGGTAGCGCCTGGTTTTATCCAAACAGATATGACCGATGAGCTTACAGATGAGCAAAAAGCAGCTACGCTTGCTAATGTGCCCGTTGGACGTTTAGGTCAACCGGATGAAATTGCCGCAGCCGTATGCTATTTAGCATCTGATGCAGCCGCGTATGTGTCGGGTGAAACCCTGCATGTAAACGGTGCTATGTACATGGTATAGGAACTTTGTTCCTTTTTTGTTTTTAATAAGTTTGTCGAAAAATGTTGAATTTTTTGTGATCTTGCTTTAAACATACTTGAATTCGCGTTGAAAATAAGCGATAAAAGAGACAAATAACCCTCAAGAGGTTTGACCAGATAAATATTTATCAGCAAATCCTTGAATCACAGAATTATGCGCCGTAAACTACGCCGCAATCTGAAAATAACGCATTGGCGTTTTTAATAAAGGAAAGAAGAATGAGCGACATCCAAGAACGCGTAAAGAAAATCATCATTGAGCAACTAGGTGTTAAAGAAGAAGAAGTAAAGCATGAAGCTTCTTTCGTTGATGACTTAGGCGCCGATTCACTTGATACTGTTGAATTAGTAATGGCTCTTGAAGAAGAGTTTGACACTGAGATCCCAGATGAAGAAGCTGAAAAGATCACTACAGTACAAGCTGCAATCGATTACGTAACAGCTCACGCTGAGTAATCAATCGCAAATTAAGGGCAGCATTCGCTGCCCTTAATCTATCCATAATATGATACTAATTAAGTTAGTACACACCCACCTAAAATAATAATTCCCTTATTGGAGGCAACCCGTGGCTAAACGTCGAGTCGTCGTAACTGGCTTAGGAATGTTGACACCGCTAGGTAACGATGTTGAATCAACCTGGCAAGGCTTGTTAAATGGCAAAAGTGGTATTCAGACTATCACGCATTTCGATACTTCAAGTTTTGGCACCAAATTCGCAGGCTTGCTGAATGATTTTGATGCATCTAACTATATGTCACCTAAAGATGCTAAAAAAATGGATTTGTTTATCCAATATGGCATAGCAGCGGGTGTGCAGGCATTACAAGATTCTGGCCTTGAGATCACAGAGCAAAACGCACCGCGCGTTGGTGTTGCTGTGGGTTCAGGCATTGGTGGTTTAACTTTGATTGAAGAGAACCACATAAAACTATTAAACAGTGGCCCACGTAAGCTTTCTCCTTTTTACGTGCCGTCGACCATTATCAATATGATCTCAGGTCATTTATCGATTATGCACGGTCTGCGTGGTCCAAATATTTCAATTGTTACAGCCTGTACCACAGGTTTGCACAATATCGGCCATGCGGCGCGTATGATTGCCTACGGTGATGCAGATGCCATGGTTGCCGGTGGTGCTGAAAAAGCGTCGACACCGATTGGTATGGGTGGCTTTAACGCAGCACGCGCATTATCAACCCGTAACGATGACCCACAAGCAGCGTCTCGTCCATGGGACAAAGACCGTGATGGTTTTGTATTGGCTGATGGCGCAGGTGTAATCGTACTTGAAGAGTATGAACATGCTAAAGCCCGTGGCGCTAAAATCTACGCTGAGTTAGTTGGTTTTGGTATGAGTGGTGATGCGTATCACATGACGTCACCGCCTGAAGATGGTGCCGGTGCAGCACTTGCGATGGAAAATGCGCTCAATGATGCGGGTGTAAATGCTGAGCAAGTGGGTTATATCAACGCCCACGGTACATCAACCAACGCCGGTGATAAAGCTGAAACCTCAGCGGTTAAAGCAATCTTTGGTAATGCAGCAAAAGATGTGATGGTGAGTTCATCTAAATCAATGATGGGTCACTTATTGGGGGCAGCAGGTTCTGTTGAATCAATTATCACGATTTTGTCATTACAAGAGCAAAAAGTAACGCCAACAATTAACCTTGATAATCCTGACGAAGGCTGTGATCTGGACTATGTGCCACACACCGCTCGTGATGCGAAACTTGATTACGCATTATGTAACTCGTTTGGTTTTGGTGGTACTAATGGCTCGTTGCTATTTAAAAAGGTATAATCTTTTTTAACAACGAGACAAAATAATAGCCCAGTTGTGACTGGGCTTTTTTATATGCAAAAAAAACAAAAACCGATGCAAACAATTATATTTACAGATGCAACGAGCACCGTTAGTAATAAAGACCGCGGCCTAAATTATGGCGATGGTTTTTTTACTACCGCAAAAGTACAAAATACAGAGGTTGAACACTGGCCGTTACATTGTGCGCGGCTAATAGAGTGTGCCGCACGATTGGGGTTTGACGAACTAGATATCAGCGCATTAACGCAAGCCGTTAACGATTATATCCAATCAGTCTCTCTTGGTGTGTTAAAAATAGTTGTCACTCGGGGTGAAGGCGGACGAGGGTATGCATTGCCTGAGCAGCCGCAGACCACTATTTTGTTATCGCAGTTAGCTTTTCCGGCGCATTATAATCAGCAAGCACTGCAGGGGTTTAAACTTGCGGTCAGTCCTATAAAGCTCGCTTCACAGCCGTTACTTGCGGGTTTAAAAACCTTAAACCGGTTAGAGCAAGTGATGATCAAACGCGCGATGGACGCGCAAACATGTGATGATGTTTTGGTCTGCGATTACCAGAATAATGTGATTGAAGCCTCTGCTGCGAATATTTTTGCTATTCACAATAGCCGTGTTGTCAGCCCAAATTTACAAAACTGTGGTATCAAAGGGGTTTATCTGCAATCACTGTGTGATAAGTTGGAGATTGAATTTATTGATATTACCTTGCCCGAATTACTGCAAATGGATGCGGTGTATCTGTGTAACAGTTTAATGGCAATCGTGCCTGTCATTGCCATTGCTGATACTGAGTTTGATTTAACAACGAGTTTAAAACTATTGCATGGTTTATTAGCCAAGGAGTCTGCGTGTTAAGAGTGATTATCTCTATTGTGTTGTTAGCGTTGCTGGTCACTGGCATTGGTTATCAGCAATTACAAAGCACTATCAACAGTACACTCACTGCCCCAGCGAGTACGTTCTTTGAAGTTAAAAAAGGCACGGGGTTTAATCAACTATGCCAACAGTGGCAGGCTAAAAAGTGGCTAGAAGGGTGTTTTCGTTATCAAATACTCGCCAAACTTGATCCAACCCTTACCGATTTAAAAGCAGGTTTATATCAGCTTGATGAGGGCACTGTACTTGCTAATATTCGTCGTATTAATCAAGGCCAACAAGTGAGCTTTAGTTTCACTATTATTGAAGGGCAAATGTTGCGTGATGTGCTGAGCAATATAAAAGTAGCCCCACATCTGCAGCAAAATTTACAGGCAACGGAGCTTGGCGTGCAAATTACCGGTGTTGAACAGCATTTAGAGGGCTGGTTGTTCCCTGACACCTATCATTATCATGCCAATGATTCTGCCAGTAGTGTATTAAAGCGTGCCTATCAAAAAATGCAGAGCGTACTTGATGATGCGTGGTCGCAAAGAGCAGACGTATTACCGTATGAAAACCAATATCAGGCGTTGATCTTAGCGTCAATTATTGAAAAAGAAACCGGCCTTGCTAGTGAACGACCATTGATTGCATCAGTATTTAGTAATCGTTTAAACTCCAATATGCGTTTGCAAACCGATCCTACCGTTATCTATGGTTTGGGCGCTGATTTTGATGGTGATATTAAGCGTAAAGATTTAACTGCTTATACACCGTATAACACTTATAGAATAAATGGTTTACCGCCAACCCCGATCGCCATGCCATCAAAAGCGGCAATTTTAGCGGCAGTCAATCCGCCTGAATCTGAGTATGTGTATTTTGTTGCAAAAGGTGATGGCAGCCATCAGTTTTCGAAAACCTTAAAAGAACATAACAAAGCAGTGCAAGCTTATTTACGTTATCTAAAACAGTTAAACAAATTAGACTAAAGAATTTAAAACTAAAAAGAGAGATCATGACAGCAGCAAAATTTATTGTGATTGAAGGCCTTGAAGGTGCTGGAAAATCAACGGCAATTGCTATTTGCCAACAATTTTTAGCACAACACAATATTGACTTTGTTAATGTGCGAGAGCCAGGCGGCACCCCGATTGCTGAAGCGCTACGTAATATAGTTAAAGATAGCCACGATGAAGATCTTGCCAGCGAAACTGAGTTATTGTTGATGTACGCTGCTCGCTCGCAACTGTTACATAATGTAATTCGCCCAGCGCTTGCAAAAGGGCAGTGGGTATTAGGGGATCGCCACGATTTATCATCACAAGCTTACCAAGGCGGCGGTAGAGAAATTGCGACAAGCAGCTTAACAGCCCTTGCTGATATTGTATTAAAAGGTTTAAAGCCGGATCTTACTATTTATTTAGACATTGACCCCGCAGTGGGCCTTGCCCGCGCCAAAGGCCGTGGTGAGCTTGATAGAATCGAAAAGCAAGCATTAAGCTTTTTTGAACGCACTCGAGCGCGCTATTTAGCACTTGCCAATAACGATGAGCGCATTAAAACAGTCAATGCAGGGCAGAGTATGGAACTCGTTCATCAAGACATCATCGCGGTGCTTGAGCAATTTGTAAAAAGTAACCCGTAATATGATTTACCCTTGGCTCAACGATATTCACCAGCAACTCACCGCCAGTTTTCAAGCAGGGCGCTTTCATCATGGGCAATTATTTAATGGCCAACAAGGTGTCGGTAAACGCGCCTTAGTTGAACAACTGGCTAATGCTTTATTGTGTAGCACAGCGCAAAATTTAGTCGCGTGTGGGCAGTGTAAAAGCTGCCACTTAAATCAAGCCGCTACTCATCCTGATAAATATACTGTACAAGCCGACGGACAAAGTATTGGTGTTGACGATATCCGTAGTGTCAGTGATTTTATGCATCAATCGGCGGCGCAAAATGCCAATAAAGTGGTGGTGATCAATGATTGCCATAAAATGACCACGGCTGCTGCAAATGCACTGCTAAAAACCTTAGAAGAGCCAAGCCCACAGCGATTTTTACTACTTACGACCAATGCTACAGCACAATTACCAGCAACTATTTTAAGCCGCTGCGCGCTCAGTGAAGTGAAAGTACATGATAGTGCTGCTGCAATGCAGTGGATTGCACAATTAAACGTGCCTGCTTATCCATGGTTAAAGATGTTTACTCAGCAGCCCTTGTTAGTTGCACGCTGGCAACAAGATCAGCAGCTTGAGGTGATTGAGCAACTTTATAAATTTGCAACTGAGTTAAAACAAGGCCATAATTTCAGTGCGTTAGTTGATATCATTAGTAAAGATAACGAACGTGTTCGTGTATTTAGCTTATTTTTAAGCGAGCAATTAAAACAACAACTGCTCACTGGAATGGACTTTGACTCGTATCAAAATGCACAAAACGCCTTGGCCGAGTTTGTGCAAAACAGTACCCAGATACTCGGATTGAATCTGCCATTAGCAGTTTCGCGTTTAGCGTATCGTTTACGTAACAGCCATAAGTAGGACAGATTGTGCAAGAATTATTAGTCGATATAGATGATTTAGACGAGTTATACCGCTGTTATATGCCGTATTTAAAAACCGGCGGCTTATTTGTGCGTACTAATATGCGGTATGAAATGGGCCATTCTCTAGCACTTAAAGTCACTTTACCAGATGCACTTGAAGATGATGTGGTAACAGGTAAGGTCGCATGGATCACCCCGCAAGGTGCACAAAGCTCAAATCCACCGGGTATTGGTATTAGTTTTATTGATGATAAAACAAACCTGAATGTGAAGATCGAAAAACTACTAGGGACTATGTTAAACTCTGGTAATCCAACTTATACCATGTAGTAAGCAGTACCGTGATTGTAGATTCTCATTGCCATTTAGACCGCCTCGACTTTGATAAACTTGATTTAAACTTAGACCAAGTGCTTGATAATGCGAGAGCAAAACAAGTAGAACACTTTTTATGTGTGAGCGTTACACTTGATCAATTCCCGAGTATGCTGGAAAAAATTAACGGTTACAGTGATGTCTCTGCATCATGCGGTGTACATCCGTTAGATCAAAAAGATGCCTTAGATAAACAACGTCTTATTGAGCTTGCCAGCCATGATAAAGTGGTGGCAATCGGTGAAACAGGGCTTGATTATTATTATGCAAAAGACACCAATGCAGTGCAGCAAGCCAGTTTTGTCGGTCATATTGAAGTCGCCAACGAGCTACAAAAACCGCTGATCATTCATACCCGCGATGCCCGTGAAGATACCATCAATTTAATGCGTGAACATAACGCCGAAAACTGTGGAGGGGTACTTCATTGTTTTACTGAAGATTGGGCAATGGCGAAAAAGGCCATCGACTTAGGTTTTTATATTTCTATTTCAGGCATTGTTACCTTTAAAAATGCCGTTGAGCTTAAAGACGTGGTTAAGCAAATTCCCCTTGATAGACTATTAATTGAAACTGATTCACCGTATTTAGCGCCGGTGCCATATCGCGGTAAAACCAATCAGCCAGCCTATGTACAAGATGTCGCGTATTATATCGCAGAACTAAAAGGCGTTAGTTACAAAAAACTGGCCGAGGCGACTACGGCGAATTTTTATTCGTTATTTAATTTAGTAGCTAAAGGTTAAGTAGCGTATGAGCACAGCAGCACTCCCTGAATTATTAATGGGGCCTATGGTGCGCCGTGCTGATGCCAAAGGGGTGTGTTTTCAATTTGCCACCAGCACCCCTTCGCAATACCGGATTGAGCTGGATAACCTTGAAACTTATAGTGAACATCACAGCATTGCGCTAGGTAACCAGCTATTTTTGCATTTCATAGTGTTAAAATCGATTCATGAAAAGTTACCTACGGATGTACTACTGGGTTATCGCCTGTATAACGATAAGCAGCAAGTTGATCTCAGTGATTTTTGTTACGATGGCAAAGCAACCCCAGAGTTTGTGATCCCACAAACACTAGAGCAAATATTTCATGGCTCGTGCCGTAATCCGCATCACCCAGCTCAAGATAGTTTAGTTGCTGCACAGCGATGGCAAGCAGCGCAGCGCAGCCAAGGTAAGGCGGGGGCTGATATTTTATTGTTGTCGGGCGATCAGGTCTATGCCGATGATGTAGCCGCAGCAATGTTAATCGCCATATATCGGCTGATTGAATTGCTGGGCATTTATAAAGAGCAGCCACTGGATATTGCACTGCCTAGCGATTTAGCAGAGCAACTTTATCAACGTCATCTCTTCTTGCCTAAAGTGCCGTGGCAACAGCGTAATAAAATAGGTGTCGGCTATTGGTTAAAAAAAGATGAACCACACTTCTCTAGTTTAAAAGCAGCCAATCATTTAGTCTCATTTGAAGAATTTATCGCGCTGTATTTACTTAATTTTAGCCCCGTTGTTTGGTCGTTGATCAAGATAGAGTCGATCAGTTATCAGGCTAAAACGGCAAAATGCCAACAACTGTTTGAGAGTGAAAAACAGGCGTTAACGCAATTTAGTGAAGGACTACACGAGGTACAGCGATTATTTGCCAATGTATCAACATTAATGATGTTTGATGATCATGATGTCACCGATGATTGGAATTTAACCGCAGGCTGGGAGCAAGTGATTTATCAACACCCAGTTAGTCGGCGTATTGTTAATAATGGCTTGATCAGTTATTGGTTGATGCAAGGCTTTGGTAATGATGCGGGAGTTAAAACCGGGGCGTTAATCGATGATTTTAAAGCCAGTTTAAGCAATCAAAAGCAATGGCAATTTAAAGCGTTTGATAAAACGGTATTGGAGTTTAATCATTGGCATTATGAGCTCAATACTGTGCCTAAAGTAGTGGTGCTTGATACGCGTACTCATCGCTGGCGTAATGAGCAAAACTTTAATGAACCTTCAGGCTTGCTTGATTGGGAGCGCCTCACTGAACTTGAAAACAGCCTACTAACCCATGAGCAGGTTATTATAGTATCGCCTGCGCCAGTGTTTGGGGTGAAATCAATTGAAGCTATTCAAGCGTTATTTAACATGTGTGGGCAACCTTTGCTGGTCGATGTAGAAAACTGGATGGCTCACGAAGGCTCAGCCAAAAAATTACTCGATACCTTTCGCCGCGACGATACCCCGAAAGAAACACTGATTTTATCGGGAGATGTGCATTATTCATTTTGTTTTTCAGTGCAAAAACGCTTTGGTAAGCACCCAAACCGTATTTGGCAACTAACCGCCAGTGGCATAAAGAATGAGTTTCCCCGTAAGTTAATTAATATTCTTGATAAGCTCGACTCGATTTTATATGCCCCGAAAAGCCCACTGAACTTTTTTACCAAACGTTGGCAGATGGAAGTCGATAAACATCAAACCAAGGGCGATGGCCAAAAGTATTTAGTGAGTGATGCCGCGATCAGTTTGATTGATCTAAAAGCAGGAAAGCTTGCCCGCTATCAACTTATTCATGCCGATAGCCGCACCACAGAGTTTGATTTAAACGATAATTAACTTATTTTTTACGGTTAGCTTTAACGTAATCACCTACGTTACTGACTGTATCAATCCAGTATCCATTGTTAGGGTCTTGCAAATATACAAGCAACTGCTCGAGTACTTTTGCATCTGTGGTGTATTGATCTCCTTTTCCAATATTATGACCTGCTAAAATCAACCATGCGTTATTTTCTCGTAGTTGCTCTAGCATAGTGATGATTTCGGCAAAACTCAGACCGTCAATTCTTAGCCCCGTTAGCTGTGCGAAGTCGGTAAAATTTGGGTTATTTGCTGATTCATCTAACCACGTACGGCCACTGTCAAAATGTTTAGCAATAATTGGCACATAGCTTTTGGTATTGACACCACGGCCAACAAAGGTGTTACCACATGGGTATGCAAATGCCCGCGGTGTTACGCCTAATTGCTGCGTTAAATAAGTTTGCGCACTGAGAATATCATTTTCAAGCCAAGCTAGGGTGGTTTCTTCCAGTGACAGGTTTTGCTTACGTAACCATTCAAAGTTACCAGTACAGACATGATTGCTGGTATGGTTTGCAATTTCATGGCCCGATTTTACAGCGTCTTGCCATTTAGTTAGACGTTCTTTAACGTTAAAAGGGGAAACATAAAAAGTCGCTTTGACTTGGTGTTTGTCCAAAATAGCGGTGCCGACATCGACCTGACTGTGGCGGGCATCATCAAAAGTGATACTCACTGCATTACGCGCTTTATCGGGATACTGGAAACCGCGGTAGAGATCAGACTCTGCAGCAAAGCTTGTGTGGCTGGTTAATAGTGCAGCCATTGTTATTATTGATAGTCGTTTTAACATGGTCGAACATCGTTATTTTTTATTCATTATAGAAGCAACAAATTACTGTAAAAGCAATCGATTATCAAAAATTACGACTATTGGATAATAACGCGAGGTAAAAAAATGCCCAGAACGGATCCGCATTGTTCTGGGCTTAGGGGATGGCTCTAGTGAGCCTGCGCTAACTTTAAAAACACCTTCTAAATTCATTAAGGGAGAAGTAGAAAGTAATATTAAGTGTAGTTAACAGATGTAAAAATGCCCAATAAATGATTAAATTTTATACTGCTTGTAAAACAGCTATTTGCATAAAAATCACCGTATCAGTACAAAATTTATCCATTGCTTGTGGTCAGCTTATGCACAGCTTATTCTCACCAGGTTATTAACTGATTATTTTGTACCAGATCCCGAGGCAGGGAATTTTTAATTTTATTTTTTTGCCATTTACCCAGCCCGATCGGACAGCCACATAAGGTGAGAACTACTTCACCTAGGGTATTGGTTGGTTTGTCTAAACGGATATCTTTGCCTTGAAAATAATCATTAGCTTGCTGATCAGTCAATGCGAAGCGATTACTTTTACAACGATTGCCAAACACAGTGGCAAATTCGTGATTTAGCCGTACGCCATTTTTATGGATCATGCCTAGCTGGATCCCTAAACGCGCGTACTTTATTTTATTTTCAATGGCAGCAAACTCTTCTGGAAACAACCACAGCTCTTTATCCCGTTGCATTAACGAACCGCTCAGCGCCGTGATGCCAAATTGTTTTTTTAATTCAGCGTAAAAAGCCTGGCTGGGCTTTTTGTCAAACGGCTGAAACGGAAATGCACCTTTTTTAACTTTTTGATTGGGGTTGTCGCAACTGGCAAGCTTTTTAAATTTAGCAATAAAAAACCCTTCACTGTCGAATGTTTGCGGCCAAACATGTAAATAACCCTCTGCTGTTGTAGCGCGCTCAGCACCTGCAAATAAGTTATCTAAGGGTTGCACGGCCAATTGCTCAGGAAACTCATTTAAAAGGTACTCACACACTTGTTGGTTTTCAAGCGGTGTCAATGTGCAGGTTGAATAGACTAACGTGCCACCTGGTTTTAATGCATAAAAGGCACTTTTGATCAGATCCTTTTGTACTTTTGCGATATCAATATTTGATTCGATTGACCAGTTTTTTAACGCATCTGCGTCTTTGCGCACGGTACCTTCGCCTGAGCAGGGGGCGTCGAGTAAAATACTGTCAAAGCATTCAAACATGTAGTCGCCAAAAATCACTCCATCAAAATGGGATAAGGCACAATTACCCACCCCCATGCGTTTTAAGGTGGCACTGAGTACTTTTAACCGTGATGACGATAATTCATTGGCAACCAGTACGCCTTGGTTATCCATTAGTGCGGCGAGCTGTGAGGTTTTAGAGCCTGGCGCCGAGGCCATATCAAGGACATGCTGTGCCTGGGCTAATGACTCTTTTAGTGCCATAGGTGGCAACATGGAGCTTGCTTCTTGCACATACATAGCACCACTTAAATGTAAATCGGTATTACCCAGTGCCAGTGCTTGTTCTTCCTCTGCAGGGCGCTCTAACCAAAAACCTTCTTCGCACCAAGGCACAGGTGTTAACTGCCAGCCTTTTTGTTCAGCAATACGTTTAAATTCAACAACCGACATTTTTAAGGTATTGACGCGAATTGATTTACGCAGTGGCCTGCGACAGGCACTAATAAAATCAGCGAGATCCAAGTGCTCAGGTATATAGGTGTTTACGTCATCGATAAAATGCTGGGGAATATACGTGTTGGCGTCCAAGACTAAGCTCACAGATAAAAATAAAAGCGCATTTTAGCACTTTTAACGCACAAGAGCAGCGCCTGAGTTGAGATTTTAACAGTACTTGCCATGTCGACAGTTTTCTTGGTTTACGGTATTTAACGGCCAAATTAACCATTATAAATTTAAGTTATGTCGACAATAATTGTGTTTTTGTAATTTTTCTGCTGAATTAGGCTTGACTCTGTTAGCACGAACTACCATAGTGTCAATACGAATTGTCGACAATCTTAAAGAAGTGATTAATGACCCAAGATGCTTTTAGCGAAACACTCATTACCACAGCCTCAGATCAAGTGTTTGTAGATATGCGCCGTGAGATAGTTGAAGGCAGCATTGAGCAAGGCAGTAAAATTTCTGAGCCGGAGCTGGCAAAGCGTTATGGCGTAAGCCGTGCCACATTACGCGAAGCATTAAACCGCCTTGAAAGTTGTTACTTGGTTGAGCGAAAAGCCAATGTAGGATGTCGGGTTGTTGCCTTGACCGCTGAGCGGTTAATCGAAGTATACCAAGTACGCAGCGCCCTCGAAGGCTTAGCCTGTCGTTTAGCTGCCGACAATATGGCACCCGATGAAGTGCAAAGTTTAAAACAATTACTTAATCAGCATTTACAAACTCAGCGAGTCAAAGAAGGTGAGTCTTACTACCAAGAAGCGGGCGATTTAGATTTTCATTACCGGATTATTAAAGGCAGTAAAAATGACCACCTTATTCATTTATTGAGTAACGGGCTTTATCAGTTAATTCGTATGTATCGAGTGCAAATGGGCATGGTTGGGCCGCGCGTATCAAAAGCGTTTGATGAACATTTAGCTATTATCAATGCGATTGAAAATCACGATGGTGAGTTGGCTGAGTTATTAATGAAGCGCCATATCAGTGCATCGCAAGCCAACATACAAACAAAATTTAACTTACATGTCGCGCAAAATGAGCGCGCAGAGCAGTAAAAAACGTCATATTAAACCATTAAAAAATACAAGTTGTTATAGAGCAACCCCGTTCAAAGGAGACAGCAATGTCAGCAGGATCAAAGTTCAAACAGGCGATTGCCAATAATCATCCACTGCAAGTGGTGGGCACAATCAACGCATACACTGCGATGATGGCTGAAAAAATGGGCCATCAAGCTATTTACTTATCAGGTGCGGGAGTGGCGAATGCCTCTTTCGGTATGCCTGATCTCGGTATGACCAGCCTTGATAATGTGCTGGAAGATATTCGCCGTATTACTGGTGCCAGTGACTTGCCACTGTTAGTGGATGCCGATACCGGTTGGGGCGGGGCGTTTAATATTGCCCGTACAGTAAAAGAAATGACTAAAGCGGGGGCTGCAGGGTTTCATATTGAAGACCAAGTAGCACAAAAGCGTTGTGGCCATCGTCCTAATAAAGAAATAGTCTCGCAAGCGGAAATGGTTGACCGTATTAAAGCGGCGGTTGATGCAAAAACGGATAGCGATTTTTACATTATGGCGCGTACTGATGCGTTTCAAAAAGAAGGTTTAAATGCCGCGATTGACCGTGCAGCTGCCTGCGTTGAAGCCGGTGCCGATGCGATATTTGCAGAAGCCGTACACGACCTTGCTGATTATCAAGCATTTACCAAAGCGCTTAGCGTGCCTGTTTTGGCCAACATTACAGAGTTTGGGCAAACGCCAATTTATACTAAAGAGCAGTTAAGTGATGTGGGTGTGCAACTGGTGCTTTACCCGTTAAGTGCGTTTAGAGCGATGAATAAAGCGGCATTAAATGTGTATTCAGCTATTTTAAATGAAGGCTCACAACAAAGCCAAATTGAAAACATGCAAACACGTGCTGAACTGTATGACTTTTTAGACTATCACAGCTATGAAAACACCCTTGATAGCCTTTTTTCAGCAAATAAATAATAACAACATTTAAGGAGAACACTCATGGTCGATAAAGCATTAGGTGGCGCAGGTTTACGTGGTCAAGTAGCGGGTCAAACAGCATTATGTACAGTAGGGCAAACTGGCTCAGGTTTAACTTACTGTGGTTATGATATTGCAGAGCTTGCTAAAAAAGCACAGTTTGAAGAAGTATCATTTTTACTCTCACGTGGTGAACTACCCACTGCAGCCGAACTTGCAGAATATAAAGCAAAACTCAAAAGCCTACGCGGCTTGCCAACAGCACTGAAAACAGTGCTTGAGAATATTCCAAAAGACGCGCATCCAATGGATGTGATGCGTACCGGTTGCTCTATGTTGGGTAACCTTGAAATGGAGCATGATTTTAGTCAAGCGAATGATGCTATTGACCGTATGGTTGCGGTATTCCCAAGTATTATTTGTTACTGGTATCGCTTTACTCATGATGGCGTGCGTATTGAAACGCAAACTGATGATGATTCAGTCGGCGCGCACTTTCTAACGTTATTACATGATAAAGCACCGTCTGAATTATTTGCACAAGTGATGAACGTGTCGCTTATTCTCTATGCAGAGCATGAGTTTAATGCTTCGACCTTTACCGGTCGTGTCTGTGCATCCACCTTATCTGATATTCATTCGTGTGTAACGGGTGCCATTGGTACGTTACGTGGGCCACTACATGGCGGCGCGAATGAAGCTGCGATGGATATGATTGAAGGCTTTACAGATGCCGATCATGCAGAGCAAGAAATCATGGGCATGTTAGCGCGTAAAGATAAAATTATGGGCTTTGGTCATGCTATTTACCGCGAATCAGATCCACGTAATGTGATCATTAAACAATGGTCTGAAAAACTCGCTGCAGAAGTAGGTGACGAGGTACTTTATCCCGTGTCAGTGCGCTGTGAAGAAATTATGTGGCGTGAGAAAAAATTATTCTGTAATGCCGATTTTTTCCATGCTTCGGCGTATCACTTTATGGGTATCCCAACGAAATTATTTACCCCTATTTTTGTGATGAGCCGGGTTACAGGCTGGACTGCGCATGTAAAAGAGCAACGCGCTAATAACCGTATTATTCGTCCAAGTGCTGATTACACCGGGCCGGAAGCACGCAGCTATACGCCGATTGAATTACGTTAAGACATAGGGTGGGCGCATATGAGCCCACCGTTTTTTGCACATAGCCTTGAGCTGACAGTTTTTCTCAAACTTTCCTTAAACACGCTACCTGTGTGCAGCCACCGTCACCCAATTTAGCGAGTCTTACCATGACTATTATTAATAACAGCCAATACCGAAAACCGTTACCAAATAGCAACGTCGATTATTTTGACACGCAAGCCGCGGTTGATGCTATCAAACCGGGCGCATATGCAACATTGCCTTATACATCCCGTGTATTAGCAGAGAACTTAGTGCGTCGCTGTGACCCCGATATGCTCAACGATGCGCTCAAACAAATTATAGAGGGCAAGCAAGACTTAGATTTCCCATGGTACCCAGCGCGGGTAGTCTGCCACGATATTTTAGGGCAAACCGCTTTAGTTGATTTAGCAGGCCTGCGTGATGCCATTGCAGCCAAAGGCGGCGATCCGGCGAAAGTTAACCCTGTGGTACCAACACAGCTGATTGTTGATCACTCATTAGCCGTTGAATACGCAGGGTTTGATCCTGATGCTTTTGAAAAAAACCGCGCTATTGAAGATAGACGCAACGATGACCGTTTCCACTTTATTAATTGGACCAAAACTGCGTTTAAAAATATTGATGTGATCCCACCGGGTAACGGCATTATGCATCAAATCAACCTTGAGAAAATGTCGCCGGTGATCCAAAACCGCGATGGGATTGCTTTTCCTGATACCTTAGTCGGTACTGATAGCCACACACCGCATGTTGATGCGTTAGGTGTGATTGCAGTTGGTGTGGGCGGTCTTGAAGCCGAAAGCGTGATGCTTGGCCGCGCCTCTTATATGCGTTTGCCTGATATTATTGGTGTTGAACTCAGTGGTAAGCGCCAGCCTGGTATTACGGCAACAGATATTGTGCTTGCGATCACCGAGTTTTTACGTGGCCAGCGTGTAGTATCAAGCTATTTAGAGTTTTATGGTGAAGGTGCCGATGCACTGACTTTAGGGGATCGTGCCACAATTTCAAACATGACCCCAGAATTTGGTGCCACCGCCGCGATGTTTTATATCGATCAGATGACCATTGATTACTTACGCCTTACAGGGCGTGAAGAACAGCAAATTGCGCTCGTTGAAAATTACGCAAAAACCACCGGTCTGTGGAGCGACAGCCTAAAAACAGCGCAGTATGATCGGGTATTAAAATTTGATCTATCAAGCGTTGGCCGCAACATTGCTGGACCGTCAAATCCGCATCGTCGTGTTGCAACCAGTGACTTGGCAGCGCAGGGGATCTCTGGAGTGGTTGAAAATGAAGCAGGTTTAATGCCGGACGGCGCCTGTATTATTGCTGCTATCACTAGTTGTACAAATACTAGTAATCCACGTAACGTCATTGCAGCTGGTCTTATTGCGCGTAATGCTAACGCCAAGGGCTTAACTCGCAAGCCATGGGTTAAAACCTCATTAGCACCGGGTTCAAAAACAGTGCAATCGTATCTTGAAGATGCCAAATTACTGTCAGAACTAGAGCAACTTGGTTTTGGTATTGTTGGCTTTGCCTGCACCACTTGTAATGGTATGAGTGGCGCGCTTGATCCCGTTATTCAACAAGAGGTGATAGATCGTGATTTATACGCCACGGCAGTGCTTTCGGGTAATCGTAATTTTGATGGCCGTATTCACCCGTACGCTAAGCAAGCATTTTTAGCGTCTCCGCCATTAGTAGTTGCCTATGCCATTGCAGGAACTATTCGTTTTGATATTGAAAAAGACGTACTGGGTAAAGATCAGCAAGGTAACGATGTTACGCTAAAAGATATTTGGCCGTCGGATGAAGAAATCGATGCGGTTATTAAACAAAGCGTAAAACCTGAGCAGTATAAGAAGGTTTACGAGCCAATGTTTAATTTAACCGTTGATTACGGTGAAGATAACGACCCACTTTACGATTGGCGCCCACAAAGTACGTATATTCGTCGCCCGCCATATTGGGAAGGGGCGCTTGCTGGTGAGCGCACCATGAAAGGCATGCGTGCATTAGCGGTGCTTGGCGATAACATAACAACGGACCATTTATCGCCCTCGAATGCAATTATGGCCAACAGCGCAGCAGGTGAGTACTTAACACATATGGGTGTGCCAGAAGAAGACTTTAACTCCTATGCCACGCACCGTGGCGATCATTTAACGGCACAACGGGCAACCTTTGCTAATCCTAAATTACTTAATGAAATGGTGATTGAAAATGGCGAAGTGAAACAAGGCTCTTATGCGCGTATTGAGCCAGAGGGCACAGTTACTCGGATGTGGGAAGCAATCGAAACCTATATGCAGCGTAAACAACCATTAATTATTGTTGCTGGGGCTGATTATGGCCAAGGTTCTTCACGTGATTGGGCAGCCAAAGGCGTGCGTTTAGCCGGTGTTGAAGTTATCGCGGCTGAAGGCTTTGAGCGCATTCACCGTACTAACTTAATCGGCATGGGTGTATTACCGCTGGAATTTACAGCGGGCACTACCCGTAAAACGCTTAAGCTAGATGGCAGTGAAAGTTACGACGTAGCAGGTGAGCTAACTCCAGGTGGAAGCGTTAATTTAATCATTACGCGAGTCGATGGCGAAGTACTCACGGTGCCAACCAAATGCCGAATCGATACCCAAGAAGAATTATCTATCTATGCCGCAGGCGGTGTATTACAACGCTTTGCGCAAGACTTTTTAGAAGCCACGCAAAGCGTATAAGGAATTGTGATGACATTTAAACCACAAATTAAAGTGCCTGCCACCTATATGCGCGGTGGCACCAGTAAAGGGGTGTTTTTTAATTTAACTGATTTGCCAGAGGCTGCCCAAGTGGCGGGCTCTGCGCGCGATAACTTGTTATTGCGTGTGATTGGTAGCCCAGATCCATATGGCAAGCAAACCGATGGTATGGGCGGGGCGACTTCTAGTACCAGTAAAACCGTTATTTTAAGTAAAAGTGAGCAAGTTGATCACGATGTTGATTACTTATTTGGCCAAGTTGCTATTGATAAAGCGTTTGTTGATTGGAGCGGGAACTGCGGTAATTTAACCTCGGCGGTAGGCGCATTTGCGATTAGCAATGGTCTTGTTGACGCTAGCCGCATTCCCGAGAACGGTGTGGCTGTAGTGCGGGTTTGGCAAGCGAATATCAAAAAAAGCATTTTAGTACACGTGCCTATAAGCAATGGTGAAGTACAAGAAACCGGTGACTTTGAACTCGACGGCGTGACATTTCCCGCCGCTGAGGTAAAACTTGAGTTTATCGATCCTGCCGATGGTGATGGCGCGTTATTTCCTACAGGCAATATTGTTGACGACCTCGAAGTAGCAGAGTTTGGCGTACTAAAAGCGACCATGATCAACGCCGGCATTCCCACCATATTTGTTAATGCGCAGGATATTGGTTACACCGGCACTGAGCTGCAAGATGATATAAATAATGACGAACAAGCGTTAGCTAAGCTTGAGTCTATTCGTGCTCATGGTGCCGTAAAAATGGGCTTGATCGGTCATATTAGTGAAGCGGCAGCGCGTCAACATACACCAAAAGTGGCCTTTGTCAGTAAGGCAAACAGCTATGTAGCATCAAGTGGCAAAGCGATCAGCCAAGACAGTATTGATCTACTGGTTCGCGCTATGTCGATGGGTAAGCTGCATCATGCCATGATGGGCACAGCTGCTGTTGCAATCGGCACAGCAGCTGCGATAGCAGGATCGCTCGTTAATATTGCTGCGGGCGGCGGTCAACTAAGCGAAGTGAACTTTGGTCATCCTTCTGGCACTTTAAAAGTCGGCGCAAAAGCACAGCTGATTGATGGTGATTGGCAAGTAACAAAAGCCAGTATGAGTCGAAGCGCTCGAGTACTTATGGAAGGTGTAGTGCGGGTGCCTGAAGTCAATTAAGGTACAAATAAACTTGCAAGTGGCTGCCAAGCCACTTTTCCCCTGTGTTTATGTGAAAAAATGTAAACAGCATTGCATATAATTATATCATCCAGTTAACAATCCTCCATTGTATCTGCTCATTCTAAAGTAGAATAATTCAAATTCACAACATAAAAAACTGTTTATTAAGGGTTTTATTTTTAATTTGTTAGCTGCGATGCATTTAGTTAGTTAATTTTCCCTACCAATAATTAAAATTACATTTTTCCATTAATTGTCATATATTGGTGGTAAGTTGATAACATGTAATAACAAATGTAGTTTATTAGGTTGCTTTGATACAGATTGATACATAATTTTAACTTAAAAGACTGTTGATAATAATCTAGGCTACGTTTTAGTAATGATATTTGCTAACAAGCACTCAAGGAGATTTTCATGGCGAAAAGAATAATAAAGTTTACCCCAATTGCGGCCTCGGTTGCATTGACTCTCGGTTTAACCGGTTGTGGTTCAGATAATGATAATAACAAATACACACCTGATCCAGTTACTGTTTATACAAGTGAGGTCAGTACTAATTTCAATACTCAAGTATCAGGTAAAGCGGTAAAAGGGTCGTTGATGAATGCGGTAGTGACCGTATCTACTTTAAATGATGCGGGTGAATCTGTGCCGGTTGCATTTCGTTTAGAAGCGGCAGCAGATGCCAGTTATGCTGCTGAGTCGACCACCTCACAAGCGGATGCAGATGCAAAAGCACTTGCTATGCTAACGGCTGCTAATCCCGCTGATGTAATAACATCAGCGACTGGTGGTTATAGCATTTATCTCGAAGACGGTTTTACTGGTCCACTTTATATTACGGTTAGCACATCTAAAGAAGGTGACGACAGCATGGTGAAGTGTGATGCATTCACTGGCTGTGGTGCTTATGGCAGCGCACCTGAAGTGTCAGATGTAGCTGGTATGGTTAACAATGGTGATAGCGCGATTGATTTTGGCGAATGGTATAAAGACGATCTTGAATTACAAGTTGTTAAATTTATTCAGGCGCCATCGCCAGTTGCTGCGAGTGTTCGTGGTATTAATTTTGCGGAAGGTGATGGCACTGGTGTTGAGCAATATTTTGCTAATGTGACTCTTTACACAAGTATTGCTGCAAAAATGCTTCTTGATGGCGCTAAAGATGGCTCTGCAGTGTCAGATGAAGCCGTTGCCGCAGCAAGCTTAAAAACCTTGATCCAAATATTAGGTCCTGAAGCTGCAATTAAAGCCGCAGCTTTGTTAGGTGATGTGTCACTAGGTGGTGCTGTTGATTTCAGTGATATTGGTGATGGCGATTCGCTTGATGCAGGTACTTTGGCATTAGTGCAAACAGCTGTTTCTTTACAGTCTGTTGCTGGCGCTGGTGCTAATGGTTCATTAAAAGAGCTGATTGCAAGCCTATCTGCAGCGGTTAAAGAAGGCAAAGTAAGCAATAGTGACAATGATATTGTGCAAAAGATTGCAGCTGAACTACAAAAAGCAGTTGAGAATACTAGCCTTATTTTTGCCGCAGTAGTAACAGGTGAAGGTGTAGATGAAGCTTTTGCGAAAGTAGCTGAAAACTTAGGTATTACTGATGTTGATGCGATTGCAAAGTTAAGAGATAAAGCGACTAAAGCGGTACAGAAAGTTCAGGAAAAAGCAAAAGAAAAAGGTCTTGATAAAGACTTAAAAGAAACGGCTAAACAACTTAAAGAAGTACTTAAGAAAATTGGCTGTGATGACAACTGTGACGCAGGCGATGATTTTATTGCGAAAGTTGCGGCGGAATTAGAGTTACAAGTAACAGCTATGACAGCTGAATTAGCAACTGCAGCTACTTCCGTTTCAGCGGGAACAGCTGAACTTAAAACAGTTAAAGAATTGGGGAATGCTGGTTTAGATACAACGGATAAAGTACTTGCTTACAGTTCCGCCGTATTCACTTTATCGGGTAATAAAGTAGCGTATAGCCAGTTGCAAGTCGAGCTCTCTGCAGCGCTTAATTCAGCCACTTCAATTGTCAGCACTGCCGCAGGTTTAGGGGATGAATATCAGCAACTAACAGATAAATCAGAGGCGTTAGTTAGTGCCGTAACAGCACAACTTTCAGCCGTTGCTACGTTAATTGAAGGTATTGCAGAAGAAGAAGCACGTTCCAATGAGGCTGTAGCAGCATTTGAATTAGCACTAGATGCTGCCAAAAGTAATGCTATTGTTGCTAATACCGCACTAGGTTCAGCTGATTCAGCTGCAATGGTTGCTCAAGCCGATTTATTGATGGCTATGATGGCTGTTGATGCAGCAATGCTCGATACAAAAGAAAATGCTGTAGCTGCTTTTGCATCAGCACAATCTGCAATTACCCAGGCTATGGCTCTTAGTACGAAAGCAAATGAACTTACCAGTACTGCTACCCAAGCTGAAACTGCTGCAGCATCGTTAGCTGCGATTGCTTCCGAAGAAAGTGATGAAACAATGGCCGCTGAATTATCAGCAGCTGCAAAATTAAGTACTGCGTTTGCAAATGAACTTGCAGATCAAGCCGCTGCTGCTATTACAACTGCTACAACTCTTGAAACAAATGCTAAATCCACAATTGCTAAGTTTGAGCTGTTAGTTAAGGTAAAAGCAGGAACAGAACAAGCGCGTAGTGCTACGCTTATAACTAAAACTGGTGGCCAAGCTTTATTTGATATTTCAGAAGTAATCTACGACGTATTGACTGAAGCATGGGATTATGGCGATGAAGGAATCGATGTAGTTTCAACTCGCTATCCAGCTTGGACTTACAGTTTTGATAAAGATGATTTAGAGCTGGATCTTATGAATACAGTAACAGGCGAAAAGGTTACTGTGAATGGCTCCATCAACAACAAAGCACTTATTTTTGCTTTTGGTGGTATGATAAAAAGCGAAGATGGTGCGGTTATTAAAATCGAAACACTACCTAACATGAGTGATGCTTTAGAAGATTGTGTTGATGCTTACTATGGCGCAATCTCAAAAGAGCAATCTGACTCATGTTTAGCAATTGACTTTGAGGAAGAAGTTAACTCAGATACGGCGATTGATGGAACTGTATTAGCTGTAAATGGTTGGAGCAGAGTCGAAATAATTGATGGTGACTCTGGTTTTGTGGGTACACTTTCATTAGCAGGAACCGACTCCTCTAATTTAGCTGCAATTACGGCTTCAGGATTAACTTCAGGCCTTAACTTTACCGCAACTATTTCTATTGATGGTAACTATCAAGAAGACTTTTACGGATTAGAAATTCAATTGCATACTGGGTTTGGTTACCAGTTGTTCATTGGCGCTCCAGATGGTGAATATTTCTCTGGGTCTGTTAATGCCAATTTCAATGGTATGATCACGGAATTCGGTACTGTAACAGAAATTACCAATGGTATTTCTGTTGAGTATATCGATGGTGAAATTATCGATTACACAGATATTAGTTTCTTAGATTCATCGAAGTAACGTACAAATAAGAGGGAGAGTTGTTCTCCCTCTTACATAATAACAAGTGAAATAAGTATGAAAAAAAAAATTCTCACGTTAGGATTTTCCGCATTTTTAATCACCCCAGTTAGTCACGCAGTAGAGCAATTGCAAATTTTCACCACCCTTGATTCAGAAGTGTATACTGAAACACAACCCGTTACTGCGTTTATTGATGACTTTGATGCTCCTCTCACATCAGGCGACAGCGCATTTACTTATAATGTGTTTGAGTTTGGTGTTGGCTATGGAAATTTTAAAGTCGGTTATCAAAATCGTTTTGACTATGTTTTAAACTTTGATGCTGATACAGCGCGTTATTTGCATACCGAAAAAAATGACCTGCCTTTTGAAGATAGAAATTACGTTTATTACCTTGATGGTAAGCAAGCAACTACTAATGGATTGTTTATTTCTTATGACTTTCAATTTTTAGATTCTGAGGCATTAACCATCACGCCTAAATTAACCGTTTTTGCCAGTACACACTTTCAAGATCTGAAAGTCGATGGCACGGTTTACAGTGATGAGATCCAAGGCGCATTAACAGTCGACTCTTACTTTTCAAAAGATATTTTATTTAAGCGATTTACTCCTGATGAGAACCCATCCGGCTTAGGATATAGTGTTGATTTAGCAGTTAATTGGAAAATAAATCAAGATTTAACCATCGGGATACTTGCACAAGACTTACTGTATGAAACCGAGTATGAAAACAGTGGTTTTGCAAATGGTTATACAACAGAGGTGCCGTTTACCGAAAACGACGATGGCGATATTGTCACTGAGCCAACAGTACGTTTAGCAACGTCTGAATATGGTAACGAAGTGACGCATAAGTTTGATATGCCAGTGCGCATAAAAGTCTATGCGGATTATCGTATTAACGATGTGTTCTCGACAGAGTTGATGGTTAAACGGTTTGATCAAGATACCTTTTCGCAATTAAAAGCACGTATGCATTTTTGGGATCATTGGGCCGTGATTGCTGGTTATGAAACAAAAAGTGAAGCTGTTTTGCTTGGTATCGAAAATGATTATTTTGGTTTAACTATACAAACCGACAATATTGATATTGATAAAGCCTATTATGCCAATGTTAATTGGTATGTGAAGTTAGCATTTTAAGGACTTGTGATGTTTAAAAAACTTATATCAGTTAGTTTACTTATGTCATTAGTTGGTTGTGGTGGCTCGTCAGACGATAAAACCACAGATACTTTACCTGTCATGCTGGAAACGTCTTCAACGGTAAGCTTTTATATTGCACCTTGGCAGGCTAAATCGGGTACGTTAACGCTTATTAATGATAGTACTGGGAGCGTAGAAAATAGTGACGTTGTAGATATTAATAATGTCACGTTACCAGCCGCAACATTAAATTTTCATCGCGTTGAATTCGTCTCAGATGGCACAACGCTACCTTGCCCAAGCTTTGCTGGTTGTGGTCGTACCTTTAGAGATAACCCGTATGATGAAAACAGCAACCGGCGTATTGATTATCAAGAAGTGATGGATATGACATTGAGTTATCGGGCTGACTTTGTTGCAGCCCCAGGGGAAAATAAGCTGTATTTATCGCCAGTCAGTTCACTAATTAGCGATGATAATTTAGATATTACCTTAGAGAGTTTAAGTGCGACGCCTTTTTATCATCTTACGCATAGTCAGTTAAATGATAACCTTGAAGCCGAATTATTAACTAACGCATTGACCTTTGGTGTTATTTTAAAAACAGCCGCTGACATTGAGGAGAGTTTAAATACAACTGGTAATAGTGTTATCGAACAACCCGCCCAGCTAGCAAGTTTGCCATTTTATCGCACCTATGCAGAGCGTTATGTGTCAGAAAACTTACTGAACGTGGAAGGTAACCCGTTACTACAATCAGTGGTTGGTGAAGTTAAACAAAAACTGGCAAGTATTGGTGATGCTGAAAACATCGCGCAACGAGAACTCAGTCAGCAGCAATTACATTCCAAAGAACTACTAGAAGATGTGCGTAATATATTAGGTGTTGCGCGGCTGCAAGAGCAAAAATACAGTGATGAACTACTCCAAAATTTAACTGAATTTAAAGACATTTTAGATGAAGAATCGCAACAGACGCTGATCGTTCTGGCTAACGTACTTTATGATGTTATCTATAATTTTTCGCCACTAAATGATACGGATGCAGGTATTTATACTTTACAAGGGCTAACTATAGATTATCAACAATCGCCTTACTCTTGGGCTATTAGTGGTCAGTATGATAACCATGCTGTAGAAATAGATTTAACTATTCCACAGTGGCAAATAAGTGGACTGTTGGGTAATAAAGTCTCCGGTGTTATGAGTGCGAAAGTAACCGGCCAAGATACGCAATTAAATGTAGATGTGAGTGACTTAGTAGTGTCATTTGATGGAACTGACGATCCATTCTCTGATGAACAAAGTGACACTACCGGGCAACTAACAATTGCAACAAACGTTACATTAGAAAATGAGATCAGCAGGCTGACAGGTGATATAAATCTAACGGCTAATCGCTTTGTCACCCCTTTTGAAGAACTTGTGACTGTGTTAGCGGGCTTTGATTTTAAAGGGCAGTTGGACAGTGCTAGTCAAACAACCCTGTTTAATTTACAAGCTATAGAAGCAACGCCATTTATTAATGAAGCAACACAAAACCTGGTGTTTGCTGTGCAATTGATGATGCCATTAAATGGCGCTAAAGATTTTCAACTTGCGTATGTGGGCAATTTGAATCGTTTAGCTGAGATTAACAATGCAAAAATTGCCTTACGATTAAAAAATAGGGCGCTTGAAATCAATCTACGTACGGTAGGAAATAATATCAACGCAGTGATCAAAGGTGCGCAAGGGCGTTGGTTAGACGTTAAACAGAAAGGCCGTAATTACAGTGGCGGATTATATTTTGGCGACACGCAAATCGCAGATGTAACAGCGGTAAGAGGTGTACCGGGTATTTTATTCCCTGATGGCACATTTGAGTCGTTGTTTTAATAATATAAAGGCGCTTATTTGCGAACATTTAAGCGCCCAGTTATTTGCGGCTACACTGGTGTTTCTTTTCTTCAATATAGCTTAAAAGTTCATCTTGCTCTTTCATTTTATTTATCTCGTTATTGAGATCGGCTAAAATTTCCTGCCACTGTGGGTTGGCTTTACTTACCGAGTAATATAAAGGCTTGTAAGCAAGTGCAGGGGACAATGCCACCAGCGCATTTTTCATTTGCTGTTTTTCTGTTTCGAAGAGCTGAGACTTTTCAATACTTGCAATTAACACGTCAAAATCAGCTACAATCAAGTCAACCCGCAGGTTCATGAGTAAATGAATTTGCTGGAACTCATTGTTAGCAACAATGGTACTAATTTGTTTTGAGTTAATCAGTTTGTCGAGTTCTGGGGTGTTTTTATACGAGCGAACGACACCAATAGTTTGATCTTTTATTGACTCTAAACTGCCGTCATAGTTTGACTTTCTGCCGCTTAGTCCGATCAGTGACAAGTTGCCACCGGGTATAGCCGTGGATAAAGCCATTAAGTCGTTACGTGTTTTACCTTGCCTATTTTCTGACATAACTTCAGCATCAATAAAATACTCAGGAAACAAAATATCCGCATTGCCTAATTCCGCAGCTCTAAGCGCTCGCGCCCATGGGAAAAACTCTATATGCACACCATAGCCTTTTTGCAGCAGTAGTTTAACGGTTAGTTGAAAAAGCCAGCCATTGTTGCAAAGTGATTCATCAATATAGGGGGGCCAATTTAAAGTGACTAGCTTTAAACGTTTTTTGGCCTCAATATTATAAGCATAGCCATATTCATAGCGTACAGCTGGTGCAATGATCGTTTGCTCACCGACTTGATAAGCAACAGTGGTCATAGTCGCGTGGGTGCACCCACTGAACAAAAATAAAAAGAGTAAGTACTTTCTCATTTATTTGATAAGTTTTTGTAATTATTCTTACAGCTTAGTCGCATATGTACATTTAACAACTTAAAAAGGCGATAACTAAAGCTAATAAAAAGAATAAGTTGCTAATGCCCATCTATTTAAACATTTCAATTTCCACCCGCGTGCCTTCAGCTACATCTGCTGAATCCGCTGGGAGGACGATAAAGCAGTTTGCCTTACTCATCGATGTCAGCACGCCAGAACCTTGATAAGGCAGCGCGCTTACCGTGTAAAAGCCTTCGTTATCAATCGTTGCAATCGCTCTTTGAAAATCAGTGCGCCCTGGGCGTTTTTTAATTGCTGTAGTGGTAATAGCAGTGAGTCTATTTGTTTGTTTTGCGCGAGGTTGGGCCGAGAGGTAATTAAGTGCAGGGCACACCAGTTGCATAAAAGTCACCATTGCAGAGACTGGGTTGCCAGGTAAACCAAAAAAATAGCTGTTAGGAAGTTTACCAAACGCAAAAGGCTTACCTGGTTTCATGGCTATTTTCCAAAATCCGATCTCACCAATCTCGTTCAGCACTTCCTTAGTATAATCAGCATCACCTACAGAGACCCCACCAGAACTTATAATGACATCTGCAGTTACATCAGCCGTTAAAAATGCGTCTTTTATCGCTGTTTTAGTATCTTTAATGATCCCTAAGTCAATAACGTCAAACGCAAGCTTTTGCAGTGATGAAATAAGTACCGGGCGATTGCTTTCATAAATTGCACCGGCTTTTAATGGCTGTCCTGGCAGTGTTAGTTCATCACCGGTTGAAAATACAGCGACTTTTAATTTTTTGTAGACAGTTAATTGCTCAATGCCCAGCGAGGCAAGTAAACCAAGATCAACAGGAGTTAACTTATGGCCAATGGTTAAAACGGTTTCACCTTTAGTGATGTCTTCACCGGCGCGGCGGATATTATCGGCCATTGTTATTTTTTGATTTATCGTGACACAGTTACCTACTTTAGTGGCGTTTTCTTGCATGATGACTGCATCACAGCCTTTCGGGATGGGGGCGCCAGTCATAATTCTAACGCACTCGCCTGGGCGTAACTGCGGCGCAAAGTATTCGCCAGCAAGCACGGTTCCCACAAGTTGATAGCTGTTAGATGACGATTGATAGCAAATAGCGTAGCCATCCATTGCAGAATTATCATGAATAGGCACATTTATGTCAGAGATCAGCGCTTTGGCTAAAACCCTATCTAAAGAATTGCAAAGGCTGAGCTGTTCATGTTGTGCAATGGGTTTTATTGTCGATAAGATATTTTCAATTGCGTCTTCAACCGATAATAAAGCGGATGCATTAAAGCAGTCATTCATATATATTGATTCTTCATATTCATTAGATAATTAAAACAATACTCATAATGTCAATGCTTTACAATAGAGTCTGTTACTATTTTTGGTTTGTGTTATTACTCAATATTAATAGCGTATCGGCAACAGAAAACCTGCATATTGCTGTTGCCAGTAACTTTAAAGCCCCTTTAGAGCAACTTTTAAATAAAGCCCCTTTTGCTGATGAAATTGAAATAACCCTGTCAGCTGGCGCAAGTGGTGTATTGTATTCGCAAATAATTCATGGTGCGCCTTTTGATATGTTTTTTTCAGCCGATGCTAAAAGGCCGGCATTACTAAAGCAACAAGAGTTAATTATTAACGGCAGTACTCGTACTTACGCAACTGGCGTACTGGCACTTTGGCAACCTGCACTAAATTCGACAAACTCTTATATAGCCATAGCTAACCCGCGTTCTTCGCCTTATGGCGAAGCTGCAAAATATTATAACGACCATCATCTTAAAACCAACTTATCATTTGTATTGGCGCATAATATTACGCAGGCATTTCAGTTTGTAGACAGCGGCAATGCGGGGCAGGGCATTGTTGCTTTGGCTAGTTTAAAAGCAGCGTATCAGCAACACGCTAATGATAAATATTTAGCATATACGGTGCTCCCTTATCAGCAGTACCCAGCCATAACGCAACAAGTTGTGGTGTTAAAATCAACTGACAATTTAGCCGCCGCTAATAAGGTACTGAGCTATTTACTCTCCCCCGCAGTGCAAAGTGAGATCACAGAACTCGGCTATCAAAAGGCCTGTAGCCAATGCTAGAGACAGACTTTACTGCATTATTTTTGACTGTGAAATTAGCGATTATTACCTCCGTGTTGTTGCTCATTATTTGCTTCCCAATCGCGTGGCTATTATCAAACTATACAGGTCGTTTGAAACCGTATTTTGAAGCAGTTATTGCCCTACCGCTCGTGTTACCCCCAACATTACTTGGCTTTTATTTGCTGGTGGCTTTTTCACCTAACACACTGCTTGGCGAGTTTTGGCAAAGTCTGACGGGTCATCAGCTCGCCTTTAGTTTTTCGGGGATTGTATTAGGCTCACTGATTTACTCACTGCCTTTTGTTATGCAACCTTTATTGGTCGGCTTTAACCAAGTAAATAGTCAATATAATAACGCGGCGATTGCGCTTGGCTTTAGTGCTGCAAAGCGGTTTTTCTATTTATTGATCCCGTTACTTAAAAGTACGATTTTAAGTGCCTTTTCGCTCGGTTTTGCCCATACACTTGGCGAGTTTGGCTTAGTGTTAATGATTGGCGGCAATATACCTGGTGAAACCCAAGTCGTTTCAATTGCTTTATATGATCACGTTGAAGCGCTTAATTATCAAGCAGCCCATGAGTTATCACTGATTTTATTTGCAATTTCATTTGCTTGTTTAGTTTTACTGTTTAAGTTTAATAGAGCAAGCCTTGGCTTTCGAGGGTCGAATGCTGCACGTTAATGTTAATCGGCCACTTAAAAACTTTGTTTTGGATGTCGAGTTTGCTATTGAACAGGGCGTGATTGTTGGCGTTTATGGTCCGTCAGGTGCAGGTAAGTCGAGTTTATTAGCTGCAATTAGTGGTGTCAGCGCTGGGCAGTCTGTTACTAATAACCAGCTAAATTTAGCAACGCTTGCACCAGATAAACGCGGTATTTGCTTACAATTGCAAGCGTGTCCGTTGTTCCCCCATTTAAATGTGCAGGGAAATTTAAATTTTGCCTATAAACATCGACCTAAAAATAATAACCAATTAGCAATCGACGAGATTGTCTCGTTACTAGGAATTGAAGACTTGCTAGACCGTGAGGTTGGCAGCTTATCTGGGGGAGAGCAGCAACGAATTGTGTTTGCTAGAACTTTATTACTTGGCCAGAGTATTATTTTGCTAGATGAGCCTTTTTCTGCGCTCGATTGGCAAAAAAAACAGCGCTTTCTTTCGGCAATTAAATACTTAGCAAAGAATAAAAATATTACTTTTATTATTGTCAGTCATTCCCTGAAAGAGCTTAGTTATTGCGCTGATAAACTACTGCAATTAAGCCGAGGAAAAATAATTCGATTTGGCGATACCGAGGTTATTAGCCAACATATAAATAATGAACAGGGCACTACACATTTTAGCTTTATTAATTTTCAGCAAGCTAGTCAATTAGCTGAGTATAATTTAACAAAAGTCACGCTTAGCCAAAGCCAACAAGTACTTTATATCAATCAGTTTGATGATCGAAACAGCTATAAAATTTGTGTCAACGCGAATGATATCAGTGTTAGTACAGTGCCGGAAAAAAATAGCAGCTGTATAAATAGCCTGCAATGTACGTTTGTGGGTTGTCAGCTGCAGCAGCATGAAGCGCTACTGTATCTTGATGTTGATGGGCAAACTTTATTGTGCAGTCTCAACCCGCTGGCATGGCAGCAACTGGCAATAACAACAGGGCAAACCTTGTATGCACAACTGCACGCAATTTAGCCCGCGATTTTGCACCGATACAGCACATTAATATTCCTTTAATAGTGCAACAGGCTTACTTTTTATAATTTTAAAACCCTACCTTATTGAAATTATTGTAAATAATTTTATGGCTTATAATTTGCTCGCTCTTACCTGCTTTTAACTTACTTAGAACTAAAAAACAGTATTAAAAGTATTTTAAGATTTTATTCTAATAAAAATAGCGTCAGGAGCGTGCCGCATGCAGCAAACTACAGGATTCAATTTATTATCATTTCGGGGCAAGATGAAAGTGCTTCATCTTAGTTGGATGGTTTTTTTCGTGTCATTTTTTGTCTGGTTTAATCATGCACCTATGCTAGGTGCAATAGCCGTATCACTGGGGATCAGTATGGCTGAAGTTAAAACCTTACTGATTTTGAATGTCGCATTAACGATACCGGCACGGGTGGTGGTGGGTATGCTCACCGATAAATATGGCCCGCGTATTGTTTATTCTGCTTTACTTATTACCTGTAGTATTCCGTGTTTTATGTTTGCCGCAGCCACAACCTTTGAACAAGCTGCAATTGCACGTTTTGCGCTGGGGTTTATTGGTGCAGGCTTTGTGGTCGGCATTCGTATGGTCAGTGAGTGGTTTCCTGCTAATGAGCTTGGTATCGCCGAAGGTATTTACGGTGGTTGGGGTAACTTTGGTTCAGCCGCAGCCGCGATGTCACTGCCTGCGATTGCGCTGCTATTTGGCGGTGAAGATGGCTGGCGTTATGCGATTGCTGTTACGGGGGTAATTAGCATCCTATTTGGCCTTATTTGGTTTTTTAATGTGACCGATACCCCAAAGGGAGCAACCTATTTTAAACCGAAAAAAATAGGCGCAATGGAAGTAACCAGTAAAGGCGATTTTGTATTACTGCTGATCATGAAAATTCCTATGTATGCGGCTATGGCATTACTTAGTTGGAAACTTTCGCCCAGTGGTGCCAATCTTATTTCTGCTAACTTTGTAACAGGCGTTTATGTACTACTAATTGCACTTTATGTGTATGAAGTATATAAAACCTACGATATCAATAAAGCCATTTTTAAACACCCAGTACCAGAGTCACAGCGCTATGAGTTTAAGCAAGTTGCTGTGCTGAATATTTTATATTTTACAACGTTTGGCTCAGAGCTGGCGGTTATTTCTATGTTGCCACTATTTTTTAGTGAGGTTTTTGCCCTTGATATGGTTTATGCCGGATTACTCGCTTCTGCTTATGCTTTTATGAACCTTGCATCGCGCCCAGGTGGTGGTTGGATCTCCGATAAACTCGGACGCAGAATAACCTTAATTGTGCTAACCATAGGTTTAGCGGTAGGCTATTTAGTGATGGGGCTGGTTGATGCGAGTTGGCCGCTGTGGCTAGCTGTTGTGGCTGCAATGGCGTGCTCGTTCTTTGTGCAAGCCGGTGAGGGCGCTGTTTTTGCGGCGGTGCCACTTATTAAGCGTCGCTTAACTGGGCAAATTGCCGGTATGACAGGTGCTTATGGTAATGTTGGGGCGGTGGTGTATTTAACGGTATTATCAATGGTTGACTATCAAATGTTCTTTTTTGTCATTGCGGGCAGTGCATTAGTGGGGCTGATAGCGTTAATGTTTATGCAAGAACCAAAAGGCCATATCACAGAAGTGAATGAAGACGGTTCGGTTGAATTAATTTCTGTTACTTAAGGCAAATAAGATGATAGCTGAAACCGCCAAAGCGAGCAGCCAAGTTAATAAACGCATTGTTAATGAGCATGCTATAAATGAGCTACAGGTGTCATTTGGCGGGCATTCAGCGCCAGGCAATAAAGCCGATAATCAAGACGCTTTTGCAGCCCTGCATACCAAAGGACATGAGCGTGATTACAAAGGGATTGTTGCGTGTATTGCGGATGGTTGTTCAAGCGCTAAATTTGCCAAAGAAGCGGCTAATTTAGCGGTCAGTCACTTTATTAATGAATATTTAGCTACCGAGCCTAGTTGGTCGGTAAAAAAATCAGTCTCTAAAGTGCTGGCCAGTTTAAACTTGTGGCTTTATTCGCAAACGCCGACCAATAGCCAACAAATGCACCGTCAAGCCCATTGGATGACTACTTTTAGTGCACTGATATTAAAATCAACCAGTGGCTATATTTTTCATTTAGGTGACACGCGTGTTGCGCAATTACGCGATGGTGAACTGACTCAATTAACCCGGGATCATAAAGTTAATCAGCATTTAACCAAAGCATTAGGGGCAGAGTTACATCAAGAGGTTGATGTTTATCAGTTTGAGCTAAAACAGCATGATATTTATGTATTGAGCTGTGATGGCGTGCACGACTTTGTTACTCAAACACAATTTATAGAGTGTATTAATAATAACCATGATCTAGAAGCTGCGGCTAAAGCAATCACACAGCGTGCGATTGCACAAGGCAGTGACGACAACGTGAGTTGTTTACTGGTGAAAGTGCAGCAGATCCCCAAAAAATGTTTAGATGAACGATACCGCGATCTTACGAAACGTAAAATTCCAGCGGTATTACAGGTTGGTCAGCAGCTTGATCAGTACAAAGTACTGCGGCAAATATACGCCAGCACTCGTTCACATATTTACTTAGTGCAAAGTAACGAGTATGCCGCACCGGTAGTATTAAAAACGCCCTCTATAAACTTTGCAGAAGACCTCCATTACTTGCAAGGGTTTATGCGTGAAGGGTGGGTTGGCCAGCGTATTAACCATCCCAATGTTATGAAAGTGCTTAGCACTGCCGACGACAGTGTTTTTTTATATCATATTTGTGAATACATGGATGGCCAAACTCTAAGACAATGGCAAGCAGACACACCCGAGCCACAACTGAGCCAAGTGCGAAATATTGCCTTGCAAATCGTGCAAGCTTTGCGCGCTTTTCAGCGCCTCGATATGGTTCATCGTGATTTAAAGCCAGATAACGTGATGATTGATGCGCACGGTAACGTAACTTTGATTGATTATGGCACCGTAAAAATTGCCGCCATGCATGATGATATTAATCAAATAGTGGATGAATGCCCGCAAGGCACACTCGGTTACACAGCCCCTGAAACACTACTCACTTTAAACGCCGATTTTAAAAGTGACTTATTTTCACTTGCTGTGATTATCTACGAACTATTATCTGGGCAGTTACCGTATAAATCGTTATCTTCTACTTCACAAACACCTTCAGGTAGCACTTTTTGGCATTATCGCAGCATTCGTGACTACCGTAGTGATATCCCCTTTTGGTTCGATCAAACGTTAATGAAAGCCACGGCGGTAAAGCCTGAGCATCGCTATAGTTCATTTTCAGAGTTTATTAACGACCTCAATACCCCTAACTCACAGCTGAGTATGACGGTAATAGACAAACCCTCTTTTTATCAGCGTAACCCAGTGATGGTATGGCAAGTGATCGCGATTTGTTTGTTCCTTTGCTTACTCACGGTGCTGATCATTAAATAACTAGCAGTATCACTGTGGTGCAAGTAATGGATCCTAGTGGTGCTGTACCTAACTTTCAATATTTTTTTAAAAGTTAAGTTGTTGTATATATTATATTTAAATGTTTGGTATAGCCCTTGCTTTAATTGTTAATAACAATAAATACATAGCAAGTAAGGTGAACTGATGAACCGCAAACAACGAGTCGTTGTCGTCGGCAATGGAATGGTTGGGCATCATTTCGTAGAGCAAATTACCAGTCTTATCAACCCTAATACGGGTGTCGAAGTGACTGTACTCAGTGGCGAAGAGCGGTTAGCTTACGATAGAGTGCACTTGTCAGCGTTTTTTGCTGGCAAAACAGCCAACGACCTTGCGTTAACTAACGAGCAAATATATGCGGATTGGCAAGTGCGTTTTTACACCAATGCAAAAGTCACCGATATAAACCGGCTAAAGCAGCAAGTAACGACCAGTGAAGGTGCAACCTTTGATTATGACAAGCTGGTATTGGCAACCGGCTCATTTCCTTTCGTACCACCCATTCCAGGTAAAGACCGTGAACATTGCTTAGTGTATCGCACCATTGCTGATTTAAACGCGATCAAACACTCTGCCAGCAGCAGTAAAGTGGGGGTGGTGATTGGTGGTGGTTTACTCGGTTTAGAAGCCGCGAATGCACTTAAACAGCTGGGCCTTGAAACCCATGTTGTAGAGTTTGCCCCGCAACTAATGGGCGTGCAAGTCGATGGCGGCGGCGGACGATTACTGAAAGATAAAATTACCGCATTAGGTGTGCAGGTGCATACCTCAATGGCCACAGAAGCAATAGTCGATGGCGAACACTGTCGTTACAAAATGTGTTTTAAAGGCGGTAAGACACTTGAAACGGATCTGATTTTATTTTCCGCAGGGATCCGCCCCTATGACAATTTAGCCCGAGAATTTGATTTAGCTGTTGGTGAGCGTGGCGGCATTGTTATTAACAACTATTGCCAAACGTCAGATCAAAATATTTACGCTATTGGCGAATGTGCGCTGTGGGGTAATTTTATCTTTGGTTTAGTGGCACCGGGTTACGCGATGGCTAAAATCGCAGCGAAACATATTTTATTTAACAACACTGATGATGCATTTAATGGTGCTGATATGAGCACTAAATTAAAACTAATGGGGGTTGAAGTGGGCTCCATTGGTGATGCTCATGCACGGACGCAAGGCGCTCGTAGTTATGTTTTTGACGATCAACTCAGCGGTGTTTACAAAAAAATAGTCACCAATCAAGCAGGCACTCAGGTGATTGGTGCAGTACTGGTGGGCGATACCAGCGATTATGACAACTTACTACAATATCACTTGCACGACTTAGCCCTTAATATTGCCCCTGAATCACTTATTTTACCGCTTGCGCCAACACCAGATACGATTTCAATCGCAGAGTTAGCCGCTGATGCACTGATCTGCAGTTGTCACCAAGTAACTAAACACACGATTGAACAAGCCGTGTTAGCCGGCGCTACTGATTTAGTTGGCGTACAAACAGTCACCAAAGCCTGCACCGGCTGTGGCAGTTGCGAAAGCCGAGTAAATTGCATTATCGAACACAGCTTAACCGAACACAGTTTAACCGAACACAGCTTAGCCATCACTCAAGCAGAGCCTAAGCGACTCAGTGATGACGCATTGATCCCCGTAACCGAACTTGCATAAGAGAGCGCCATGACCCCTTTAAAAGAGAGTTTAATTCAAACAACATGTGCGTATTGTGGTGTGGGCTGCGGCGTGGACGTTGCCTTAGCGGGCAAGCAACCGACACAGCTAGAAGGGATGCCTGAACATCCTGCAAACTACGGACGGTTATGCGTAAAAGGCAGCCATTTATTAGATACTATCAGCAATGATAATCGCCTTAGCGCACCAGAAATTAACAATAAACAAGTAAGCTGGTCTGTGGCGAGTAATTATGTGGCGAGTGAATTCAGCAAAATAATTGCCGAGCACGGCCCGGATGCGGTGGCTTTTTATGTCTCTGGGCAGTTGTTAACCGAAGATTATTACATCGCCAATAAATTCATGAAAGGTTATATTGGTTCGGCCAATATTGATACTAATTCACGCTTGTGTATGTCTTCTGCGGTGGCGGGTTATAAACGCGCTTTTGGTGAAGATGTAGTGCCTTGTGATTATGAAGACTTAGAGCACACCGAACTGCTTATTTTAATCGGCTCTAATGCGGCGTGGACGCACCCAGTGCTATACCAGCGTATCGCCCGAGCTAAGCGTATAAACCCGACCATGAAAGTGGTGGTTATCGATCCAAGACGCACCGATAGCGCAGAGCTGGCCGATACGTTTTTACAAATAAAGCCAGGCACAGATGCCGCACTGTATAACGGTTTATTACGTTACTTAGCGGATAACCAACAGCTTGATGATGATTTTATTGCAAAGCACACCGATGATTTTGCAGCCGCATTAGCAGCAACGCAATCGTGGACGATAGATGAGGTAGCCAGCTATTGTGAACTAAGTTGCCACGAAGTTAGCCAATTTTATAGCGAGTTTGCCAATAGCGCCTCAGCAATTAGCTTTTACTCAATGGGCATTAATCAATCATCGTCAGGGGTTGATAAATGTAATGCGATTATTAATGCCCATTTAGCGTCAGGGAAGTTATTAAAAATAGGCTCTGGGCCGTTTTCTATTACTGGTCAACCCAATGCCATGGGCGGACGTGAAGTAGGCGGGCTGGCAAATCAACTCGCTGCGCACTTGGACATTGAGAACGAGCAGCATCAATCGTTAGTAAAGCGCTTTTGGCAATCACCAACGATCGCCACGCAAGCAGGCGCGAAAGCGCTGGATATGTTTGCTGCGATCCGCGCTGGCAAAATCAAAGCGGTGTGGATCATGGCGACCAACCCGATGGTTAGCCTACCAAATACCAATGCGATAGCAGAAGCACTGAAAGCCTGTGAACTGGTGGTGGTATCGGATTGCGTGGCAAGTAACGACACCCTTGATTATGCCCATGTCAAACTACCCAGCACTGGTTGGGGAGAAAAAGAAGGCACAGTGACCAATTCAGAGCGCCGTATTTCTCGCCAAAGAGCAATTGTCGCGCCGTTCGCTGGCGCAAAAAACGATTGGCAAATACTCTGTGAAGTAGCTAAAAACATGGGCTTTAGTGGTTTTGATTTTACCCAGCCAAGTGAAATTTTTGATGAGTGGGCACGTTTAACGAGCTTTGAAAATAACGGGTCACGGCAGCTTAATTTATCTGCTTTAGCGGGCATGAGCAGTCGCGAATATAATGCCTTGAGGCCTATCCAATGGCCGTGTATTAAAGGCGATAACTACCAGCATGGGCAAGTGTTCAGCCAAAATCAATTCAGCACAATGAATAAAAAAGCGCGTTTTATTGCCATTACGCCACAACTACCCAAGCAAGTTACCTCAACTGAATATCCGTTAGTGATGAACTCTGGGCGGATCCGCGATCAATGGCACACTATGACGCGCACGGGCAAATCAGCCACGCTTTCAACGCATATTACCCGCCCTTATATTGAGCTTCATTCACAAGATGCGAGTCGGCTTGGCATCAACAATGATGACCTAGTGCGAGCGCAGTCGAAGGTGGGCGAAGTGATAGCGAATGCCAAAATTACCGATTCGCAAAGAGCGGGTGAGTGCTTTATGCCGATCCATTGGAATCAGCAATTTGCATCATCAGCTAATGTTGGCAAATTATATTCGTCCATTGCTGATCCTATTTCAGGTCAACCAGAAACGAAGTTTACGGCCATAAAGCTGCAACCGGTAGAGTTTAGCCAATATATGGATGTATTCGTTAATAAGCAAAGCAACTGCCAGACTGACATAACGGTGCAAAGTGACTATTGGCTAAAAATCAATGCCAGCAATTGCAGCCAATATCAGCTCGCTTTTAACGACGTTGTGCCAGATGCACTTTACTGGTGCCAACAAAGCAGTGGCATCAAAGGGCAGTGGTCAGGTTTTTATCAAGGCGCTACGCAACGTATTCAATGTATTGCCAATGGTCGATTAGTGTTTGTGGCGATGATAACTGATGTGCAAGTAACCACGTCAATTGAGTGGATCAATCACTTGTTTAGCCAATCGGCACTGAACTATGCACAACTGCAGTCATTATTAACGGCCACACCTGACGAAGAGTTTAGCCAAGGGCGACAAATTTGTAGCTGCTTTAAAGTTAGAGAAAAACCAATTGTCGAGGCGATTAAAGCCGGAGCTCATCGGGTTGATGAACTGGGCTTGCAGTTGCAGTGCGGGACTAATTGTGGCTCATGTAAAACTGAGTTAAGTCAGCTTATTAAACGCCATGCAGTGACTAATAAAGGGCAGCAAATTGATGTGCTGATCACGGTGTAATTGCTATGCCACAGCTAATGTATATAAAAATAATAAGTAGGACAGTTTATGCTTGAAGATAAATTTGGACGTCGCTTTAATTATTTAAGACTCTCGATCACCGATGTCTGTAATTTTAGTTGTAGCTATTGCCTACCGAATGGCTACCAATGTGATACGCCGCGTGAGTTCTTAACACAAGCAGAAATTACCACTGTAGTGAGTGCTTTTGCCAAGCTAGGCACTAAAAAAATTCGCTTAACGGGCGGCGAGCCATGCCTACGTAAAGATTTGCCTGAGATCATCAAACGTTGTAAAGCCACCAGCGGAATTAGCGAAGTGGCGCTGACAACCAATGGGTTTAACTTATTAAACAATGTTGATGAATATAAAGCGGCAGGGCTTGATGCCATTAATGTCAGTATCGATAGCTTAGATCCGAAAATGTTTAAACTAATAACTGGCCACGACAAGCTACAACATATTTTAAACGGCATTGCACGAGCTCAGCAGATTGGCATTAAGCGCATTAAAGTCAACGCCGTATTGGCGAAAGCATTTAATCATAATCAGCTAAAAGATTACCTTGCTTGGATAAAGCACCAGAGAGTAACAGTGCGCTTTATTGAATTGATGGAAACCGGTAATGGCACGCAATTTTTTGAACAAAACCATTTAAGCGGTCAAGGCGTTAAAGATAGTTTGCTAGCAGCGGGCTGGTTACAAGTCGTAAAGGGCAAGTTAAATGGCCCTGCGCAAGAGTTTTGGCATCCCGATTATCAAGGTCGTATTGGCTTGATCATGCCTTACAGCAAAGACTTTTGCCAAAGCTGTAATCGTTTACGTGTCTCGGCACTGGGTAAATTACATTTGTGTTTATTTGCTGATCAAGGTATCGACTTACGCAGTGCATTAAATAGTGGCACCACTGAACACGCCGCTGAGCAAACGATTAAACTGATCCGCAGCGCAATGAGTAACAAAACCATTAGTCACGAGCTTGATAAGCGCTTAACTGGCGCAACCAAGCATTTAGCGATGTTAGGAGGGTAGAACAATGGCTGTGACTGGGTTAGTGCTCGCTGGTGGTAAATCTTCACGTATGAAAACCAATAAGGCCGAGCTGCTGTTTGGCGATAAAACCTTGCAACAACGCAGTGTTGATTTATTGCACAGTGTGGGGCTCAGTGATGTATTAATTAGTCGTAACGGATGTCATGCAAATGCCGATTATCTGCCTGATATATATCCAAATAGGGGGCCGCTTGGGGGAATTTATAGCGCCCTTAAACACACAGCTAACGACTTGTTGGTCGTGGCGATTGATATGCCATTACTTAATCGCGCGTTATTAACGCGTTTACTGAATTTTTATGAGCAGCAGAAAATACACAATAAAAGCATGAATTTAGCGCATTTTAGCCAGTTTCCATTGCCCATTTATATTAACAATAACCAAGTGACACAGCATTATTTACGCGCCACGCTCAGCGCAATTGATAGTAATTGCTCTATTAAACAGTTTATAAAAACATGCCACGGTGAGTCGCTTGCCAGCTCACAAACCGACGCATTTAGTAATATTAATACCCCAGTGCAATACAGCCAATTATGTAAAGCGCACGGTATCAATCAATTTAAAAAAGAAGTAATAAATCATGACTAGTACAACAGATAACAGCGTGGTTAACATCGCGGTTCTAACCGTCAGTGATACGCGCAATGAAAATACCGATAGTTCAGGGCATTATTTAGTGCAGGCGCTACAAGATGCAGGGCATCAATTGCTTGATAAAAAAATCGTTAAAGATGATGTATATCAAATGCGGGCAATTGCCTCACAATGGATTGCAGATGAAACTATTCAAGCCATTTTAGTGACTGGTGGCACAGGTTTTACTGAGCGAGACTCAACGCCGGAGGCAATGCTGCCGTTATTTGATAAAACCGTAGACGGCTTTGGCGAGCTATTTAGGCATATTTCATACAGCGAAATTGGCAGCTCGACGATTCAATCTCGGGCGCTTGCGGGGCTTGCAAATAACACCGTTATATTTTGTATGCCAGGTTCCACAGGAGCGTGCAAAACAGCGTGGACGGGCATTATTGAGCAGCAATTAAGCGCAACGTTTAAGCCCTGTAATTTTGTGCCACATATTAGCATTGGCAGTCGCTGTAAAGCTCGGGGGTAAGCATGTTAAGTCATATTGATGAACACGGCCAAGCGAATATGGTTGATGTTTCACTAAAACAAATCACTGCCCGTGAAGCGATGGCACAAGGGATGATATCGATGTCTAAACTGGCATTTTCAGAGGTTGTTGCCAATGAGAATAAAAAAGGCGATGTGATCGGGGTTGCGCGTATTGCTGGTATTCAAGCGGCAAAGAAATGCGCGGATCTCATACCGCTGTGTCACCCGCTGGCGCTGACCAAAGTGGCGGTTGATTTTGAACTAGATCAGCAAAACTGCACTATAAAAATAACCAGTTTATGTAAACTCGCAGGCAAAACTGGGGTTGAAATGGAAGCACTCACCGCAGTATCAGTAGCCGCACTGACATTATTTGATATGTGCAAAGCCGCTGATCCTGATATGGAAATTCATTCTATTCGGGTGATAAAAAAATCAGGAGGTCAACATGGCGACTGGCAACGACGCTGAGCAAGTTAGGCTATTGTTTTTTGGTCAACTTAAAGAGCGCTTACAATGTGCAAGCTATACTATAGCTATTAAGCAACCGCTTTCAATTGAACAGTTAAAAGCACACTTAGTCAGCTTACAGCCAAGTTGGCAAGCAGCGCTTAATAATGACTTACTGATAGCGGCAGTTAATCAGCAAATAGCGCAACAGCAAGCTATTGTAAAAGGGGGGGATGAAGTGGCCTTTTTCCCACCTGTGACGGGGGGCTAATGAGTATTGAAATTATCATCAGCCATGATGATTTTGATATTGCAGTGCTGCATCATGCACTGCAAATCGGTAACGTCCAGCAAGGCGCAGTGGTTACTTTTACAGGCTTAGTAAGAGAATTTAGTCGTGGCGACAACGTGGTGGCACTTGAGCTTGAGCATTACCCACAAATGACCGAGCAACTACTTTTAAGCATTGCCGAGCAAGCTCAAAACCGTTGGCAACTGGGCAGAATTAGCATTTATCATCGAATTGGTTATCTCCCCCTTGGCGAGCAAATTGTATTTGTGGGCGTGAGTAGCAAACACCGGCAAAGTGCCTTTGATGGTGCGCAATTTATTATGGATTATTTAAAAACCCAAGCCACGTTTTGGAAAAAAGAACATTTTAGCCAATCATCGCAGTGGGTTGAATTTAAAGCGTCTGATGTACAGGCACAACAAAAATGGGCAGCGGATTGAAACCATACACAACAAAACAGTTCGCAGTCATCTATCAGCGTAAATTTATATATACCGTGGTTGTTATTTTGTCCAATAACGTGATTACCAATCGTTTTGGGATGTAACAACAAGTTTATTTTATAACATTTGCAATAAGTTATTTACATAAACATGATTTAGTGGAAGTATATTACGCTGTAATATACGCCGTTTTGGCGGTTATAATCCCCCAAAATTGGATCGAATAAACGTTATGCCGTAGCGGCTATTAATTAAATATAGGTGAAGAAATGAAAAGGATTTTAATCGGTGCGTTGCTCGTTGTGATACAAGGATGTGCGAATGTACCTAAGGACACCGGGCAATTACCCCCAGCACCTTGTATCGGTAGCACTGTGATTGCAGGCGATTTAGGTAACCAATTTAAGCAGGTTCAAGACCCCGCGCTTCTTGCTCAGGCAATCGGTGAGCCCTTAAAGGGCAAGTTATGTCAGGGTACTGTTTATGAAAGTACAGATGAGGTGACAATCTATCGTGCATGGAACAGTACAAACCCGCAGAGTGAGTTTGGTCAGTGGTGGTCATTTCAATTCCCGTCAGGAAATACAGCCAAATATAGAGAAGACTATGAAATTTGTTATCAATGGTCACCGCTCGATAAGTTGGTGAAATGTACCTTGAAGGCAGGAACGAAAGTTGTTGTAGGTAATGGTCAAAGCGCCCAATGCTCAGAATATCTAAGTTATCCAGTTTCGCAGCAGCAACAAGTTTTTATCACGAATGCATCTGATGCTGTCGAGAGTTGTGAAGGCTACGATAGTGTGATGAGTTGGAAATAGGATCACATTAGTCACAGCATACAAAGCATTTATGGGAGTTCCCAAACGCTTGCTTAACTATGGCAAGCGTTTGGCACAGCTAATGCTGTGTTTCGGTTTTTAAAGGAGTAAGGCGTTTGAATTCAATTAGGAAGATAATATTAATTAGTTTGTTTTTACCATTTGCTGCTCTCGCCGAAGGTAAAATTGGCATTGTCGCAGGTGTGTCTGTTGATGGATTCTTTAGTCCTGAAATAACCGAGTTTAAAATTGATAACGTTCAGTCTGGATCCCCTGCAGAAAAAGCTGGAATTAAAGCTGGTCAATTGGTTATTGAACTGGATGGTTGCAAAATCCCAGGCTGCCCAGCGGATAAAGCTAAAAAACTAATGGCTAAAGAAACAGGTGAAATATTACCATTACTAGTTAAAAACTTAGATGGTAGTGAGGTTTTGTTAAAAATTCATGTCGGTGAGTAAAAAGCTAACACATATGAGCCTTTAGCCAATAGGCATTATTGTTCTTTTTGACCGTTTATGGTCAACTCTAAATCACTAAACAAAGTCGTTTATTGCGTTGCCGGCTAGGTCTTTTTCTTAAAGCCACTTCGATCATCATAGCGAGTTTGCAGCGCTTAATATTCTACTTAATCTACCAGCGTAATAATTTGCTCTGCGACTTTATGTAAACTGATGTGGTTATCCATGGCTTGTTTTTGTAATTTTTTATGCGCTTGGGCTTCAGTTAATTTTAACTGTTCAATTAATATAAACTTAGCCTGATTAATGATTTTTTGTTCATTGATGACTTTTCTGGCTTCACTCAGTGCATTATTGATCTGTTTTATATGCTGACTTTGCTCGGCTATCAAATCATACATGGTTTTATTTGCAGCGAGTTTTTCGGCGGCAATATTGGTGTTTGCATAGCCATTTAGCTCAGCAGATAAAAGCGTAGCGGTGGTTGCTATACTAAAGTCTGGGCTGTCTTTAGTTAGTATAGCGAGCGTGCCTTGGTGGGTGTCTAAACTTTGTTTCGCTGCAATTATCTGCTCTTTTGCTGCTGCTATTAAACGCTTAGAAATTTGTTGCTCTATTTGATGCATAACATCGATGCGGGCGGTAGCTACGTCAAACCAAACTTCACTGAGCTGCGACACTTCTTGGTTATTGTTTGGCGCTAATTGCTGCAGCATAGTGCGTAACTTGTCTATTTCTTGGTTTGACTCATCCTGTAACAGTAGCTTGTAGCTTGCTGTGAGTTGCTCATCTGCATATTGGCTAAAAAATTCAAAACTGGTTTGTTGGTTGTGTTGAAAATGGCTTAACAATGCTTTTTGTTCAGTATCAAACTTATTACTGGCAAAAGCCATTGCACCATATGCACGCTCTTGTCCTGCGTACTCTTTGCCTTGCATAAAGTTAAAATAAGCAACTAATAGTCGGGTGATCACAGGATCACTGGCACCATCCGCGGTTTCTAAAAACACATTTAATAAGCTGGTAATTATTTGCGTAAAAGACTGTGTAGCTTGACTCGCACTGAGTGCTTGTTTGGCTACTTTTTCACGTAATGAATAAAGTGTATCGAGGGATTGTAGGCTGATAGTTATTAAATTATATAAACGGCTATTACCAACCCCTGGTTTGGTACATAAATAGGTTTGCGCAAGTGACTCAAACAAGGCTTGTTGTAATACATTAGAGTGCTTTATTTGTTGTTGCAGTTGCTGTTCAAAAAGCGTTCTGTTTGAGGCGAGGTAAATATTACTCATCGCTCGTTCTTTTTGTAGTTGATGCACAAATTGGCCGAGTTTAATCAGGTTGTAACAACTTTTTTGTAATTGTTCTAACGCATGGATCTCTTCGTATTTAGCAGCTAATAGAAATTTTTTAGTGAGCGAATTATTGTGAGCCATAGATAGTTATTTTTGGGTTGTTATTTATGCTAACAGTTGCAACCTTCATTCCAGTTAAAAATAAACTATAGATTTATAAAAATTAAAATTAAAATGTATTAATAACAAAAGCTTAAAAATAACTTGTGAGGCTTTGAATTATGCAAAATCGAGTAAACAGGCTAGCATGATGTATTTTGGTGCAAGCAATGCACTGCTACGATGCTTATAAAGTGCGCTTGCTCAGTATTTTTACTCCTGTAGATTGAGAGCAAGCGCGCGTATGATTCGTTTTTAATAGGCGTTAAACGCCATAGGCTGTGACATTTAATAACTCGGGGCTAATTGGCATCGTGTGATTGATAACCTCACCGATAATAATCAGTGTAGGACCATGGATCGCCTCAGATGAGGGGATTTTGTATGCTTTATCCAAGGTTGATGTATTAACGCGCTGCTCTAAGGTGGTTGCTTGCTCAATCAGCGCGATAGGCGTGTTTTTTGGCCAACCAACCGAAATCAGCCCCGACACCAATTGCTCTAATCTATTTAATCCCATATAAACCACCAGTGTGGAATTATCACCATTAGGCATATAGCGGTATTTTTGCCAGTCAGGTTGTTTTTTAGGGTCGCTAAATTGAGCCGTCATAAAGGTGATGCTTGCCGCTACGTGACGTTTGGTTAACGGGATCCCCGTATACGCAGACGTGGCGCATGCGGTTGTTACACCGGGAATAATGGCGAACTTTATGGCGGCTTGCTGTAGTGCCTCAGCTTCTTCACAAATACGTGCAAAAATGCTCGGATCGCCGCCTTTTAAACGCACAACGGTTAAACCTTGTTGAGCAAACTTAACGAGTTGTTGGCAAATTTGCGGCTGCGTCATTGAGTGTTTACCAGCGCGCTTACCGACAAATACGCGCTTACAGCTGGCTGGTAGTGAGGTAATGAGTTCATCGGCCACCAGCCAATCATATAAAACCACATCTGCGCTATTTAATATACGTTGTGCTTTGACGGTAATAAGTTCAGGGTCGCCTGGGCCTGCGCCGATCAAATACACTTGCCCGGTGTTATTTCTGCTATTCTGGCCGCTACTGTATCGAGTAAAAATGTTATCAAGCCAGTTATTCTCGATGCTTGAAAAGTATGAAAATACGCTCATAGTTATCTCACTTTTTAGCTGATTGCACTGGCCGTTAACACAGGCTGGCTACTAATAAAAACCTGATCGTGTTCTATTTTGGTTTTATAGACAGGTACCCGAATTGTTTCTGCTTCTAAGCATTGACCGGTTGTCAGGCAAAAATGCTGTTTATACAAGGGTGAAGCAACGACTAAGCGCGTTTGTAGTGAGCCAACAATGCCTCTGGCTAACACATTGGCTTTGCCGATTGGGTCAAAGTTACTGATAGCAAATACAGACTGCTTATCATTAGGAATATAAAACACGGCAACTTGTTGATTATTAACTTGTGCGCAGATACCACTATGTAAAACTAGATCATTTAATGTACCAATTTTATACCAAGACATCTTCTTGCTCCTGTGTAATTTCTGTTACTGCGATAGGGCGTTGCTGCGTGTATTTAAGTGCACTTTTCTCAGCTTCAGTTGCGGGGCGAATTTGCTTTCGCTCTTGTACAAACACAATGTTTTCATCTGCATCTGGGCTATTCACAAATTGACGGAAGCGTTTAACTGCATTTGGATCTGCAATGGTGCGCTGCCATTCACATGCATAGGTGCTAGTGATATGCGCCATTTGCTGCTCAAGCTCAGCACAAATTCCTAAGCTGTCATCAATCACGACTTGGCGTAGATACTCTAAGCCGCCTTCGAGGTTCTCAAGCCATACCGAGGTACGCTGAAGCTTGTCTGCGGTATTAACGTAAAACATTAAAATACGGTCGATATAGGTGATTAAAGTGGTTGTGTCTAGATCGGTTGCAAATAAGTCTGCGTGACGTGGACGCATGCCACCATTACCACAGACATAAAGATTCCAACCACTTTCGGTTGCAATGATGCCGATATCTTTACTTTGCGCCTCAGCGCATTCACGGGTACATCCTGACACGGCCATTTTTATTTTATGCGGCGAGCGCAAGCCTTTGTATCGATCTTCAATAGCAATTGCTTGAGCAACACTGTCTTGCACGCCATAACGACACCATGTGCTACCTACACAAGACTTAACGGTACGTAATGATTTGCCATAAGCGTGGCCGGTTTCAAACCCTGCGGCTATCAGCTTTTGCCAAATAACAGGCAGTTGCTCAAGACGTGCGCCAAATAAATCGATACGTTGGCCACCAGTCACTTTACAATATAGATTAAATTCTTTGGCTACTTCACCCAGTACAATCAGCTTCTCAGCGGTCACCTCGCCACCGGCAATACGCGGTACCACGGAATATGAACCATCTTTTTGCATATTAGCTAAGTAGTTGTCATTGGTATCTTGCAGGCTGACATGTTGCTCACTCAGGATATAGTCATTCCATGTTGAAGCTAAAATTGAACCCACAGCCGGCTTACATATCTCACAACCATGGCCTTCACCATGACTGCTAAGCAGCTCAGCGAATGTTTTGATTTTTTCAACTTTAACAAGGTGTAATAGTTCTTGACGAGAATAAGCAAAGTGTTCACATAGATGGTTATTGACTTCAACGCCACGCTCGGCAAGTTCAGCATCTACCACTGATTTAAGTAATGCGGTACAGCCGCCACAACCGGTGCTGGCTTTAGTGCAAGTTTTTACTGCGCCAAGTTCGTTTGCGCCATTATCGATAGCGCTGATAATGTCATTTTTACAGACGTTATGACATGAACAAATAGTGGCTGTATCGGGTAGGGCACTGCTTGACAGCGTTGGCGCGCCTGCGCTGTCTGGTAAAATCAGGCATTCAGGATGTTCTGGCAGCGCCATATCATTGAGCATGTACTGGAGCAGCGTGTCATAGTCGCTGGTGTCACCCACTAACACTGCGCCCAGTAACTTATCACCGCTTTCGTTGAGGACGATTTTTTTATAGCAATCACGAATTGGATCTTGATATATCAGTTCCTTCGCATTGGCTGTCGTGCCATGCGCATCGCCAATAGATCCTACTTCAACACCTAATAACTTAAGCTTGGTGCTCATATCGGCGCCGTTAAATTGAAGGTCGCCACCTGACAACTGACTTGCTGCAACCCGTGCCATATTGTAGCCAGGGGCGACTAAACCAAATAATTTTTTATCCCATAATGCACATTCACCAATCGCAAAAATATCTTTATTAGACGTTTGGCATGCGTTATTGATCACGATTCCACCGCGCTCACCTAAAGTAAGCCCCGCTTTATTCCCTAGGGTATCGTATGGGCGAATACCTGCTGAGAACAACACTAAATCGGTCTCTAAGTGGCTACCATCAGCAAAATTTAAGCGGTAACGACACTGCTCACCAGCAACTATCTCACTGGTGGCTTTACCTGTGTGCACGCTAACACCTAAGTTTTCGATTTTATTTCTGAGTAGCTTTCCGCCTTGCTGATCAAGTTGGACCGCCATTAACTGCGGCGCAAACTCAACAACATGGGTATTTAAACCGAGTTGTTTTAATGCGTTAGCCGCTTCTAAGCCCAGCAAACCACCACCAATTACAACGCCTACCTTACTATCATCCGCACACTTTTTTATTTTTTCTAAGTCTTCAAGGGTGCGATACACTAAGCAGTGAGATTGATCATTGCCTTTAATGGGTGGTACGAAAGGGTATGAGCCGGTTGCTAACACTAATTTATCATAGTCATAGATTGTGCCATCAGCAGTGGTGAGCTGCTTTTGCGTAGCGTCAATATGTTCAACCCACTGGCTTGTATGCACAGTAATATTGAGTTTTTGGTAGTTTTCATGAGTCGTTAACGCTAGATCAGCAGCGGTTTTACCATTAAACACACTTGATAAATAGACCCGATCGTAGGCAAGATTTGCTTCACCACACAATACCGTGATCTGCGCATGCTCATCGCTACCACGCATTTGTTCAACAAAATGGTGCCCCACCATGCCATTGCCAATAACGAGAATTTTCTGTGGCATTTGTTTTTTCCTTCATGCTGACGGTTTAAATTTTGGCAATAAAAAAGCCCGCCACAGTAAACCGTTCGGTTAGTGTGTGCGGGCTTCGTTGCCATTACTGCAAAAGCAGTTTTATTTTTATATACCTAGCTAAGCAATATCATTGCCATATTTTTATCTCATTGTTTTTATTTGTAATTGTGTTTTATGAAGTCTGGTAATTTTATTAAATGTTTAACGATGGTGCAGTGCAAGCACATTAACAGTGCAGCTTTATTGGATCTAATTCAGCATCAACATAAAAGCGACTGGTAATAATTAACTACGAGTGAAGATTTGCATTACTAAAAATGGCATCGGGTGATCAAGAGTAGGTAGTGCTCTGATCAATTGAGCTGTAGTTTACTCATTGAAGGTTTCATTGCTGAAGATTGGTACGACAGAGTGGGTTCGAACCACCAACCTTTGGACCGGGTGATCAAGAGTAGGTAGTGCTTTTTCTTTAGGTTTTATATTTAGGATTGGTACGACTGAGTGGATTCGAACCACCGACCTTTGGACCGGGTGATCAAGAGTAGGTAGTGCTTTTTCTTTAGGTTTTATATTTAGGATTGGTACGACCGAGTGGATCCGAACCACTGACCTTTGGACCGGGTGATCAAGAATAGGTAGTGCTTTTTCTTTAGGGTTGGTACGACTGAGTGGATTCGAACCACCGACCCCTACCATGTCAAGGTAGTGCTCTAACCAACTGAGCTACAGTCGTACAATTTTTTTGAAGTGTACTTTTACTTAAATTTGGTACGACCGAGTGGATTCGAACTACTGACCTTTGGACCGGGTGATCAAGAGTAGGTAGTGTTCTTTCTTTAGGTTTTATATCTAGGATTGGTACGACTGAGTGGATTCGAACCACCGACCCCTACCATGTCAAGGTAGTGCTCTAACCAACTGAGCTACAGTCGTACAATTTTTTTGAAGTGTGTACTTTTGCTTAAATTTGGTACGACCGAGTGGATTAGAACTACTGACCTTTGGACCGGGTGATCAAGAGTAGGTAGTGCTTTTTCCTTCGATGGTACTTTTATTTAATTTTTTACTTAAATTTGGTACGACCGAGTGGATTCGAACTACTGACCTTTGGACCGGGTGATCAAGAGTAGGTAGTGCTTTTTCCTTCGATGGTACTTTTATTTAATTTTTTTACTTAAATTTGGTACGACCGAGTGGATTCGAACCACCGACCCCTACCATGTCAAGGTAATGCTCTAACCAACTGAGCTACGGTCGTATCATAAATTTAAGTTGTGTTAATTACTTAACAACGGACGCTAATATATAGCGTGCGCCTGAGTGAATCAAGCTCGTTTATGCATTTTTGGTTTGTTTGCCGTTTTTTTATTCATATTGGGCTGATTTCACACGTTTTATAAAACGTTTGCCACCAAGTAACGTGCGTTTTTGCTGAATCTTTGAATACAGTGAGTAAGTTATTGGGCTGATGTTGCAGCAGTGCGGCAAGCTCAGGCTGATTTGTCGTCGAGCCGAGCCAAAGCTGTTGATATAATGGCATCAATCGCTCTAAAGCGCCTGATAGCTGTGCTTGATAGGGTTGTAATTGTGCTAAGTAATACTTTTTAAAGACGTTACTGACGATTTGCGCTTGGCGTTTATTTTTTAGTGGGTTACATAGTTCATTGAGCTCAATGCTTGCTAAATAGCGACTGGTACTGTGATTAAAGTATGTTTGTTGCCGCACGGCGCTCACCAAAGCTTGATTAAAGTTAAACTGGCGTAGCACCGATAGCAGCGGGTAGAGTGCTTGGCTGTCTATTTGTGCGTATTGCTGTTGTATTATTTGCTGCTTTAACGTCAGCAAGTTTTGCAGGGCAAGCTCTGTTTCTACAAGGCCAGCTAAGTTTGTATCAAGTGCATAGCTGGTGAGTTGCCAAGTACGTTTTAACTCTGGATCATTATAAAGTAAGTGGTTGAACTGCTTTAATAGCTGCTGTTTTTTGTTGGCTAGTTCCCGCTTTATTGCGTGATAGCTTTTTGATTCAGGGCTTAATTTATCTAAGCAGCTGGGGGCCAGTTGAATAAACTGGATTTGATAAGTTAGTTGACCGGCTGCAGTGGCAACTTTTCCCAGTTGACTATTATGCTCAGCAATAAGGGTATTGAGCTTGCAATGAGATAGTTGCGCGAGCTGCACTATGCTTAACTGCTGCGCCGTTGCTGGCTCATCAGTATTGCGAATAGTTGATAGTTTAAGATTAGTGAGTATTGCTGTATCAGGCAGCGGTTTGTCTAGTGCAGTGGCGAGTCGCTGTTGATACTGCTTATTAATATCCGTTGCTTTATCGCTACAGGCACTTAACAGTAAACACGTTAATAAACTATAAAGGTAACCAAATCGTTTGATTTGGTTACCTTGCCTGTTGGGTTTTTTAAGCGTTTTTAAGTGGCTCATGTTTGAATCTATTTGCAACAGTAAGCATTAATAAAATAGCGGCGACACTTAAGCCAACAATAATGCCAACCCAAAAGCCATGCGGCCCCATCGCTGGCACAATCCAATCGGTACGTGCTAAAACAAACCCCAATGAAAAACCAATTAACCAGTAAGATATAAAGGTAATATAGGATATGGGAGCGGTATGTTTTAAACCCCTTAAAATACCGTTGGCGGCTACTTGTAGAGCGTCAGGGAGTTGATAAATACACGCTAAGATCATAATGGATGTTGCCAGTGCGATGACTTGAGCATCATCGGTATAAAGTTGGCTGATGATATCACGACCAAAGAAGGTGATAGCCGCAAGTAGTGCCGCAATGATCATAGCAAGAATATAACTTGTTGAAATTGCTTTTTTTAATTGCTCAAAATGATGCTGGCCGTATAAATTACCAATCCGAATACTGATCGCAATAGATAAGCTCAATGGCATCATAAACAGTAAGGTTGTAACACTGGCAGCAATCTGATGGCCGGCCACTGCAACGGCACCTAAATGCGCAATAAATAATGGGATACAGGCAAATAAAGTGACTTCAAAAAAAGTCGCTAGAGAAATAGGAATGCCGATTTTAGTAATGGTCCACATAGTATTGAGTTGCGGCGCTTTAAAGTTGGCCAACAGGGTTTTGGCATCTACTTTTTTACTCAATTGGCAGTAAATGACTTGCGCAATAGCCATTGCGCTGAAAACCAAAGCCGTGGCAATCCCACAGCCCGCACCGCCTAGTGCTGGCATACCTAGCTTGCCATAAATAAATATGTAATTTGCAGGGATATTGACCGCTAAGCCAATTAAGCTGATATAAAAAGCCGGCTTGGTCATCCCCATGCCTTCAGTGATATTGCGATATACACTGAACACTAAAAAGCCAATGATCCCCCACTTTACAAAGTGAATGTAGTCATAGGCCATATTGGCAATAGCAGGACTGGTATCAAGCTTTAAAATAATAACGTCGGCAAAGTAGGCGATGGATAAGCCGAACACACTTAATACGCCCGCAAGATACAAGCCTTGTTGAAAATAATGACTGATGCCGGTTTTATCGTTAGCGCCAGAAAATTGCGCGATAATGCCGGTCAGGGCCAATAAGATACCTTGCAGAGCAAGCATTGCTGGATTCCAAACACCTGTTGCAATTGACAGTGCTGCTAAATCGGTCGGACTGACTTGCCCGGCCATGATGGTGTCAACCACTGACATTAAAACGAGAGTTACTTGTGCTAAAAAAACGGGAATTGCCAGAGAAACTAGCCGTTTGGCTTCCCAACTACAAAAAGTCATATCACTTGCTACGTAAACTGAAGAGGCCGCTATTGTAATCGATAAAGCGTAGAATAAAAAATTATAGCGCTGAGTTAAAGCTATTCATTACAGTTTTAATGAGTAAGATCGGTTAGACTAAAGCGTAAAAATACATCCATGTTTTAGAAGGCAGTTTAAGTTATGTTTACAGGAATTGTGCAAACACAAGCAACGGTGATTTCAAATAATTATCAACACAGTGTGATGCGTTTAGTGCTTGCAGTCGCACCACAATACATTGCTAAATTAGAGTTAGGTGCCAGTATTGCCATAAATGGTTGCTGTTTAACGGTTGTTAAAATTCAGCATACAACCGAGCAAGCTTTAGCTGAGGTATATTTTGATGTCATTGATGAAACATTACAATTGACTAATTTAGGCAAGCTTATCCCTAGCAGCACCGTTAACTTTGAGCGCTCGATGACATTTGGTACTGAGCTAGGTGGGCATATTGTCTCTGGTCATATTCACTGCGTCGCACAGGTCAAAAATATTATTCACACAGACGGTAATTGTAAAATACAACTAAGCCTACCAACTAAATGGCAAAAGTATGTGCTGTATAAAGGGTTTGTCAGTGTTAATGGAGCCAG
>NZ_DRGM01000184.1 GCF_011050055.1 Pseudoalteromonas prydzensis | reverse complement strand
TAGTAACAGCCTGGAAAGCTACGCGGTAAACACGTGAACGTGCTCCGTAGTAACCTTTTGCTTGTTTTAAAACTTTTTTGTGACGTGCACGTGCGACAACGCCGCGTTTAACTCTTGCCATTTCTAAAAACCCCTATTAAGCGAATGGTAACATACGTGAAACTAGACCATGGTCGTTCTTATGAACCATCATCTTAGGACGTAGGTGTAACTTACGCTTAGAAGTTTTCTTAGTCAGAATGTGACGAAGATGCGCTTGTTTACGCTTGAAACCGCCAGAAGCAGTTTTCTTGAAACGCTTAGCCGCGCCTCTGTGACTTTTTAGCTTATAAGCCATTGCAATAACTCCAAATGTATTGCTTTAAAATTAGTAAGCAGGCGTGAGATATATTGCTATAGCTCCACTTTTAGGCCTAACTTACTGCCATAGTCCGGTGAAAACCCAACATAAATGCTGCAGTTTTACTTTAATACCGGTTAGCACAGGTGAATACTTTCATATTACTTGCTGACCTGAGCTAAATTCGGTGCGTATCTTAGCCTGTTTATTGCTTTTTAGCAACAGGCGCCATCATCATAACCATTTGACGGCCTTCAACACGATTTGGGAAAGACTCAACAACTGCAAGTTCTTCTAAATCGCCTTTGATACGGTTTAATAATTCGATACCAATTTCTTGGTGGGCCATTTCACGACCACGGAAGCGGATGGTAATCTTAGCTTTATCGCCACCTTCTAAGAACTTACGTAAGTTGCGAAGCTTAACCTGATAATCACCTTCATCCGTGCCAGGACGGAATTTGATTTCTTTTATCTGGATTTGCTTTTGCTTCTTCTTCTGCTCTTTTAGTTCTTTGCTTTTTTCAAAGATGAACTTACCGTAGTCCATGATTCTACAAACAGGCGGCTCAGCATTTGGGCTAATCTCTACTAGATCAACACCAGCGGCATCAGCCATAGTTTGCGCGTCTTTTAATGACTGAATTCCAGCTTGTTCGCCTTCAATGTCAATTAAGCGAACTTCTTGAGCTGTAATTTCTTCGTTAATACGATTTTTTTGGGCTGTTTGTTGCCCTTTCTTGCCGCCTCTAATAGTACGTTCCTCCAAGAATATCAAATAATAAGCGTGTAGTTAGCAATTAAATGTATGCCCTACACGCAGAGTTTTTATAGTCGATTTTTAATTTCATCGCTAATTTTAGCAACAAATTCATCAACATTAAATTTGCCCAAGTCTTCACCTGTGCGAGTACGTACTGCTACTTCTTGTTGTTCGACTTCTTTGTCACCAACAACCAGTAAATATGGGATACGTTTTAATGTATGTTCACGGATTTTAAAGCCAATCTTCTCATTTCTCAAGTCAGCAGCGGCTCTAATTCCAAGTTTATTTAATTTTTGTACAATTTCTTGCACATAATCTGCTTGTTTATCGGTGATATTCATAATCACCACTTGCTTAGGCGCAAGCCACGTTGGGAATAAACCGGCATACTCTTCGGTTAAGATACCAATAAAACGTTCAATCGAACCTAAAATTGCACGGTGGATCATAACTGGTGTGCGGCGTTCGTTGTTTTCAGCAACATAAGTTGCCCCTAAACGCCCAGGTAATGCAAAATCTAGTTGCACTGTACCACACTGCCACGCTCTGTCTAAGCAATCGTACAAAGTAAATTCAATTTTTGGACCGTAGAAGGCACCTTCACCCGGTAAATAGTCAAATTCGATGTTATTTGCTTTCAGTGCATCCGCAAGCGCAAGCTCTGCTTTATCCCACATTTCGTCTTCGCCAATACGTTGTTCAGGGCGAGTAGACAACTTAACAACGATTTTCTCAAAACCGAATGTTTCATAGGTATCATAGACCATTTGGATACAGGCTGATACTTCATCCATGATTTGCTCTTCAGTACAGAAGATATGCGCATCATCTTGCGTAAAGCCACGTACCCGCATTAAGCCATGGAGTGCACCAGATGGCTCATTACGATGACAACAACCAAACTCAGCCATACGCAGTGGTAAATCACGGTACGATTTTAAACCTTGATTAAAGATCTGGACGTGACCTGGGCAGTTCATTGGTTTGATTGCGTATTCACGCTTTTCAGACTCAGTGGTAAACATGGCCTCTGAATATTTTTCCCAGTGACCTGATTTTTCCCATAACGAGCGGTCCATCATCATTGGACCTTTAACTTCTTCGTACTGGTACTCACGAAGTTTTTCACGTACGAATTCTTCTAATTCACGGTAAATGCTCCAGCCATCGTTGTGCCAAAACACCATGCCTGGCGCTTCTTCTTGCCAATGCCATAAATCAAGTGCTTTACCAATACGACGGTGATCGCGCTTTTCAGCCTCTTCTAAACGCTGTAAATAGGCTTTAAGTTGCTTTTTATCGCCCCATGCGGTGCCATAAATACGTTGCAGCATTTTATTGTCTGAATCACCACGCCAATAGGCACCGGCCACTTTCATTATTTTGAAGTGTTGGCAAAAACGCATGTTCGGTACGTGTGGACCACGACACATGTCGATGTATTCTTCGTGATGGTATAAGCCTGGACGATCATCTTTGCTGATGTTTTCATCAAGGATTTCAATTTTGTATGTTTCGCCACGTGCTGCAAAAGCATCGCGGGCTTGTTGCCAGCTTACGGTTTCTTTAACCACGTCGTAGTTTGTTTTAGCAAGCTGGAGCATACGCTTTTCAATGGCTTCTAAGTCATCTTGACTTAATGAATGCTCCATATCGATATCATAGTAAAAACCGTTATCGATAGTAGGACCAATTGCCATTTTTGCTGCAGGGAACAATTGCTTAACTGCATGACCAATCAAGTGAGCACATGAGTGACGAATAATTTCAAGGCCGTCATCATCTTTTGCGGTGATGATTTCAAGGCGAGAATCGTCTGTAATTAAGTCACAGGCATCAACACGGGTGCCGTTAACACGACCGGCTATGGTTGCTTTGGCAAGGCCTGGGCCAATATCGTTGGCTACATCAAGAGTGCTTACTGGGTTTTCAAAACTACGCTGACTGCCGTCAGGGAGAGTAATAACTGGCATTATAAATCCTTACTACAGTGGTGACGCCTACAATGCATCACATGTATTTATTAAATTAAAATGAATAACTCGACAACGCTTTTACGAATAAGCATTGTTAATTTTAACCGTATTTGGTTAATGCGTTTGTTGAGTCTTAGCAAACACAAGCGGTTATTGTCGCGTTTGAAGCTACTAAATACAAGTATTTAGCCAGACAAATTGACAAATAACCGCTGCATTTCATACTTAATGCAATTTCAGCTGTTGGATCATCGAATGACCGCACTTAAAAGTATCCGTTTTGCCACCTTAAATTTACTTAATTATGCGGCGCCGCCTTATTCCTTTTATCAATTGCACGAACGCTACAATGCAACCCAATGGCAGCAAAAACAGCAGTTTATTACAGACTTCATACGGCAAAGCCAAGCTACCGTTGTCGCTTTCCAAGAAGTATTTAGCCCCAAGCAACTGGCTATTTTGTGCAAAGAGCAAGGTTATGACTATTTTGCAACCGTGGCCAGTCCGCGCAGTGACAACCTCTACCCACAGGTGCTATTTAATCCCGTAGTAGCGATTGCTGCAAAAATCCCTTTTCAAGCGTGTCACGAACTGACTCCTTGCCCTGAGTTACTCGAGTATTTAAATAATCAAAATGAATTTAAATTTAACCGCACACCAATTAAATGCCACTTTGATGTGCCAGGCTTTGGTGATTTAACCTGCTATGTGGTGCACTTTAAATCACAACGAGTGCATTCCATGGCGCACATGTTAAACATCCACAATCAAGACGATCCGTTACTTAATTTATTACAGCAAACGGTTGGCATGATGCAATCGCAAATCTCACGCTCACTGGAGGCTTCAATTGTCTATTATGATGCGCTAAAAACGCAGCGCGAGAAAAACTGTGCAACCTTAGTGATGGGCGATTTTAACGACAATATACAAAGCCCTGCATTATCATTTATGACCCAAGGTTTTCACCCTACTCGATGCGAACCTTGTTTAGAGCTTGAGCAACCGATTGTAGGATTAACTGATTCGTTTGAATTAAGTAGCGAATTTGCAAATGCTAAAATAAAACCAGCGACACATTACTACCAAGGTCGTGGCAATGTACTTGATTACATTTTAACCTCAGGGCACTTTAATACTGACTGTGCATTAGCACGGGTAAAATCGTTACACTATTTAAGTTTTGATAAGCACTTAAATCCAAACCAAATTGATGAAGATATCTGCGTAAGCGACCACAGTGGCATTGGAATTGAAATCGGTTTTTAAAATGCACTGTTTTTAAGGCGTTTAATTGATATAATGCTGCCCAAATTAGTTATTTAGAGAATGACAATGAGAACATGCGGTGTAGAAATTACCGGTAGTGACGTACTACTGTGTATTTTAACAAAAGATAAAGACGTATTTGATATACGCGATATTCGCCAAACTCGCTTTACCTTAGGTAATGGCAATGACACAGAAGTAATGCGTAAATTCCAATTTGATTTTGCAAAACTAATGCAAGATTATCAAATTGATTCGGTCGCTATTCGTCAACGTGCACCAAAAGGTAAATTTGCTGGCAGTGCAAATGGCTTTAAGATGGAAACCGCGATTCAATTAATTAAAGAACTCGATGTGCACTTATTCACAGTGACTGAGGTTAAAGAGCAATTAAAGCGTAATCCGATCCCTATCGATTTTGCAGAAACTGGGCTGAAAAAGTACCAAGAGAATGCATTTGTTAACGCCTATGTCTATTTAATGAAAAAAACTTACCGCAGTGAAGAGCTTTAATTTTTAATTAACCCGCTATCTACCACTAAGCGTGACGCTAGTGCGTATTGCAACCATGTTTGCATATACTGCTAGCGTTTTTTATTGCCTAAAATTCCTGCTTTTTATTGCTACATTGGTCGTATAGCACTTTCCTTTGTCGACAATCTGTGTTTTTCTAACTACGTAAACTCTCACAACATTGACACGGAGACCGTACATGCAAATAAGTAACAATAATACAACTGCAACCGATACGAATAAAACAGTCAAAGATGCACCAAATTTAACGCATAGCTACTATCAAGGAGTACAAAGCCCAGCATTGATCCATAAAACCATAGGGGATTACCTTGACTCCATTGTCGACAATAACCCAGACCACCCTGCAATTGTGCTACATCATCAAAACATTCGCTTAAGCTATAAAGAGTATCAACAGCAGATCAACCAACTGGCAATGGGATTACTGGCTTTAGGTGTAAAACCAGGCGATCGGGTTGGTATCTGGTCACCTAACAACCTTGAATGGTGCTTAACCCAATTTGCGACCGCTAAGATCGGGGCCATTATGGTGTGTATTAACCCGGCATACCGTCCCAATGAATTACACTATGCGCTTAACTCAGTACAGTGCTCCACCCTTATTACCGCCTCTAATTTTAAAGCCAGTAATTACCTTGTCATGCTAAACGAGTTACTGCCAGAGCTTGCAACAGCAACCCCTGGGCAGCTCAGCGCAAAGAATTTGCCTGATTTGAAAAATATTATTCGTATTGGCGATCAACCCGCACCGGGAATGTTTAGCTTTAAACAGGTTATGGCAATGCCTAACGATGCAACACTGCAAGCGCTCAATGCTATTGCAGCAACATTGCAACCAGAGCAAGATATCAATATCCAGTTTACTTCCGGCACCACAGGTAATCCAAAAGGGGCGACATTAACGCATAAAAACATTTTAAATAATGGCTTTTTAATGGCTAATGCAATGCGCTTAACTGCCGCAGATAAACTCTGTATCCCAGTGCCTTTGTATCACTGTTTTGGTATGGTGCTGGGAAACCTTGTGTGTATCAGTAAAGGTGCCACGGCGGTGTTTCCTGGTGAATCATTTGATCCAACCACTACTTTGAAGGTTGTTGAGCAAGAGCGCTGTACTGCACTGCATGGCGTGCCTACTATGTTTATTGCAGAACTGGAGCTAAAAGATTTTTCCCGTTTTGATTTATCAAGTTTACGCACCGGAATAATGGCAGGATCGACATGCCCTGAGCAAGTGATGCGAAAAGTACACACACTAATGCATATGCAAGAGATCGTGATTGGGTATGGTCAAACAGAATGCAGTCCTATTAATAATGTCACGGAAATTGATTCGCCCATCGAGAAACAAGTCACCACAGTTGGCCGCGCCCTCGCCCACACCGAAGTAAAAATTATTGATGAAGTGGGCAATATTCAAAAAATTAGCCTACCAGGTGAAGTGTGTAGCCGAGGTGCGGGGATCATGCGCTGTTATTGGAATGATGCAGAAAAAACCGCCGCAACAATTGATAAAGATGGCTGGCTGCATTCGGGTGATCTTGGGGTGATGGATGAACAAGGATTTGTTGCCATTGTAGGGAGGATCAAAGATATGATTATTCGCGGTGGTGAGAATATCTATCCGCGAGAAATTGAAGAAGTACTCTACACTTATCCGGGCGTGCAAGATGCCGCTATTTTTGGTATTAATGATGAAAAATACGGTGAAGAAGTCTGTGCCTGGGTGCAACCCAAAGAAGATGCTGTATTAACCGAGCAAGAAATTCGTGCTTTCTTGAAAGATAAACTCGCCTATTTTAAAGTACCGAAACACATACGGTTTGTTGAGCAGTACCCGATGACAGTAACGGGCAAACTACAAAAATTTAAAATGCGTGAACAAATGCAAGCAGAAATAAAAGAAGCCGCGTTTTCTTAACTAAATCTAGAGGCTGAATACCCTGCGTTCAGCCTCATTGCTAAATACCCTATGCTATTTTTAGTAAAAACCGATTGTTCTATGGTTTACTCAACAGCTTGTTGCATGTGACTCGTTAAAAACAAAAATTGATAAGGAATGACTTTTTGCCAATAGCGCCATTCGTGTACACCGGGACGCTCAACATAATCATGGCGGATACGCATTGCCAATAACGCTTTGTGCAGATCACGATTTTGTTCAATAAAAAAATCATCGACCCCAATATCAAGCATAATAGCTAGGTCATCAGCAGTTTTTTTCCAACGCGTATTGCCCGCAGCCAGTTTATGTAAGTTGTTTATAATGGCAATGTCATACCATTTTTGCTTATGCGTTGCGTAATCACCTAATACCTGCGCAAGATCAAACTCAGCTGCAAATGGACGCACATCAACCCCCGCTGACATCGCACTCACAGCAACAAATGTATCTTGATGATTAATTGCAATATGTAATGCCCCAAAGCCACCCATCGACAGCCCCGTGATAGCTCTGCCTTGCTTTGCACGCCTGGTGGCATAATTACTATCAATAAAGTTAACCACATCTTTGGCAATATAAGTTTCGTACTGCGACTGTTTATTAATGTCTGAATCAAGATACCATGAGCCATAATTACCATCGGGATTGACAACAATCACGTTATATTGATCAGCAAGCTCTGCGATATTGGTCAACGTTGTCCAATCGGAATGGTTACCACTAAAACCGTGCAATACATAAATAACATTATATTTTTCTTTAGCATTATAATGAGCTGGCAACACAATCGTAATGGGCTTCTCAATGCCAGTATTGTGACCTTTAAACGAACTGCTGATCACCTCATAGCTGTATGCTGAAAAACTACTAATACAAATACATAACAAAAAAACAATGTGTTTCATCTAAGCTCCAAGCGAGTTACTAACGCAGTTATTAAATAATACAAATAGCTCAGTTATAATTTCATTGTTTTTCATTAATGTAAACAACTGAATAAAAACCACTTATAACTTTTATAGTGTTATCAACTGAGTGCTATAAAGGTAATTTTTGCTGGCTAAAGCACTGCCAAATAACGTTCCCTATGTTATAGCGTAGGTCTATTTTTTGTCTATTAAGCGATTAAAATGTATCAATTATTTGAGCGAATGACCAAGCCGTTGCCAACCGATAAACCAAGCCCCTCTCAGCACGCTGTTCGCCTTTTGTCGCCATTACACCAAAGACATGGAAGTGTCATTGTTTAGTTATGGGTTGGTTAGTTGATTGGTTAAGCGTCTATACCCCCTGACACATTATTTGTAGAGCAAAAATCTGAGCTGATAAAAATGACGTGGTACTACTGGTTATTTTACCGCTGGTGGTATTTTTTTCATTCTGCCGTACTACACCAAGCACTATTGGGTAATACCCAATGGCTATTCGTTGACTTTTATCAAAGTGAGTTTGCGGGTCGAATTGCCACCAAAGTAATGCAAACCTCACTGGCCGTGCCTGAGTCGGTGATGAAATTACTCGATGTGTTAATGACAGGAAAAACCGTCATTGCTATTGCTCATCGCTTATCAACGATTGCGTAAATGAACAGACTCATAGTACTTGACGATGGAGGGATTGTAGAGCAAGGCAGTCACGAACAGCTCATAGCGCAAGGCGGTATTTATGCGGCGCTATGGTCGCATCAAACCGGTGGCTTTATTGGTGTGGGGTAAATAAATTTCAACTACAAGGTACTCAGGCTCCACCTAGTGCCTTGTATTTTCTCACCTCTTACTTATATTTTGTTATAAACCCCCAGCCTACCGACAATCTCTCGTTACCATTGTATTTCCCTCACCAACTAAACACTATTTTTATTGACTGATATTGTTTTAGTAACCGGAAATTTTAAGTCCCTACATTCATAATACAGCCATCTTTAGTCACTATAATAAAAACTAATCAAACGATTAGATAAATCAAATTAACATAAATTTCACGTAAAATTCACTTTAATTATTGCGCTTGCATTACTATTCGTGTTTAATTAATCGCGTGGTTAATTAATTAATAACCACGACTTAGGAATCGTGTAAGAGTATCAAAAGGAGAGGATTATGTTTTTAGGCTGTACAAAGGAATTGGCGGGTATATTGCAGTCAATAGAGCAACTAAAACTAGCCTTAAAAGAGCGCACATTTGATCTGTCTTTATTTCAAGAGGTCATGTCGTTTGCGGAAGCAGAAGGCCTGTATCTCGCGTTGATCAGTAAATCAGGCTATGAAATTAAATCTGAATTAGCCGTGTCATTTAACGAAGTAACTAAACAACAGCTGCTCGCTCACTTTATAACTCAAAAAACCACCAATATTTCAGTACTTAAACACTTTTGTAAGTGCCAAAACCCACTGGCTGATGTTAGCTTATATAATTTAGACAACCCTGACTCTGGCTTTTTGTCATTAATCAGCTTTAATAACAAACGCTCAAACCGAACTGCCCCTGCATCCTATTTAATTGAGTTAATATTACCCTACATCCACAAAGCGCATGTCGCTCGCTTTTGTGCTGAATCCTCAGATCTATGCCCACTTAGCACCCTCACCTGTCGAGAAAAAGAAGTGTTTGATTGGATAGCCTCTGGAAAAACAAATGTCGAAATCGGTTTAATACTCGGGATCAGTCCATTTACGGTAAAAAACCATGTTGCGAAAATTTTGGAAAAGCTAAATGCACCAAACCGCTCCGCAGCAATGGCGCTTCGCAAAAACAGCTATGCATTATAGTCATTTTGCCTTTAAGCCACCTAGAGCAGGTGGCTTATTTTATAGATTAATGACGATACTGTACGCAGATCTGCACCGTTTCTGGGACGAGAAATACACCTGAAATTGCCTTTAAATCAGTATGCTGCCCTGCTGGTAGAGAGAATTTAAATTGATGCGCCAATTGCGCAAAAAGTGTATGAATAATATATTTACCTAAATGCTCGCCTAAACAACGACGTTGCCCTAATCCAAATGGAAACGACTTACCTAATTGCTTTTTGCTAAGCTCACCATTGTCATCTAAAAATCGTTCAGGCATAAAAGCATCGGGGTCTTGCCATAGCGTTTCATCACGCGTCAAACTATAATTGTTAATCACTAAGGGCGTACCAGCTGCAATAAAATAACCATCTAACATGGTGTCTTTGCTGGTCGCATAGTTAGCCGCTGGCATTGAAGTAATTGAGCAATGCCTTAGTACTTCAGCAATAAAAGCTTGCGTATAAGGCAGCTGATTTTTATGACAATTTAATGGGACTTGCTGGCGCCCTACGACACGATCGAGCTCTGCATGCACTCGCGCCTGATAACGTGGAAAAGCCGCAAGGTACAATAGCGCCCAGCGCATCGCAAAAGCTCCTACACCTCCTCCTGCACCTGCTACTTGCGTCAAAGAGCCCACCACAACTTCTTTTTCGCCAATCGCTAGTTTCGCCTTTACTTCCTCATCAATATCGTTATTGGCGGCTAATAAATAATCGCATAAGTCTCGATATTCACCCGCAACATAACTCTCATTACGCTGCGCGACATTATGTGAAACATATTGATCTAAGCCATTTAAATTACTAGTGAATTTATCAATTGCATCACCATATTGGGCAATATACGCGGGCTGTTCAGATACTGGCATTAACTCGCAGCGCGTACTATTTATAAAGCCGTTTGGTAACCAACTTAAACTTTTTTCATCAAAAATACTTTTTTCAAATTCTCCAAACCGTTGATCAAACATTACTTTATGTAAAAAACTTGCTAATTTCAGCGATACTTCTCGATTAGGGTCAATCACCGTACCAGCTTGCTCCCGCCACACAGCAACTATATCGTCAATCTCAGTGGTCATCCATTGCTCGATTTGCTGCCAACGCTCTGCAAAATAGTCACGCATAGCAGCGGCAAACACGCGACGATGTAATTGCCATTGCTCACCCGCTTCTAATTCAAGAAAATGCTTTTGTGGTGCAATTTGCAAAATATTGAAATCGGCACGTGCATTAAAGACATCATTTTGATCCACTAACGCTTCTTTAATATAACGATAACCATTTAATATCAGCAAGCGTCCTTTAGCTGTGTCTATGGCATAGATATCGCCATATTTTTTCGACAGTGACTCTATAATAAGATGAAAATCTTCTCCCCACATAAACCTTTGGCCGTCATCACTGGTTAGGCTAAAACTAGGAATTTCATGGCTTAACTCATTTATGTCAAAAGGGGTTTGTTGCTCAAGCACAACATTATCGGCGTGTTTCATAATTAAATTCCACTCACTAAAGTTGATAGTTCTGGTTGTTGGTTAAGTTGCTCTGCTTGGATAAACCAGCGGCAGGGGAACTTTTCGGTTATTTCGAAAATAATTTTGCCCTGCGAGTACACAAAATAAGTGCGATACAGTAATAATTCATCAGGCTCAATAACGAAGTGTTTAGCGGTTGTTGCTGCACGTTCAAAACCCCAGTGCTTTAAGGTTTTATAAGTTTCAATTTGAAACTTTTCCCACGCTTTGCCAATTGGCATACGAGTTTCTAGCAACGCTTGAGAAAAATCAGCTGCCATGTTGTGGTGATAAACTAAAGAGTCTGCGTACAGATAAGGCAATCCAGTCAAGGCACCATTTAAGGTAATAATGCGTCGCTGAGCACCTTTACCAATACATTGTGGTAAGTCACTTTCAGCTAATTTTTCTAACTTTAATGGTTCACCAACAATACTTTCTATAAGTTGTGTTACCGTACCATCTGTCCCTAAAATTATTTTTTGCAGATAGCTCAATTTACTAAGATTATAACTATCCGGATCTAAATCTCGGGCGCGGTTATAGAGATGTTTTTTAGATAAGTTGATCATGAGCTTGCTCCTAACGACTCAGCCCGCGCAAGCCATCAGCCCGCAGTCGTGCCAATAGTTTTTGTGTCAACAATGCCAATTCGAAATGAATAATGCGCGGCCACGAACTGATATTAGGAAAACTCAATAAAAACTCTCTGGCAGTGTGTGTCATTTCATTAGGGCCAGCCAAGCGATACTGAATAGCAAACTGCGGGTTATGCAACAGCTTAACTCTAAGTAACGGATCTTTGAATAAACTCGGAATGGTCGGCATACAGCCCACTAATTTAGCCATTGAATCCATGTAATGGCAGTAATTTACCAATGAGGCCACATGGGGGGTAATTTTATATTCAGTTTGCCAATGTTTCGCATCGTGTTTGATAATATCCAGCATTTCTGATTTACCAGGTAACTGCTGCAAGCCACTTGCTAATTGCGATAAGTAGCGACATTGCATTTCAGCAATTACTGGAATACCTCCTTGCTGAGGCCTAACAAAACCAATAAAAGCAAGACTATGGCCTTGTTCAGGAATGATCATTTGCTTATACAAATCACGCATATTCGTGATTGTATTTGTTAAAAACGGAAAGTTCAGTTGATAGCCAGTACAAAAAACCACCGCATCGATACTCTCTTTTGTTCCGTCTTTAAACACCACCGCATCTTTTTCAAAGCGTTCAATTCCCCCAATATTGGGGATTACCTTACCTTCTGCTATCGGTTTAAACAGACGCTCATTCTTAGTAACCGCTTGATGATGAGAGGGGCCCGACTTTTTCAACCACTCCCCTCGGATCCGTACATGATCATTGCGGCTGTTCACATACTTATTGAAAATATGCTTGGTAATCCCACCGTGATAATGATGTGGTAATTTATTTACTATTCGCGAAGTTAACCAAGAAGTGTCAATAGTAAAATAAGGATCTTCTTGAAACGCCATATAGCGTGGCGCAACAGCATGATAACGCCGCAAAGACAAGACACAACGACTCGCCACTTGCGAGATCTCAGCAGTAATATCTGCAGAGCTTTCGCCTAACCCAACACAGAGTACCCGCTTGTTGGTAAACGCCGCTTTATCACGATAATCATGAGAGTGCAGTATTTCACCTTGAAACTCAGTTAAACCTGGCAGCTCAGGCATTTTGGGCTGTTGAAAATGACCTGAACAAACCGCTACCATATCAACAACTTGCTGCTGTTCACCCTCGTCATTGCGGTAACTGACTTGCCATTGCTCTGCCACTTTTTCCAACTTCATAACGGTATGACCGTAGCGAATATACTGTGCCAAAGCAAAGCGTTTTATATACTCACCCAAATATTCAATATATTCTTTTTTTGACCAAAATTTGAGCTTTTGATGGCTGGGTAAAAAGTCAGAATAAGCCATAAAGTAATTGGAAATAGTCAAATGTAAATCATCATAAATTTTCTTATCAGCAAACACTCCACCAAAACTCTCTGCTTTTTCAAAACAAATAACCTGATGACCGTCATCCGTTAATTGTTTTATCGCTGCAATACCCGATAAACCGGCTCCAATGACCGCTATTGTTTTTTTCATTATTCACTCCTTAATAAGTGGCTTTCAGTCTGTTAGGCTGTTATTGAATGAGGTTGTAAATGTGCTGGGTGAGAAGTGCTTAAACAGCGTCGCGATAATTTACCATTACGGTTCTTTGGCAACACCGGCCATAACGTTAGTTGCTCCGGCAACATATACTTGGGCAAACGTTTTGCACAGTGCATTTTTAGACTTAGCAGCGACAAGTGAGTGCCTTTTTTACAGGCGATATGAGCATGCAGCCGCTGTCCTTGATCTAACAACACGACGCACTCTGTGATCTGTTGATGACTGTAAATGGCTCTTTCAACTTCGGCTAAATGTACTCGGTAACCTTTTACTTTCACCATATGGTCTTCACGACCCACATACATTAGCTCTCCTTGCTCATTTAAGTAGCCAATATCACCGGTGTTGTAGCGATCCGTGCCATTTGGCTCCATGCCCCAATACCCACTAAACACTGTTGGCCCTACGACAGTAATAAAACCATGTTGATTAACGGCAACTTGCTCACCGTGCTGATCACATATGGTTATATTAGCGCCACTAGCAGAATGACCAATCGGCAATAACTCTGGTAACTGCGATGGCAGTTTATAAAAACTACACACGTTTGTTTCAGTTGGACCATAAAAGTTATATAAGCGCGCCGCGGCAAAAGCCTCTCGCAGCTGAGCTAATGCTTTCATCTCATAAGCTTCACCGGCAAAAATAAGCGTATGTAACTGCGGACACTGAATCGCTAAATCGGGCGCCGCTTTAAGCATAAGCTGTAAAGCGCTAGGCACTGAATACCAAATCGTAATTGCGTGTTTACTAATAAACTCAATCAGCTTGTTGGGCACATAGCTGGTCATTTCATCAAGCAAATGAACACTGCCCCCCACTCCCAATGCGCCATAAATATCCAGCACCGATAAATCAAAGTGCCAAGGCGCATGGTTAGCAAAGCGGTCTTTCGTAGTGGCCGATAACTCGTCAATACTCCAGTTAATAAATGCCAATGCATTGTGATGCGTTATTTTTACTCCTTTCGGCGTACCAGTGGAACCTGAGGTGTAAAGTATATATGCCAGCTCATCTGGGTGAACGGTTTGCGTTTCTAATTGTGCTGAGCACTGTTGAATGTCTTGCCATGTCAATACCTTATGAAGCCCTGAACCGGCGTTCTGTGATTCATTAACGGGAAGTTCATCAACAAGAATAAATGCACAATCCACAGGCTGTTGCTGACAATAATGCGAAAATTTATCTGCACTGGTAACAATTGCTTTAAGTTGGCAATCTTCTCTAATGACTTCAACTCTTAGGCGCGGATTCATCGGATCAATGGGTACATACACTGCGCCTATTCGTGTTACTGCTAACATTGCAGCCAGCGCTCGACAAGACTTATCAACCCATAAGCCAACGCGGTCCCCGCGTTGCACATGCAAATCACTTAAACAGCGGCTAACTTTACCTATTGCTATATGTAACTGTGCGTAGCTGTAATCATACTTACCATCACTTACCGCCAAACGATCAGGGTTTGCAACACTGAGTCCACGCTGAAATACGTCACTTAAAATATTCATAACAGTCCCAACCGATTACAGATCAATTCTCTTTGAATATCAGAAGTACCCGAGAACAACACAGCCCCAAGAGCGTCGCGTATGCTGCTATCTACAGCGCTTTCTTGTAAGTAACCCATTGCGCCATGAATACGAATAGCATCAATACCCGATTGCACAAAGGCTTCACTAATGGCTAGTTTGCTTGATGCCACGGCTTTGGTGTTGTCAACATCTTGAGACTTTTGCCAAGCTGCAAAATAAAGTAACAAACGAGCACTTTGTAAGCGCACTTCCATATCGGCAATACGATGTGCAACCGCTTGAAACTTGCTAATGGTTTTGCCACCTTGTTTGCGTGTATTAGCAAATTCAATACAGCGGGTAAGATCGCGTTGCATAACTCCAACAAATAATGCAAATAAACAACAGCGCTCCCAATCCATAGAAGCTGCAAAAATCCGTGCCCCTTGCCCTTCAGCACCTAGTACATAATCTTTATGTACTTTCACATCATCAAAAAAAACCTGATTCAATTGTGCCGAGTTAAGGCCCAGTTTTTTATAACTTTTGCCAACCTCTATGCCAGCTAAATCAGCAGGTATAACAAAAGCCGTTTGACCTAAATAGCCAAACTTTTCGTTGCTGGTCGCATATGTCACAAAGTAATCGGCCACAGCACCATTAGTCACATAAGACTTAGCACCGCGAATAATGTAGTAGTCCCCTTCGCGGGTTGCTTTGGTAGCAAGTTTAGCGATATCAGAGCCGGCCTCCGCTTCGGAAATCGCATTCGCAGCAATTTTTTGGCCTTGCGTTAATGCCGGTAGCAGTTCGGTTTTTAATCGCTCACTACCGTGTTCATAAATTGGCATTACACACGCAAAGGTATGAGCAGCCCCTGCAAAGAGAATTCCTGTGTCTGCGCATCCTTGCCCAAGCCCTTCAACAATTTTAACCGTTGTCAAAATATCAAAACCCGAGCCAACTGGTGAGTAACGACTATCGACTGGCAAGCCAAATAAACCAAAATCTCCAAGCGCTTGCCAAAGTTGCTGTGGAAACTCACCGCTCGCAACGGCTGGGCAATCTAAATTTTTCGCAAAACTTAAGGCATGCTCATAGAGCTCAAGTTGTGCATCTGTCCATTCAAAATTCATGCTCATCTCCTTAGTAAAGAACACAGCTAAAACATGTTCTTATCCGGCCATTTGTTTGCGATCGTATTCAGCAATTGCATTTCTGAAAATAGTGGGGGCCTTCCAGCCTTCGCAATCAAAGCAGCAGCCTCCGAGCAGGCGGATCACTTCATCGCGTAGATCAGGGTTTTGCATCTGGTAACCAAAGAAAATCGGATAAATCCAAAAATAGCGAATAAGATCAGCGGCTATTTGTTGACCACCATTACTCCAGTCGCGATATGCGTAAAACGGCGTTTGCCAATCTTGGCTGTTAATCGCTTGCTCTATTGCCGTTGCTGCCTGCATTCCTTCTTTCATCGCGAACGACACACCATAGGAGAAAATAGGATCTAAAAAGCGATGCGCATCACCAATGCATAACCACCCATCGCCAACAAAAGGCTCAATACGATAAGAAAAGTCAGCCATGGATTGAGGTTCAGTAATGCGTTCCGCATTTTTGAAGCGCCGCTTTAACTCTGGGCTAATATGTTCCATCCCCCAAGCAATAGCCTCATCAGGATTTTTACATTCTTGATAATAAAGGTCTTTGGGGATCACAATGCCTAAACTATCGGTGTCTGCAGAGATCGGGATGATCCAAGACCAGTGATACTGCTTAGAATAAAGGATCGTAGTATTGGTTGAAAAAGGCGGTAAATCACGTTCAACACCTTGATAGTGAGCAAAAGAAGCTATTTGTTGCGAGAAAAATTCAATTTGTCTTTTACCCGCAATGCCTTTACGTGATAAAAAGGTACTTTGTCCGCTTGCATCAACCAGCACTTTAGAACGTACTTGGTGCTCAATATCATTAGCCTTATAAATAGCGCCAACCACTTTCCCTTGATCTTGAATGACGTCTTTCACCAAGCCAATTTGATACTCAACCCCATGCTCAACAGCACGGCGCTTGATCATCGAGTCAAAATCACTGCGACGTACTTGCCAAGTAGGCGCCAAAATAGGAATAAAAAACTCATTATTGGATAACGAGCCAATGACATTTACACCTGGTTTATCAGGAAAACCTGCGGCGTTCATTTCATCAGCTAAGCCTAAGTCACGAATAATTTGACCCGCATTACCAGTTAAAGACTCTCCAATGTGAAAGCGCGGAAATTCTTCTTTTTCGATACACAGTACCGACATGCCTTTTTTTCGACATTCGATACCACATAAACTTCCCGCAGGACCACTGCCAATGATCACCACATCATAATGTTTAAAGCCTTCCATTACATTACTCCTCTTGTTAAGAAGTCTTCAACCACCCAAACAAATTCTTCGGGTCTTTCTGATGCTGAAAAATGGCCACAGCGAGATAATCGCACCACCTCTGCATTAGGCAGTTTTTCAGCCGCTTTTTCACTCCACTGCGGGGGAATGATCTGATCGTGCTCACCGGCAATAAATAAAGTCGGTACGTTGACACCATCAAAAGTTGTTGCCATGGCTTGACGCGCGTATTGATCTAAAAATGAATGATAAGCTGGGCGTGATAACACATCGTTTAGCAAATCTTCTAATGCTGGAGTCATTTTGGGAGGATGATAATAAGCAGCTGCTAAAAATTGCTCTGGTGCAGAAGACATCTTTTGTAGATCTGCCCACCAGCTATCAACATCTTCAACCAAGCCAAAGCCGCTACACACTAAAGCGATAACTTTTTCTGGGAAACGCCGCGCAATTTCAGTGGCGATCATACTGCCTGCTGAGTTAGCAACTAACACCCATTCTTGCTCTTCAAGGGTTGCTAAATATTGCAGCGTAAACTCAACATGATCGATATAAGATGGTGACTCATTAGCACTTTGACTTAACCCAAAACCGGCCAAATCGAGCGCCACAGCATTATGACGGCCCTGTACAGAACGTAGCGTAGATGACCAAGATGTTGACGGATTACCCAGTGCCGGCAATAAAATCCATAAAGGTTCTTTGTCTTTTCCTTTAACCCTTAAGGTATGCTGTTTAAAACCACTGCCGGCATCGACTAACTCACGTTGAATGCCATAGCTTTGTTGTAAACTCACTAAGCGTTCTAATTCTGATACTGTTTGCTGTGCTTGTTGATGTTTCATTGTCGAGAGGTTGTTGATCAATACCGACAATGTAGCAACATTTTCAAAGTGTACTGGGTTAATATCGTGCTCTGGTACTTTCGCACCGTAGCGCTGATCAACGTGGGCAAGTAACCGCACCATCGACAAAGAGTTAAGAATACCTAATTCTAACAGCGGCGTGTGCTGATCTAAATCTGGCGCAGCGCCGTCTAATAGGTCGTGGTTAATATAATCGATAAGTTCATTAATCATCGTCATTTCCTTTAAATAATAGTCACTTACAAACAGCTGAAAAGTAACAGCATGCTTAGTATCGATGACTTTTAATATTGACTGTTCATCTCCTTCCACCCTACGCCCATTAACATTTTTTAAACATAGTTCCTGTGGACTATGGCTTTGGTCCATTAGGACTATAGGAAAAGTAATACAAAAAATTTACATTAAATAAAACCTACGACACTCGGAGTGAGGATGATGAATAGTAGCCTTAACCAACTTGTACAGCCTGTAGAGAGGAAGAACACGCCTGAATTAGAGCCTATTTATCAGAGTATCGAAGATAACTTAGGCTTTATTCCTAATGGGATGTTAACAATGGCAAAAAACCCCATGTTAGCCAGTGCCTTTGGACAACTGTTTGCCTGTTTAAACCAGTTAAAACACATAGAGACAGAGTTAAAATGGGCGATTGCCACCATTAGTAGTAATGCTGCTGGCTGCCAATATTGTCAGGGGCATTTTTCACATATCGCCAGCCGCGTAAATGTAAACCGAGCAAAAGTACTTGCCGCATTTGAATTTGCAACCAGTGATTGGTACAGCGAAGCTGAAAAAGCCGCGTTACGTTTTGCATTTGCAACGAGTACTTCACCAGCACACCTTGAGCAACAACACTACGACGAGTTAGGCGTTTACTTTACAGAACCTGCGGTTATTGAAATTGCAGCGATTATCGCCATTTGTGGTTTTTTAAATCGATGGAATACCGCCATGGATAGTCAATTAGAAACCGATCCCGCAGCCATTTTAGAAGAAATTAATCACTTAACTCAGTTTGCCTAAGTAAAGGAGACAACCATGCCAAAAATCACATTTATTCAGCCTGATGGTGAGCATATTGAAGTGCATACCACAGAGGGAGCTTCGCTGATGCAAGCAGCGATTGAAAATTTAGTTACAGGAATTGAAGGTGAATGTGGTGGCTCAGGGAGCTGTGCGACTTGCCACTGTTATCTTTCCGATGAATGGCAAGACAAAGTATCAAAACCCGACAACAATGAAGGTCAAATGCTTGAAATGGTCATAGAGCCAAACGAGTTTAGCCGTTTGAGTTGTCAAATAAAACTCAATAGTTCACATCATGGCCTTGTTGTTAAGCTCCCAGAATCACAATATTAGGAGCCTGCAATGGCACGATGTATCATTATTGGCGGTGGTCACGCAGCAGCCGAGGCCGCTTTTAATTTAAGAAAAAATGGCTGGCAAGGTGAAATCATACTCTTTTCAGCTGAGCAGAGCTTACCTTATCACCGCCCACCTTTATCAAAGCAATATCTGAGCGGCAAAATCGTTGCGCAACAATTACAGATAAAGCCACAAGCAGCCTATGACAAAGCACATATTGACCTACAATTAGGCTGTAAAGTAAAAACAATCTCTCCCACACTTAAGTCTATAGAATGTCTCAATGGCGATGTTTGGCAATACGATAAATTACTACTGTGCACTGGCAGCCAAGTTAGAAAACTCACTATACCTGGGAGTGATTTAAGTCAGGTTTTTTATATTAAAACCATAGGTGATATTGAACGTATTGCTGAGCAGTTGCAAAACCAGCGCAGCAAAAAAGTGGTCATGATTGGCGGTGGCTATATTGGCTTAGAAACGGCCGCAGTGCTGCGTACTTTAGCCCATCAGGTGACCATTATTGAACAAAACCCACGTATTTTAGAGCGCGTTGCTGCCCCACCGCTTGCTAATTTTATTAGCCAACTTCATCAACAGCGTGGTGTTAATATTGTTACTAACACACAGATAACCGCTTTATCTGGCAGTAACAAGGTGGAACACGTCCATTGTAGCAATGGCCAGCAATTTGCCGCTGATTTAGTCATTGTTGGCATTGGTGCAACCGCCAATGTGCAATTAGCGTATGATGCGGGATTATTGGTAGAACAAGGCGGTATTGTGGTTGATCAACACTGTCAAACCACCGATCCTAACATTTTCGCAGCTGGCGACTGTACTCTGGCAATTGAACCATTTAGTGGTCATGCAACACGTATTGAATCGGTACCTAATGCTATTTCGCAAGCTAAAATAGCGGCTGCGGTGATCTGCGCTGTTCCCCCTCCAAAACCTCCCGTTCCTTGGTTTTGGTCTGATCAATACGATTGTAAAATTCAGCTTGCTGGGCTCAACTTTGGTTATGATGAGCTCATAGTTGAGCATAACCAAGATAAGCAATTAACTGTTTGGTATTACAAAGAGCAACAATTAATTGCCGCTGATTGTGTTAATAATGTCAAAAACTTTATGCGAGCAAAAAAAATACTAGCACAACCTGCAATCATCAAAGCGACCTCCCAGCCACAGTAAATAACGCCCCTCAAAGTACTTAAAAAGCACCGTCTGAGGTGCTTTTTTATTAGTTTACACGGTTACTGTATCACTTGTTGCTAATTGGCTATGACTATGGGGTTTAGCAAAACCAAAGTCTTCAAGGATGACATATAAACAGGGTAATACAATTAAAACCAAGCAAGTCGACATGGCAATACCAAATACAATGCTGGTGGCTAATGGGATCAAGATTTGCGCTTGTAAACTGGTTTCAAAAAGTAACGGTGTCATTCCTGCAATCGTGGTTGCCGAGGTTAAAATAACCGCTCTAAAGCGATCTTGGCTGGCTTGTATTGCTGCATCTTGAACTGACATTCCTGATTTAACGCGCTTTTTAACAAACTGCACTAACAATATTGAGTCATTAACCACAATCCCCGCTAAAGAAATAAACCCCATCAACGAAGGCATAGAAAAATTAATGCCCATTATAAAATGGCCCATCACCACACCAATTAATGCAAATGGAATGGATACCATGACGATCAACGGTTCAATATAACTGTGAAATTGCAGTGCTAATAATAAGAAAATACCAATCATGCCCAACATCATTGCACGACGCATAGAGTTTTGCGTGATCGCGGCATTTTTTACTTCACCTTCAATGGTATAATGCAAATTAGGGTAACGCTCAGCAAATTCTAATAACCAGCTTTTTTGCAAGTCTCCCACCACAGCTGCGGCTGTTGTGAGCTGGCTATCGACATCAGCATAAACAGAAACACTATTATAATTATCAACTCGGTTAATTACCGCATAGCCACGGCTCTCTTCAATATCAACCAGTGCCGCTAATGGAATGGCAATCTTAGACTGTGGATGTATAATGGCAAAGTCATCAAAATCACTATATTCATCAATGCTTAACGTATCTAGCTTTATTGTCACCTCATAATCTTCAAGGCCAACATGAGTCTGCATTAATTTCATACCTTGAAAAGCAGGCCTTAATTGTTCAGCAATTACCGCAGCATTAATACCTAAAGCCGCAGTACCTGGCTTAAGCCTGAGCTGATATTCAGGTTTTCCTGGACGCATATTATCAGCAATATTTTGCACCCCTTGATAACCTTGTAACCAGGTTTTTAATTCAAATGCAGCCATACCAAGTTCAGCTTTATCATCACCGAGTAAGCGCACATCAATAGCCCGACCTTGTGGCCCTAGTTTCGGCTCTTTGATAGTAAAAGCCAATGCATCGGGTAACGGGCCTAATTCCTTTCGCCACTGTTCTGAAAATGTTTGAATAGCAGTATGGCGTAGCTCTGCACTGAGTAAGTCAATGGAGATATAGGCTAAATTAGCCCCTTGGTCTTGATAATCGGGATTTTCGCCATACACAACCGTAACGGCTTGCACTAAATCTTGCTCTTCAACATCCGCAAACGATGCTGCAGTGCGCGCTAGTGCCTGTTCAATCTGCTGCATTAGTTGTTGAGTTTTTTCAAACGGTGTCCCATTTGGCAACAGGAGTCGGCCTTGCACTACATCACCATCAATATCGGGAAATGCGGTAAACTTTAATACCCCCGACGCCAGCATCGCAATACAAAAAAGCAGTAACCCGAGCACACTACCTAGCACTAGATATCGGTATTTTATAAGTTGCTGGTTGACTATTAAGATACCATTTTGAGAGCGCTTAAACTGAGTTTCAAACTGGGTTTTAATTTGCCCCAAGAAGCTCGTTACTTTAGCTGATTTCGAGTGCTTACTAAGCGCGTGATGTAAATGATTGGGTAAAATAAAAAATGCTTCAATTAATGACACGGTAATAACCGAGATCAGCACAATAGGGATCACTTTCAAAATTTGCCCTAAATTACCTTCAATAAAGATCAGCCCAACAAAAATACACAAGGTCGTTATAAACGACGACACCACCCCAGGCAGTACTTCTTTCGTACCGGCAATCACCGCTGCTGCGGGCGCTAAGCCTTGATCAACTTTGCTGCCAATCGACTCAGCAATAACAATTGCATCATCCATTAAAATACCGAGCGCCAATAACAACGCCACCATTGAGAGCATATTAATCGACACCCCAAAATGCAGCATTAAAAAGAAACTCGCCAGAAAAGAAACCGGCAAGCCCATCACGACCCAAAATGCATATTTCAATGAAAAAAATAGCCACATAACCGCAAACACTAATAATAATCCCTGCCAAGCATTGCTGATCAATAGGGCAATACGATCTTTAACAATACTGGTGTTGTTATTGGTCAGCGTGACGGTTACCGTATTAGGTAATGTTTGTTGGAATTCAGCGAGCATTTGCTCGACTGCCGCTAATACTCGCAAGCTATCATCTTGAGAGTTCTTTTTAATCGTTAACACACTTGCCGGCTGATCGTTATAAAAAATTTGCTTTTCGATACGTTCAAATGTGTCTTGTACTTGCGCAAGATCACCAAGTCGCACATCATTACCCTGCTCTCCCGATGCCACCACAATATCGGCTAACGTATTAACTGTTTTACGCTCTTCCATTAAGCGGATTTGTGTATCTGCTTGAGCAGTTTCCAATGTTCCTAACGGTAGTTCAATATTTTGCTGTGTTAATGCTTGCCCTAAATCAGCTAGACTCAATCCATATTGACGGAGTGTTTGCTGCGACGCGGTCACTCTAAGCTGATGTGCAGAAAAGTCGTTAATTTCAACAATGGGTATTTCTGGTGATCTTAGTAATTGTCTTTTAAAACGCTCTGCTAATGCCTTTAATTCAACCCGACTTAGGGGGGCTGCAATTGCAACACTAACGACATCTTGTGTACGGTCTTTTTCTGTAATATGCCACTGCTCAATTTGACTTGGAAAATCATCAATCGCATCCACAGCACTTTTAACATCATCAGTAAAACGTGCAAAGTGACCTTGCTCAGCCATTTTCACCGTCATATGGCCCATGTTTTGCCGTGCAACACAGCGCTTTTCAGCTAAAAAACTAATACCATCAAGGGCTTTTTCAAGGGTTAAACAGATTTTCTGCTCAACATTCTCTGCCGATGCACCTGGATAAGGCACCATAATATCAACTTCGTAGCTATTAATTTGCGGTAGGGTTTCTCGTTTTAATTGCGGTAAACTAACAACCCCAACGGCGATTAATAGCAGCATTAAAATATTAGCTGCGGTGGGATGTTTAGCAAAAAAACGGATCATCATCTACCTCCTTTGTAGATTACCTAGCTCTGTGTAGGACTTTGCTCAAGCTGCAATAACATCCCTTCAACAATGGGGAATAAGTCAGTAGTAATTAGCCTTTGTTGGTTCATCGCGGTCACCTTGAAGAGATATGCATGCTCCTGTTTAAGCGCGTTACCGACCGCTAATTTCAATAGGTGATTGTTTTCATCGGCAAACAAAGCAAAGCCATTGCGTACTAAATGCCGTGGGATGGCAATAAATTCTTGGGCTTTTGCTGATAAACGCACTTTTGCCCGCATTCCAGTGAGTAAAGGCAAGCGTTCACCTGGCTCAATGTGTTGATAACTGTTTGCGACACTCACTACCACGCCAATGGTTTGACTGCGCGGATCAAGCGCATCACTAAAGCGCTCAATGCGGCCCTGCCATATTTGTCCGTCATTGCCTAATAACGATACATCTGCACTGAGTATCTGCTCACTTAAGTAGCTCTGCATGCCTTGTGATGACAAGGTAGCAACGTTTGGCGGCGTAGCAAAAAAACCGCTAAATTCATGAAATGCTTGATAGCTAAATTGTGCATTAATAAGTACTTTGGCAATGTCACTAGCGACAAATAATGGCGTGCCCTGAGTAACAAATTGTCCTTGCTCAACATGCACTTGTTGAATACGTCCCGTAAATGGTAAGCGCACTTCAGCTCTTGCAATAGCCAGTTCACTTTGCGTTAAATCAGCTTCAACTTGTTTTATCGATGCTTCTAGGGCTGATATTTCTAGTGGAAATAAGCTCTTTTTATTTTCCAATTGTTGTAACTCTTGCTTATTAATAAGCAAGGCTTGCTGTGCATTATCTAACTGTGCCGTTGCAACCGTCGACTGTTGAAATAAGCGCTCTATTCTTGCGAATTCCGATTCTGCGATAGCCAATTTATGCTGACTTAACTCAATATCAAGCTGTGTGTTTTTTAACTCTATTTGCTTTGCGGCCAGTGCCAACTTTGCACTCGCTACAGCAGCTTGTGCTTGAGCTTGGCGTAACCGTGCATCACTATCATCAAGCTTTAGCAGTAAGGTGTTTTTGCTAAATAACTCACCTTTTTTTAAGGCAGGGTGAACGTAAACAACTTTTCCCGCCACCTCGGCAATACTTTTTAGTTGCACGTTTGCTTCAATATCACCAAAACCAACAATACTCGGTTGGATCATTTCAGGTTTAAGCACTTGATAGCTTGCTGGAAAACCCTGCTGCGACACAGCTTCATGTGCTAAAGATGGCAGTAATTTAATAATTAATACCACCATTAACACTGCCAACACGAGCAAAATAGGTAAATTGCGTTTTGCCTGAAAGTTCCAACCTATCATTACATTCTCCTCAATCCATTTAAGAAGCTGTGATATAAATGTTCTGCCCATTCAGAGCCTTGCACTGTTTCATCAGCTATTTGCCAAGCCTGGCGACGAATAGTTTTTAATACCAAAGGAGCAAGCATAAGGGAGACCAAATTAAACGCCGCTAACTTTGCAACTTGAGGGTCATCAATGCCTGTTTCTTTGGCAACTAAAGCAGGCAGAAACTGCGATACCCGAGCTGGAAACGCATCCATAAAGGCATAAGCAAGCGGCGTAGTTTTATGCAATACCTCTTCATGTAAAAGGTGCACTAAACCGGGTTGTGCCTGCATCACTTGATCAATAATCAAAATAAACTGTAGTAGTGGTTTTTCAGCCTGTTGTAAACGCTCAAATTGCCCTAGCTGGGCATCTGCTAATTGCTCAATTAATGCGACAAATAATGCCTCTTTGCCACCAAAATAATACTTAATCATTGCCGAGTTAATTTCAGCTTCTGCGGCGATATCGCGAATTGTAATTTGGCTATAAGATTTGCTGTTTAATAATGTTTGCGCAGCTAAAATTAATTTGTTCTTTTGTAGCGTCTGTTTTAATGGATCGACAGGACGACCTCTTTGTTTGTTTTCCATGCTATTTTCAAATTAAATTAATCACTTGATTAATTTAATAGATATCACTACTTTTTGTCAATCATTTGCTTGGTTTTTATACCAATCGTGTTAAGTTACTGACCATTTATAGCGACAGAAAAATACACTGATAACAAGGCAGAAATTTTGACATCTAGTTGTTCTACATGAAAAATTACTAACGCAGTTAGCGCTTTATTTAGCGCGCTAGAATGGTTAAATATTTAAGTCGATTGGTATTATTCAGTTAAGTAAAATATGTTTAGCTGCTTTGCATATACAGCTCATAGCAGGTAAAACCAACTTCAATGGCTATTAAGCAGAGTAAAAAACTAACCAACTGACCTACTTTGATCTTAGCACACACATAGGCACCTAATGGCGCACCAATTACCACAACCGGTATAGCCGCGAGTAAGTAACTTTCAATTTCTGGGGTGATTTGCTGTAAATACCAGGCATTGATGGCACTTCCCACCAACGAAGTAAAGGCCATAACAATAACCGACGTGGCCGTTGCCTTTTTAATATCGGCATTATAAGCAATAACCAATAAAGCAAATAGAGCAATATCGGCACCCGACCCTACCAAACCACTAAGAATACCGCCAACAAAAGCAACCAACATAAACCGTGGTAAAGCGGGTTTGATAAATTCACGGCTCGGCAGATGGTGCGCTTTGCGCCACCACCGTAGTAATAATGTTAAGGCAAAGCACAGTAGCAAAAAACTAAAAATAGACTTCACCACTAAGCGAGGAGAAAATGGTGCAATATAAAGTAAACTCAAAGCAACGCCCAATGCCGACATAGGCAATGCCATAAGAATAACATTTGTGTAAACGGGGATCCGCCGGCATATAATCGTAATTGTCGCAGCGGTCATACCAAAACTCTGGATCGCCAGAGAAAACACTTTGGCTGTACTAGGCTCAATACCAAGTACTTTGGTCATTACCGGAAACGCGACAGCACCGCCCCCCAACGCCGTTCCGCCGGCAACAAACGAACCAAGAGCCATAGTCAACGCAATATCCAGCTCCGCAATAATCTGATAAGCAGCCGACTGAAAACCCTGCAACCAAATAAGGCTCGCATACACTAGTAAAGTAAAATACAGCGGCCAACTATTTGGCCGAGCTAATCTATAAAGCATGTTTGCTCTCAACAACCCAACTTTAACACAATGCTAACATTGTTCTTTTTCTTATAAATAGTCTATTTGGACCATATTTGATCGCTATTGTTATATCGGCTTACATTCACCTAGTACTTTTGCAATACCAAACTCAGCAGCAAAGGGGCGTAAATCCACACCACCAGACATAGACGTCACAGCGGCAAACACCTGTTGATTATTGATAGCAACATTGAGTGCGCCAAAGCCGCCCATCGAAAGACCTGTGATCCCTCGCCTCATTTTAGACCGGTTGGTCGAATAGCTATTATCAATATCATTGACAACATCTTCTGCTATGTAAGTTTCATATTGGGAATCGTTAAGCACTGGCGAATTTAAATACCAAGTGCCGTAATTACCGTCAGGGTTTACAATAATCACATCGTACTGATCAGCTAATTGCGCTATCTTGGTTTTTTGACCGACAAAATTGCTGCTTTTAATTTCAAATGCTAAACCGTAGCCACTAAATACAAGGCTAAAAATGATTACAACGAGATGTTTCCATAACTTCACCATACATTATTTGCTAGGTGCTTTTTGACGAAATCTATCCGTGCAAAATTCGCCTTTTTTCCAAACTTTGGATAAAGCTCCAATATATCTAACCATTGAGTAAGAAATTCTTTATTTGATAGTGCTTTAGGTTTGTTTTCGCAGTATTCACGCTCGACTCTATATAACTCAGCCTTGATTGCCCGCATTTGTTTCCAGCAGATGTAGC
>NZ_DRGM01000183.1 GCF_011050055.1 Pseudoalteromonas prydzensis | reverse complement strand
TTTCTAAGCTGCCTGTGCGGCAGTGAACTGTTGTTAAATTAACATCGGCGTTTGAATCCATCCATGGAGCTTGGTCACATCGGTCATCCATGACCTCACTTCCTCAGGCTGCGAAACTCCGTTTCGGTCCCTCGTCACCTAAGCTGCCTGTGCGGCAGTGAACGACGGCAATATTTTAAACATTGATGGATTGCCTTTCTAAGCTGCCTGTGCGGCAGTGAACGATTCTGTATGTCTCATTTATATACCAAGCAGTTTCTAAGCTGCCTGTGCGGCAGTGAACATATAACAAGGGTCTTCTAAACCTTAGTTGGTGTTTCTAAGCTGCCTGTGCGGCAGTGAACTTATTACTAGTTTTAATAGCAGGATTACTTGTTTTCTAAGCTGCCTGTGCGGCAGTGAACGCGTATTAGCGGCAGGGGAACCGCTCACGGCTTTTCTAAGCTGCCTGTGCGGCAGTGAACTAACCCTGATGTATACGGCGCGTTTACTAAATTTTCTAAGCTGCCTGTGCGGCAGTGAACGTCAGCGAGTAATCAAGAACATTTCTGACAATTTTCTAAGCTGCCTGTGCGGCAGTGAACTTAACGTTCTTAAGTCAGTACCCGGAACTAGTTTTCTAAGCTGCCTGTGCGGCAGTGAACGCTGAGCTCGACCAATTCCTTTTAGACGTTGCTTTCTAAGCTGCCTGTGCGGCAGTGAACATGATTACGGACTTAACAGGACTCATAAGTTTTTTCTAAGCTGCCTGTGCGGCAGTGAACGCTGCGTTAAAATGATTTGATTACCAGAGCCTTTTCTAAGCTGCCTGTGCGGCAGTGAACTAAAGGTGCAACACGTTTAGCTGATAACACGTTTTCTAAGCTGCCTGTGCGGCAGTGAACCTAACGCGTCGTTAGGTGCGATACATGAGTTTTTTCTAAGCTGCCTGTGCGGCAGTGAACGTGGATCAACACATTAAAGTATCGCTACGTGTTTTCTAAGCTGCCTGTGCGGCAGTGAACTCAACGGCGCAGCAACCGTTAAGACTAACGCATTTCTAAGCTGCCTGTGCGGCAGTGAACCTTTCAAGAACTAGAACAAAAGTAATAACGAATTTCTAAGCTGCCTGTGCGGCAGTGAACGACATGAGCCGAACTAACGGTACATATGTCAATTTCTAAGCTGCCTGTGCGGCAGTGAACCTATAAGCTCAAAAGTAACAACGCTAACTACATTTCTAAGCTGCCTGTGCGGCAGTGAACTACATACAGTTGAGATAGCTACTGATGCTAGCTTTCTAAGCTGCCTGTGCGGCAGTGAACTATCATGCTGCAAAAGTTTGAAATTAACACAATTTCTAAGCTGCCTGTGCGGCAGTGAACTGTGCCACTAAATGCAAATTCACGCCTTTTCATTTCTAAGCTGCCTGTGCGGCAGTGAACTTGCTTCGAAACACTGAACGGATTGTTTCTTAATTTCTAAGCTGCCTGTGCGGCAGTGAACCATAAAGTGATGGGCTGCGTATCGTTAGTTGACTTTCTAAGCTGCCTGTGCGGCAGTGAACAAGCGTCACACTCCGTGGCGCTAAAACAACGATTTCTAAGCTGCCTGTGCGGCAGTGAACAAGCCAGTTTAACGCTGACGAAGTATTACTCGTTTCTAAGCTGCCTGTGCGGCAGTGAACCAGAAATGCCTAGTTACCCATCGTCTACTTCTTTTCTAAGCTGCCTGTGCGGCAGTGAACTATAGAATATCAGCATAAAAATAAGTTACAACAAGCCGTTAGGTTAAATATTGCTATTTTACCTTATAAAAAACGACATATTATAACTTATTGTTTTTATATCATATTTTTAAAGAGCAAAAATAAAGGGTTAAAACCAAGGTATCGTGGCGACTTTACTTAATACATATGAATTAAACTTACCATCAATAGGTTTATCTTTTAAACTACTAAACGCAAAGAATTACACATGCTTTTTGTGCGCATCTTGAAAAAACATGACCATAATATTGCTATCGCAATCAACTTACCGACATACTTTGTCACGATTTTTCACTAGGTGAGCTTGCAGCTCAATGGTAACCTAGGTTTAGTCACGCAAATAAGTACATAAGTAATTGTGTGACACGCCGTATTGGCCACTATTAAAGGAGAATATCTATGGACCCTATCGCGCAAATTCTCAACATGTTATTTACTGTTGAAGCGTTTTTACTGATTTTTGTTTTAGTGCTGCTAAAAAGTAGTGTTAAATTCGTCCCGCAAAACCGCGCTTGGCTCATTGAACGTTTTGGTAAGTACCAATCAACTAAGGAAGCTGGTTTGAACTTTATTGTGCCATTTGTTGATCGTATTGCCGCCGATCGCAGCTTAAAAGAGCAAGCGCAAGATGTACCTTCACAATCGGCTATCACCAAGGATAATATTTCGCTTTCTGTTGATGGGGTTTTGTATTTTCGTGTACTTGACCCTTATAAAGCCACTTATGGCGTTGATGACTATGTGTTTGCGGTAACACAACTATCACAAACCACTATGCGTTCAGAGCTCGGTAAAATGGAGCTGGATAAAACATTCGAAGAACGTGATGTGCTAAATACTAATATTGTCACTTCTATTAACCAGGCCGCTGAGCCTTGGGGTATTCAAGTATTACGTTATGAAATTAAAGACATTGTGCCGCCGCAGTCAGTAATGGAAGCGATGGAAGCGCAGATGAAAGCGGAACGTGTTAAGCGTGCGCAAATTTTAGAATCAGAAGGTGACCGCCAAGCTAACATCAACGTTGCTGAAGGTAGAAAACAAGCACAAGTACTTGCTGCAGAAGCCGAAAAGGCCGAACAAATACTACGTGCAGAAGGTGAAGCCCAAGCCATTACTGCTGTTGCACAAGCTCAAGCTGATGCACTGCGTAAAGTCGGTGAAGCGGCGGATACTGAACAAGGTCAAAAAGCGATTCAGTTAGACCTTGCAACAAAAGCCATTGCCGCCAAACAAGCTATTGCTAAAGAATCGTCAGTGGTTTTATTACCCGATAACGGCACCGATGCCAGCTCAATGGTGGCGCAAGCAATGTCGATTATTAATACCTTAAATACCAAACAAAAAGGTTAAGCTGTAAAGGAGCAGAATATGGAGTTCATTACCAATAATTTACCGCAAACACTGATGATTTTAGGTGTACTGGCACTGATAATTGAAGTTGCTGTACTCGGTATGTCGACCTTTATATTGTTGTTTTTGGGTATCTCATTATTTGCAACTGGCTTAATGATGAACTTCGCTTTATTAGAAGACTCATTAACCACCGCACTTTGGAGTAATACCTTAATAACCGCCGCATGCGCATTATTACTGTGGAAACCGCTAAAGCGTATGCAAGAAAACGTAGACAGCAAACAAGTGAAAAGTGACTTTGCTGAGCTTGATTTTGTGCTTAATAATGATGTTAATGAATTAGGTCTCACGACTCACTCGTACTCAGGTATCACCTGGAAACTAAAAAGTCAGCAACCACTGAGCGCCGGTACCCATGTAAAAGTGGTGAAAAAAGAAGTCGGCGTAATGTGGGTTGCAGCAATTTAGCTGATCTGCGTATGACGCTCTGAATATGCTTTATGATTTTTTACCATAAAAACTAGCCAAGTAATTCTTTTAGCGAATTACTTGGCTTATTTGTAACAAAAAATATTCGCTAAATCCGCAAAATTCTTGGCTAAAACGCAATAAATCAACGGTAAAACCACACAATTGTTAACTGACAATGATTTAATTGACACTTAAATGTTAAAACAATTAACTGCGGTAAATAGACGCATGTTTAACCACTCGATTTGGACTTGTGTCTCGCTATAAAACTCGCTAGTTTAACCAATCAAATAATAAAAACTAAAGTAACTGTATGATCAGGGTCGAAAATCTTTGCCGTACTTATGGTGTAGGCGAAACGCAAGTCAGTGCATTAAGTAATGTTTCATTACATATCAAGGAAGGTGAATTTGTAGCCGTGATGGGGGCGTCTGGCTCAGGAAAATCTACTTTAATGAATATTTTAGGCTGCTTAGACACGCCAACGTCAGGGAGCTATTTACTCTCAGGTGAAAGTATTAAAGAGATTGATGATGTAAGCCTGTCAGCTATCCGCAATAAAAAAATTGGCTTTATCTTTCAAACCTTCCATTTGCTTACCCGTTTAAGTGCGCAAGAAAATGTCGCCCTGCCACTACGTTATACCAACACGGCAAAACAACAAGCCAGCGAACGCGCAATGGCGATGTTAGATAAAGTCGGCCTGCGCGCTCGGGCCCATCATAAACCGTTTGAAATGTCCGGTGGTCAACGCCAACGTGTTGCCATTGCCAGAGCATTAGTGAACGAGCCAAAAGTCATCTTTGCCGACGAACCCACCGGTAACCTTGATAGCAAAACATCCCACGAAATTATGGAGTTACTTTGCACGCTTCATCAGCAAGGTCATACCTTAGTGATGGTAACCCACGAAGAAGATATTGCAGCCTATGCAAAACGCATTATTCGTATGAAAGATGGCGTGGTGATTGAGGACAGCGGATGCTAACAAAACAACTAATCAAAACCAGCCTACTATTAGCACTAGGCTGCGGATCATTTTCAAGCTTTGCCCAAAACTTACTATTGAGCGGCGAACTCAAAGCCAGCGAGCAGCAACTTTTTTATGCGCCTAAATCTGATAATTGGCGAGTGCAAGTACAGTGGATGATGGAAGAAGGCGAGATTGCCCAACAAGGCGATGTGGTTGTGGTGTTTGACAGTGGCTCTATCGCCAGCGAAATTGAACAAGATGAGGTGAGTTTGGAAGCCGCGAAGGAAGAGCTGGTTCGAGTAACCACCAGTAATGAAGAAAAACAAATCGAAGCCGAATTTAACTTTAAGCGCACCGAGCTATTACTGCAGCGAGCACGGATTGATGCGGCAATACCGCAGGCAAATTTAAGCACCTATGATTATCAAAAAAATCAGCTTGAACTTGAAAAGGCATTGATCAATAGACAAAAATCATCCGCAGAGCTACTCCAAGCGAAGACTGAAAATAAAGTCGCCCACAATAAGCAACTACTCACCATTGAGCAATTAGAAACCAATTTACAATACAATAAAACGCAACTAGCCAGTATGAGTATTAAAGCACAGCGAACAGGCCCCGTGCTTTATGCTAATCACCCGTGGAATGGCGAAAAAGCCTTTGTTGGCATGACAGCACAGCCAGGTTGGAAAATTGCCGAAATTCCCGCCATGAGTGAACTGTATATTGAAGCTTGGGTGCACGAAATTGATTACCAAAAGCTCACGCTCGGTCAACAAGCGCAGTTGCTATTTGATGCCTATTTACAGCAACCATTGCAAGCCAAGTTAACTGAAATATCAACTCAGCCAGAAGAGCGACTGCAGTGGGGTAAGGACGCCTATTTTAGAGCGCGCTTTAATTTCAGCGCCTCAGGGTTAAAGTTATTACCCGGCATGAGCGCAAAACTGACGATAGGAGCGAGTGCAGATGAATAACAATGCCCTCTATTTTAAAACGCTATTAATAAGCACGGCGCTGTTATTAAGCGCCTGTAATGAACAAAGCGAGCAAAACTTCAGCGTTAAAAGCAGTGATATTGTGCTGAACGTTAAAGCGAATGGCGAATTAGAGTCATCAACCAGTGCAATCATTGCGCCGCCTGCCGTGGCTCGGATGTGGCAATACCAGATAAAAACCATGCAACCTGAAAACAGCCATGTAAAAAAAGGCGATGTGGTGGTGTCGTTCGACGATAAGCAAGTTCGTGACAAACTAATCGATAAACAAGGCGATCTAGAGCGCGCTAAAAAACAACTTGAGAATGCCCAAAACAAAGAGTTAATAAAAGAGCAAGAGCTGACTCTGCAAGTGGCCGAGATGAAAATGAACTACGATAAAGCCAAACGTAAAGCTGAAATAGTTGATAATTCACGCTCTGAGGTCGAACGGAAAAAATCACAAATTGATTTTACCATTGCCAGTAACGACTTGACCCTTGCGAAAAGCAAACAAGCGTATCAACAACAAAGCAAAGAGCTCAATTTAAAAATGCTGCAAAGTAAAGTCGCTCGTCTACAAAGTGAAGTTGATGGCTACTTACAAGATATTGCACGACTGAAAGTAAAAGCACCGATAGATGGGCTGGTGATTTATAAAACCAATTATGAAGGTGAAAAGTCATCAATAGGCGAAAGCGTACAATTTGGTCAACCCGTTATTGAGCTTGCAGTGCTTAAAAATATGCAAGTAAAAGCGCAAATAGACGAGCCAGATAGCGGTAAAATTGCCCCAGGCCAAGTGGTTAAAATTACCATAGATGGCAGTACTGAAATCGTGGTCTCCGGTAAAATTGCCAGCTTAGGCCGAGTATTTAGAGAAAAATCACCACAAGATAAACGCCGTATTGTTGATGCCATCGTCAGTATTGACAACCTTGATACCAGTGTTATTCGCCCAGGCCTTACAGCCCGTTTAGAGATCACCACCGCTGCGCTAACGCAGGTGTTAAGTATTCCACTAGCAAGCATACAGTATGACCAACAAGGGCCTTATGTTGTAACCACTGAAAATAATAAACAATTTATAGAGATCAGCCACTTTACCGATAACCTTGCCGTGGTTAAAAGCGGTTTAAAAGCAGGTGACGAGGTAAAATTATGAACATAAAGTTGAGTCTAAGCTTACTTGGTATGATGATATTGAGCGGTTGCTCAAAAGAAAACACAGTACAAAACGCGCTGACTTATACTGTCAGTAAACATCAATTTGCCACGGTTGTTGAAGCTAAAGGCCACCTGATTGCGGCGAATGAAACCATTATTAGTGCCCCCGCTTCAACACGAGGACCGCAAACCTTAGCCTGGCTGATGCCTGAATACAGCCAAGTTAAAAAAGGTGACGTGATTGCCCGCTTCGACGGCGAACAAATGCGTCGTCAAAGCCAAAGAAATACCAATAAGGCTGCCTTAACCGCACAAGATTTAGCACAAAAATCCGCTGAAATAGATAAAGACAAAGCGATTTTAAACCATGACATTGTATTGGTGAATGAAGAAAAACAATTTGCCGAAGACTACTCGATTGAAGATGAGCGTATTCGTTCAAAGCTGGATATCTTAGAGTCACAACAAAACGTTGAGTTCTTAAATGCTAAGCATGATTACTATGATTGGCAAACAGGCCGCTTTGAGCAAAGTGCCGCTGGTGAGCTGATGCTATTAAAAATGCAAGAGAATCAATATAAACAAAAGCTTGCAATGCTCAATACGAACTTATCCCAGTTGGAAATTATTGCCCCACACGATGGCCTGTTAACTCACAATAGCAATTGGCGCGGCGAAAAACCCCGCGCCGGTGAAACCTTATGGCCAGGGCAAAAAATAGCCGCACTGCCTGATGTTAGCCAAATGCAATTAATGTTGTATGTGTCTGAGCGTGAAGCCATTGATTTAGCCGCCGGACAAACATTGCAATTTCAACTGATTGCTTTGCCAACGCAACAATTTAGCGGTGAGCTAATTGAGGTATCGCCGTTTCCTAAGTCGATTAAACGCGGCGATCCACAAAAGTATTACGAACTAAAAGCCAATATAACTGCGCAAACTGCTGCACTGCGCCCTGGGCTAAAGCTCAATGCACGTATTTTAGTTACTCCACAAAGCGAGCGTTTAGTGGTACCAAAACAAAGTGTGTTTACTGAACAAAATGCCCATTATGTTTATGCCGAAAAAGCCGGTGAATTTATAAAAACAGCCGTCACCTTAGGTAAGCATAATCTGAGTCATGTTGAAATTCTGGACGGCTTAGCAAGCAATGATGTGGTTTCATTGATAGATATAAAGGACATCTAATGAAGTATTTAAGTTTATTTATCGACACCACTTTAGAGCTTGCTCAACACAAACTGCGCACCCTACTCACCCTATTAGGAATGATTTTTGGGGTGGGTGCTGTGATAGCCATGCTAAATATTGGTGAAGGCGCAGAGCGCGAAGCAATGAAAATGATTGACTCCATGGGCTTATATAACCTTATAGTTAATGCTAAAGAGTTTGATGAAAAAGAGTTAAAAGAGCAGCGAAAACACTCAGCAGGCTTGAGCTTGCGTGACGCCGAAGTTGCCCACGACTCGCTGCCATTTATAACCGCTTTTGCCGCGCAGAAAAACATCGAAACCTATCATATTTTTAGCCAATATAATAACAGTGATAGCCGTGCGGTGGGGGTCAGCGCTAATTATTTTCAGCTGTCTCATTTTGAGCTATTTCAAGGTCGGGCGCTAAATCAAGCCGATGAGCAAAACTTTGCACAAGTGGCTTTACTAGGCGCCAATACCGCTAAACAGTTATTTCCACTAGGGGATGCGCTTGGCCAGCAAATCAAGATTAACCATTTATGGTTTGAAGTGATTGGTATTTTACAAGCGCCCTATTTAAAGAAAAAAGAATTCCAAGGGGTAAAACTCGGTAACGAGCAAAACCAAGTATTTATTCCTTTGAGCACGGCTTTACATCGTTTTGAAAGTGGCCTACTTGATAGCGAAGTGAGCAGTTTAAAACTGGCAATTGATAAATCGGTTGATCCTATTGTGGCCGCGCAAGCACTAGAGCATTTATTAAAAAATCGCCACAGCGATATCGACGATTTTGAACTAGTAATACCTGCGGCGTTATTGGCGCAACAAAAACAAACGCAACAGATTTTTAATATTGTAATGTCCTGTGTGGCCGGTATTTCCTTGTTGGTCGGCGGTATCGGTATTATGAATATCATGCTGGCCACTGTGCTTGAACGCACCAAAGAAATTGGTTTGTTACGTGCCGTTGGCGCCACCCAAAAAGACATTCGCGTTCAATTTATTGCCGAGAGCTTTACCATTTCTATTTTAGGTGGCCTACTGGGTGTGGTATTTGGTATTGGTTTGTCTGAAATTATCTCTATGTACTCGCAGTGGGCAGTATCGTGGTCAATGACCGCCATCGTGCTGTCGTTTAGTATTTGTGCGCTAGTCGGCCTTATTTTTGGTGTATATCCGGCAATCAAAGCGTCGCAACTTGATCCAATTGAAGCACTACAAAGTGATTAACATAAATGTTAGTCGTTAAAGGAGACAATTCGGTGAACAGCAACAAACACGCCCTTGTTGTAGAAGGCGGTGCTATGCGTGGTATCTTTGCCACTGGTGTACTGGATACATTTTTAACAGCTCAATATCAGCCATTTAAACAGTGCTTTGGGGTCTCTGCGGGAGCAACTAATATTGCCGCCTATTTATGCGGACAACACAAGCGTAATCATGCGGTGATCACTGACTACTCTTGTCGGCCTGAGTTTATCAATTTAACGCGCTTTATCCGTGGTGGTCACTTGTTTGATTTAGATTGGTTGTGGCAAATCACAATAGCCGATATGCGCTTAGATTTAGCAGCATTTGCTAAGCAGCAAAGTGAGTTTTTTATCGTCGCCACCGATATCGCCACAGCAACGGCGCAATATTTAAAAGCAACACCTGAGCTGATGGAGCAACAACTCAAAGCTTCATGTGCGATACCTATCGCCTATCGTAATTACCCTGAAATTGATGGCATTGCTATGACTGATGGCGGTGTTGCAGATTCAATTCCTGTGCGCAAAGCGTTTGCTATGGGAGCCGAAGAAATCACCGTGGTGTTATCGCAGCCACTTGGTTATCGAAAAAAACCCAGCAAAGCGCCTTGGCTTACTGAAAAGCTTTATAAAGCTCATCCTGCGCTTGCTCGTGCCTCTATAGCACGTGCCGATAACTACAATGCCAGTATCGACTTTATCCATAACCCACCTGCTGGATGTAAAATCAACATCATTGCGCCACCCGCTAATTTTAAAGTGGGCCGTACCACCAAAAACTATAAAAAGCTCAGTGCAGGCTATGCAATGGGAATTACAGCGGCAGCGCAATACTTGCAAAACATACAGCCATAGAACAATGATTTTATTTATAAAACGTGGAGTGTGCGGCTTATTATTGTGCTGAAATTGTCACAAAAACGGCGCTGAGCCAAAGCGTGTAAAAAACGTATCAAGTTAGACCGTACCTTGTCGTTCGTACTCTATTAATGACAAGGTACGCTCACCACAGCGTTATATTTTAAACTCATTAACTTGTTGTTGTAGCATACTCGCTAGTAACGCCAGCTCTTGCGATGCTTGCGCATTTTGCTGCGAACTTTCACTCACTGAGGCAATACTGGCACTAAATTCGTTGATATTACTGCTTAATTCATTAGCGACCATTTTCTGCTCTTCAGTGGCTGTTGATACTTGCGTGTTCATATCGGCAATTTCGGTTACTTCTTGGTTTATTTCAGTGAGCACTTGTGAGGAATATTGCGCATGCTCGACACTCTCTTGGGCGCTACTTTCGGCGTTGCCCATCGCAACAACAGCTTGTTGAGCCATACCTTGTAGCTTGCTGATCATTTCATTAATGCTCGCAGTGGCTTTTTGGGTGTTATGAGCAAGTTGCCTTACTTCATCGGCAACCACAGCGAAACCGCGACCGGAATCCCCTGCTCTTGCAGCTTCAATCGCAGCATTTAAAGCCAGTAAATTAGTTTGCTCTGCGACACCTTGGATCATCATTACAACCTGATTGATATCATTGGTTTGCGTATTAAGGTCGGTTATTAATTGTGTATTTGTATTTACTAGCTGAGATAACATTTGGATTGAGTTAATGTTATCTGCTACAGCTTGCTGCCCTTGTTGTGCTTTACTATCTGCATTAGTGGCTTTTTCTGATGTGGCCATCGCATTTTGTGCCACTTGCTCAATCGCACTACTCATTTGCGTAATGGCTGTCGCAATCATTGCCGACTGTTGCTCTTGCTCTGTTGCAGTTGAGGCAACTTGCTCGCTAATTGAGTTCATTTCTTCTGCCGCAGAAGATAAAGTCAAGGTTGCCCCAGACACATCGGTTACTAAGGTATGTATACGTGACAACATATTATTAAAGTTTCGCGCAGTATCGGCAATTTCATCTTCGCCAAGTACATTAGCTCGTATTCGCAAGTCAGCATTATTTGCAATTTGCGTAATGGTATCGCGCAGCGCCATCAATGGATTTTGAATGGAACGATAAATAAAATAAGCAATGGCTAACAGCAGAAAAATCAGCAGTGCGACTGATAATTTCATCACTAGACTCACTAACGCAAAGTTTTCGTCGGCTTGTTTTTTAAAGTGATTCGCTTCGTTTAATTGCAGCTCTATTAAAGCTTGATAACTTGCGCTTAACGGATCGAATACATTATATAGATCAGTAACAAACTGTTGTTGAGGCAATGACTGGAAATCCCCGCTTCGTATTTTGTTCACTAAGTTTTTGAGATGTGCTTGAACTGGCTTAAGTTTTTGCTCAACAGTATTAACTAAGCTTTTTTCTTCACTGGTTAAGTCGGTACTCAGGTAAGCATGCCATTCTTTGTCGGCTGTATTTTGAGACTGTTGTACTGCCGCTAATAAATCATTTTGACTTATAGTGCCAGCTCTAAATTTGTGGAGCAAATCAACAATATTAACTGCGTAGTTATCCGACACTGTTTTTATCTGTTTCAGTGGTACGACACGGTTCTCATATAAACTGTCAATTCCTTTGACTAATCCTCCCATGGTGCTAATTGAATATATGGCAGTAATCGTAAAAATGACTACAGGCAAAAGAGCAAGTACGATTAAACGGGAACGAACCAAGTAATTATTTAACATAGTATTCCAAACGCTACATCTGTAATATTTACAAGTATAATGCCTAATTCAAAAGCCTCTATGTTTTTATAAGATTTTTTACAACAATGAGGTATTATAATTTCACTATACTTGAGTCATAAAATTTTAAGTTACAACTCAATGATGAAATTCTATAATTTTCACTGGTTATTGTTATTGCCTCTAGCCTTTACTAGCTTTGTACACGCTAATGCAGCAATCGTTAATCTTCATTTAGCCAGCCCCAGCACCACTGATACCCCTCGTAATCACTATATCCATGCGCTGTTAACGCTCGCCTTTGCTGAGCAAGGAAAACAGGTTAACTTTATATACTCCATTAGACCAATGAATAAAAAACGCGTTGTGGAAGAGCAGCTAAAAGCAAACAGTATTAATTTAGCTTGGCTATCGCTCCCTGCTAATAGCTACCCAGATTTACACCATAGCTCACATTACTTATTGCGAGCTAACAAGTAAACTAATTCAAAATGAGGCTAAAGCAAATACTTAAACGACGATTGAGTTCGCCCAATCCGATTTTGTAAGCTAACTTATAATTATAGAAAAAGGCATACGCTTGTTTTGCCCGATAGACTGAATATTCTCATGGCTAAGGTCTTATTATGATACGTAAATTGTGGCAGGTAGTCGTTTATCTGATGATATTTTGTATTGGCTTTGTTGCGGGGTTATACACACTGCCAATTTTAACGGCCCCACCATCCCCCAGCAAACTTGAGCTAGCCACACATGCTCAGCAAGCACTTTATAGTGGTGAATTCAAAGCTGACCTCGCAGGCTCCGATGCTTTGCATTATGGTAACGGCCAAGTCAGATTAACCAATGCAATGATCTCTTTTGATGGCACCTTGAGCCCAGGCCCAGATTACCAACTTTATTTAGCTAATCGCTTTATTGATAATGAAGCCGATTTTTTAGCCTATAAAGGCACAATGACACGGGTTGCAAGCGTTAATACATTCGATGGTTTTATAATTAAGGTACCAGCCGATATTAATATTGCACGCTTTAACACTGTGATTGTGTGGTGTGAAAGTTTTGAACAATTTATAACCGCGGCTCAGTACCAATAAAAAAGTAATGGGAAACAACTGCTTTAAAAACAATTAAGAGTAGTGGCGCAGACTATGCGCCAGCTTACTATAGTGTAAAAACACTATCAGCCAACGACCTTAGCGGGTCGGTTCAAAACCGTCATAGTGTGGGATATCGGCATTTATTTGCTCCCAATTCGCTTTTGAGCTGACAAAATTATGACTAATTGGCCGCTCTGTAATATCACTATCAAGCACGCCGAGACGTAGCCTTAGTCTGCGGATATCATCAAGGTTTTCACTGTAAATTGGGCTGCCGCATGCACTACAAAAATAGCGGATACGCCCTAGTTTAAATTCAAAGCTGCTTAACCACTCATTGCCTTTGATTACTTTAAAATCAACACGATTAATAAAGCCGTTAGTAGCAAATGCAGTACCACTGGCTTTACGACACAACGAGCAGTGGCAATGAATAATACTGTCGATTGGGCCATCAATTTGAACCGCTACTTTTTTACACAAACAACTTCCTTGGTACATTCACTTCTCCAATTATGTTTTTTAAAAATATAGCATAAGCACTCTGTTTTCAGTACAAAAAAAGCCGCCTTTGGAGAGGGCGACTTTGGAGAATAACAGTCATGGGTGTATGGCTGCTAAATCAAGAGTCGTTAAGCAGCTTTGAATTTAAACTAGGGCGTATCCGCTATTTTTGTAGTGCATGCGGCAGCCCAATTTACAGTGAAAACCTTGATGATATCCGCAGACTAAGGCTACGTCTCGGCGTGCTTGATAG
>NZ_DRGM01000182.1 GCF_011050055.1 Pseudoalteromonas prydzensis | reverse complement strand
TCTCGTGGGCTCGGAGATGTGTATAAGAGACAGGGCTTAGCTTGGTTAATTCACTCTTTCGCAGAATTAAAGCAGCAAGGTATTCACCTTGAGTTGCAAAATATTCCTGAGCAATTGCAAAAATTAATGCAATTGGGACAGGTTACCAACCTATTTGAGTGAGAGTTATGGAAACAAGCCAGGTCGAAACCTTATTACGCGACGAGCTACAATTAGCTGAAGTACATGTCAAAGCCAACGGTAGTCATTATGAAGTTATCGCAGTTGGTGATTGCTTTGATGGTTTAAGCCGAGTGAAAAAACAACAGCTGGTATATGGGCCGTTGATGAACACCATTTCTGACGGCACAATCCACGCAGTTTCGATCCGTGCATTTACACCTACTGAGTGGAAGCGCGAACAAAAATTCATTTTACCTCAATAAAAAAGGTTTCCTCATGGATCAATTTGTAATTCAGGGTGGAACCGGACTTGCCGGTGAAGTCACAATTTCAGGCGCTAAAAATGCTGCATTACCAATTTTATTTGCGGCATTATTAGCGGACGGTAAAAGTACCTTTAGCAATGTGCCTCGTTTACGTGATATTGGCACCACAGAAGCACTGTTAAAAACCCTTGGTGCAGAAATCCAATGGCATGGTGACCAACTCGTTATTGATGGTGGCAAAGTGGATAAAACACTTGCCCCTTATGAGCTTGTGAAGCAAATGCGGGCATCGGTATTAGCCTTAGGGCCATTAGTTGCGCGTTTTGGTCAAGCGCAAGTATCGCTGCCTGGCGGCTGTGCAATTGGCGCGCGTCCTGTTGATATTCATATTCAAGGCTTAGAGCGCATGGGCGCGGTTATAAGTGTTGAAAATGGTTATATCAATGCCAAAGTTGATGGGCGTTTAAAAGGCGCTGAAATATACATGGAAATGGTCAGCGTTGGCGCGACCGAAAATTTATTGATGGCCGCAACCTTGGCTGACGGCAAAACTGTATTAGAAAATGCCGCCCGTGAACCAGAGATCATTGATTTGGCTGTGTGTTTAACAGCGATGGGGGCAAAAATTACTGGTGCCGGTAGCAGTCGTATTGAAATTGAAGGTGTGGAAAAACTGCATGGTTGTGAACACCGTATTTTGCCAGATCGTATTGAAACCGGTACTTTCTTAGTTGCTGCGGCGATGGCGGGCGGGGAAGTGTTATGTAAACTAACGGATTTTCACAGCCTTGAGCCTGTGATTGAAAAATTGCGTGCGACTAATGCGTTGATTGAAATACATGATGACAGCATCTACCTTGATATGCGTGGCCGTGAACTGAAAGCGGTTAATATCAAAACCATGCCGCACCCAGGTTTTCCAACCGATATGCAAGCCCAATTTACAGCGTTAAATGTGGTGGCTAATGGCAGTGCGACAATCACGGAAACGATTTTTGAGAACCGCTTTATGCATGTGCCTGAGTTACAGCGTATGGGCGCTAATATTCGCTTAGAAGGCAATACGGCTATTTGTGGCGACACTAAAAGTCTAAGTGGTGCACAGGTGATGGCAACAGACTTGCGTGCTTCAGCGAGCTTAATTTTAACGGGAATTGTGGCGCAAGGTGAGACAGTTGTTGATCGTATTTACCACGTTGACCGTGGCTATCAACGAATTGAAGATAAACTCAGCGCACTGGGTGCAAACATCAAACGTAGAAGTAATTAAATACGAGTTGAAAGGTTCAAGTAACAAGGTTCAAGTGAGAACCTTGTTTTACCTTTTACCTTTTACCTTTTACCTTTTACCTTGCAACTAAAATTATAACTTAGTCTCTAACTCTGCCACTTTAACCATCACTTTCAATATTTCCCCATTTCGATAGAGTTCAAACTCAATTTCATGACCAGGATCTGAATTACCAATAACCGTTAAGGTTTTTTGCGGGTTTGTAACATCTTCACCGGCAATTTTAATCACAATATCTTGCTCTTTAATGCCCGCTTGCCAGGCAGGCCCTAAGGGATCTAAGTTGGTGATACGCAAGCCTGCCACTGGGGTGAAGTTATCACTTACCTCTTTACCTGTGCTATCAACAGCGGTGCCTGTGAAGCCTAAATAGCCACGTACAACACGACCATGGCGGATCAGTTTATCCATCACTTCTTTAGCTAACGAATAAGGCACAGCAAAGAATATACCTTGAATATCTAAGTTTTCACGGGTTTTAAATTGTGCAGAAGTGATGCCAACCAAATCGCCGTTGGAGTTCACCAGTGCACCGCCAGAGTTGCCAACATTGATTGCCGCATCCATTTGTAGCAGGCTGTTATAGGGGCTGTCGGTAATTTTTTGCTTACCCGTGGCACTGATGATCCCTTGGGTGATTGTTTGCCCTAAATTAAGCGGGTTACCAATCGCAAGTACTACATCACCAACACGTGGTGCAAAGCGATCACTGACTGGAATAACAGGTAAATGCTCTACATTGATTTTTAATAATGCTAAGTCGGTGATGGTATCAAAGCCAATCAGTTGCACATCAAAATAGCGGCGGCCATCGGTGAGCAGTACCATAATTTGATCTGCATTATTGATCACATGATAGTTGGTCAGAATATAGCCATCACTTGACATGATCACGCCGGAGCCAAGTTCTTGCACGGTATTTTGCCGTTTATAGCGCGGCTCTTTTGAAATGCTCTCAGAAATAATAGTAACCACCGATGGCGCTGCACGTTCTACAGCATCGGCAAAACTCAGGTGGTCAACACTCATTGCGCTGGGTAAGGGCACATTGGGTAATAAGGTTGCACGCATATTTGGGCTAAAAAAAACCACCAAAAACGCAATGCCGAGTCCGGCAAACAGTGGAGGAAGGACAAACTTAAAGAATTTCAGCACAATTTTCTTATTCTTAGTGAGCAATCCTCTAATGATGGCATAAAAAAAATAGCAGCGGCAAGTGCCACTGCTATTATTTATTGATTTAATCGCTTTGTTGTTACTGAATTAATACAAATACCGATTCGCGGCCACGTTGTACCCCAAGTACAATGTTACCTTTGGTATTTTCAATGATCTTATTCATATCATTAATTGTTTCAACGCGCTGACGATTCACTTGCATGATAATGTCACCTTCTTCAAGGCCAACTCGTGCAGCTGGAGAGCGTGGGTCTATAGATGTAAGCTCAACTCCTTTATTACCATTCTTTTGGGTGTTTTCAAGGGTTGCACCTTGGAACGCAGGGTGCAGTTCATCGCCTGCGGCAGTTAACCCTGATGCGCCATCAAGGGTAACTTTGACGGTTTTAATTTTACCATCGCGATAAATGCCTAGCTTAACCTTTCGGCCTTCACCGAGCGTGGCGATTTTACTGCGCAGCTCATGGAAACCACTGATCTCACTGCCATCTATACTTGTGATCACATCGCCTGCTTTAATACCTGCTTTGCTAGCTGCGGAATCATCCATAACTTGCATAACATACGCCCCTTGCTTGACATCAAGTTTCTGCGCTTTAGCAAGACCTGCATCTAATGGCCGCCCCGAGATACCCAGTGAGCCACGACGCACTTCACCATGTTCAATAATTTGATCAACCAGGTTTTTCATCATGTTTGATGGAATCGCAAAGCCAATTCCCACATTGCCACCTGAGGCACCTAAAATAGCGGTGTTAATACCAATTAGCTCACCATTTAAGTTAACTAACGCACCGCCTGAGTTGCCTTGGTTTATTGCTGCATCGGTTTGAATAAAGTCTTCATAACCTTCAATGTTTAAACCACTACGACCCAATGCACTAACAATGCCCGAGGTAACGGTATGACTTAAACCAAATGGGTTACCAATGGCAACGGCAAAATCACCTACGCGCAATTGATCTGAGTTTGCCAGTTTGATGGCGACTAAATCCTCGGCCTCAATTTGTAGTAACGCGATATCTGACTCTTTATCGCTACCGATTTTAGTTGCTTCGTATTCGCGACCATCTTCCAGAGTTACTAACATTTTCTCGGCATCTTGCACTACGTGGTTATTGGTAACCACATAGCCTTCTTTGGCGTCAATAATAACGCCTGAGCCTAAACCACTAAATTCACGCTTTTGGCTACGTGGTTGCGGGTTACCAAAAAAGAAATCAAGCGGATCAGCACGACGACGAATTTCCTTTGAACCGGAGACTTGGATACTAACAACGCCCGGTGTTATTTGTTCTAGCATAGGCGCTAACGTTGGTAATTGTTGACCATTAACAGCGATAGGCATTTTTGCCATTGATACCGCAGGGGTTAATAATAAGCTGGTAGATAACATTGCTGCACTGATTAACGATAATTTCATTTTCATAGTCAGGGTTTACTCCACATCACAGGAAAAGCACAAACAAAAAAGGCTGCAACTGCAGCCTTTCTTCATTAATCTTGTTCTAAACCCATTAAAATAGCTGATCTATTTAAGGGGGCTTAGGACTGTATATAAAACATAAGCTGCTCTAATAGAGACTATGGGGTCAAAAAAAAGTTCATCAAGAGACTTTAGAATGTTCTGAAACTTTATCTTCGCCTGCAAATAATCCTGAGGTGCCTGATACATAATCCGCAGGTTGTGCATGGGCTGAGGATCGGTCACTTTGGCGCTCTTTTAATGAGCGTTGTAATTGCTCGGTTGTTTCTTTTGAGAAGAATGGTTCTGCAGGGTGCTGCTTTTTATCAGTTAACAATAACTTATTGGTTTCATCAACATGGTTTAATAGTTGATCGTAATTGTCTTTCATTTTGCTAACTAATTTACTGGTACTTGCTAAGTGATCCGCCACGTCTTGGCGATATTGCTCTAAGGCATTCTTAGCTTGTTCAGCTTGTTGCTCTAATTCATCTTGTTTAAATTGTTTTTTGGTTACAAATGCGCCAAGGAAAAATGCAGCCACTGCCACAATAACAATAATGCCGATCCAAGTAACTGTGCCCATAAATTCTACCCCTTTGGGAATTAATACGTAAAAAATAAAAATAACGCCTTGATTGCGTATTCAAGAATAAATCCTGTTGTTGTTAATATACCCCGAGTTACGATGCGTGTTAACATATTGCGTAAATTAAACCGTGTTTTATTGTAACTATCTATGACTCCTTGGCAAAAATATCAACAAGATTTACAGCGCGATGACTTTGTGTACGATGCTGCGCAAGAAAACGCAGTGCGCCACCTGCAAAGGTTATTTGATGACTTAACGGCTCAAAAGCCTGCCGCTAAAGGTTGGTTTTCTAGGCTCTTTAATAAAGATAGCACGCCACCTATAAAAGGGTTGTATTTTTGGGGTGGAGTAGGACGCGGTAAAACGTATTTGGTTGATACTTTTTATGAAGCTTTGCCAGGCAAGCGAAAGATGCGCGTGCATTTTCATCGTTTTATGCACCGTGTTCATGATGAATTAAAAAAATTAAATAATACCGCCAACCCATTAGAGGTTGTGGCGGATATTTTTAAAGCTGAAACTGACATTATCTGTTTTGATGAGTTTTTTGTTCAGGACATTACCGATGCCATGTTACTCGGTGGTTTAATGGAAGCCTTATTTGCCCGTGGTATTGTGTTAGTGGCAACCTCTAACATAGTGCCTGATGAGTTATATCGCAATGGCTTACAGCGCGCGCGTTTTTTACCAGCAATAGCCCTTGTCAACGCTAATACTGAAATCGTCAATGTTGATTCCGGCATTGATTACCGGCTGCGTACTTTGGAGCAAGCTGAAATATTTCACAGCCCCTTAGACGCACAAGCCGATAAAAACTTATTTGAGTACTTTGATAAATTATCGCCAGAGCCGGGCGTACTCGATCAAGCTATTGAGATTGAAGGGCGGATGATCAAAACGCGTAAAGTATCAGACTGTATCGTGATGTTTGATTTCCCTGAATTGTGTGAAACCGCTCGTAGCCAAGTGGACTACATGGAAATAAGTCGCCTATATAACACGGTGATTTTATCGAATGTAAAACAACTAGGGCAAAATAATGATGATGCTGCACGCCGCTTTATTGCCTTAGTAGATGAATTTTACGAACGCCACGTGACATTAATTATCTCCGCAGAACAACCGATCACTGAACTCTATACTCAAGGCAACCTTAACTTTGAGTTCAAACGTTGTATCAGCCGCTTGCAGGAAATGCAGTCGCTAGAGTATTTAGCAAGAGAGCATTTAGCGTAACTTGAGCCGTCAGCCGTCAGCCGTCAGCCGTCAGCCGTCAGCCGTCAGCCGTCAGGTAAATATAAGATTTTCTTGACTCTTAAGTTGATAGGGACAAAGTTGTGATAGCTGATAGCTGATAGCTGATAGCTGATAGCTGATAGCTGATAGCTGATAGCTGATAGCT
>NZ_DRGM01000181.1 GCF_011050055.1 Pseudoalteromonas prydzensis | reverse complement strand
TGGGCACCGAATACAGGTTTATGGTAAACCCGAGTTATTAAAACAGCAGCTCACTCAAAATAAAATCCGTGCGTTATTATTAGCCGGCATTAGAAGTGCAGTATTATGGCGACAAATGGGCGGTAAACGCCGTCACTTTTTCTTTGCAAAAAGAAAAATACTCGCCATTGCTAAAACAAAAATTTAACTATCGTTCAAACTAAAATTTAGGAGTTATTATGGAGCTTTCAGCGTTAACGGCTATCTCTCCAGTGGATGGTCGCTACGGCAGCAAAACCACTGAACTACGCAGTATTTTCAGCGAATTTGGCTTAATCAAATACCGCGTAATTGTTGAAGTGCGTTGGTTGCAAGCGTTAGCTGCAGCAAGCGATATTAAAGAAGTACCTGCATTTAGCGAACAAGCTAATGCACTTCTAAACGCCATTGTAGATAACTTCAGTGAAGCTGATGCACAGCGCGTTAAAGATATAGAACGCACTACAAATCACGATGTTAAAGCTGTTGAATACCTACTAAAAGAAAAAGTAGCCGATAACAGTGAGCTCCATGCAATAAACGAATTTATTCACTTTGCTTGTACTTCAGAAGATATTAATAATCTATCTCATGGTTTGATGCTAAGCGAAGCACGTAAAAATGTTTTACTTCCTTATTGCGACGAACTTTTAAGTGCAATTAAAGCTAAAGCAATTGAATACAAAACAATCCCAATGATGACTCGTACGCACGGACAACCTGCTACACCATCAACTATGGGTAAAGAGTTTGCTAACGTATACATGCGTTTAAAGCGTCAACGTGACCAAATTGCACAAGTAGAAATGCTAGGTAAAGTTAATGGTGCTGTTGGTAACTACAACGCTCACCTTAGCGCATACCCAGATTACGACTGGCACACACATGCAGATAAATTTGTATCAAGTTTAGGTTTAACACTAAACCCATTTACTACACAAATTGAACCGCATGACTATATTGCAGAGTTATTTGACGCAATTGCACGTTTCAACACTATATTATTAGATTTTGACCGTGACATGTGGGGTTACATTGCCCTTAATCACTTTAAGCAAAAAACAATTGCTGGCGAAATTGGCTCATCAACAATGCCACATAAAGTTAACCCAATTGATTTTGAAAACTCAGAAGGTAACTTAGGCTTAGCAAATGCCATTTTCTCTCATCTTGCACAAAAATTACCCGTTTCTCGCTGGCAGCGTGATCTTACTGATTCAACGGTATTACGTAACCTAGGTGTTGGTATGGGTTATGCAATTATTGCATACCAATCAACACTTAAAGGTGTAAGCAAGCTAGAAGTAAACGAGCAACGTTTAGCTGACGAGCTTGATCAAAACTGGGAATTGCTAGCTGAGCCGATTCAAACGGTTATGCGTAAGTATGGCATTGAAAAGCCATACGAAAAACTTAAAGATTTAACACGCGGTAAACGCGTAAATCAAGAAATTATGGCTGACTTCATCGATGGTTTAGACCTTCCAGAGCACGCTAAAGTAGAAATGAAAAAATTAACGCCTGCCAACTACATTGGCCGCGCTGTTGAGTTTATTGATGATTTAGTTTAAAACTAAATTGCTCTTTTAAAAAGCGAAAGGATCATCCTTTCGCTTTTTTTGTTTTAACCTCATTGCACTAACTAGTAGGCATAATGTATGTACCAATTAAAAATAAATAATTTGTCTGAGCAAGAGTTTTTAAGCCATTTTTGGCAAAAAAAGCCGCTTTTAATCAAACAAGGTTTTGCTGATTTTCAAGACCCGCTTGATGCTAATGAACTTGCCGGCCTAGCAATGGAAGAAAGCATAGAGTCGCGTATTATCACCAATCATAAAAATGATTGGCAAACACACCAAGGTCCATTTGAAGACTTTGAGCAATTAACTGACGATCACTCTACTTTACTCGTGCAAGCAGTTGATCACTGGCATAGCGATGCTGCACAACTGCTAGAACCTTTTAGGTTTATTCCCAACTGGCGCATAGACGATTTAATGATCAGCTATTCAACGCCTAATGGTGGTGTGGGTCCACATTTAGACCAATACGATGTATTTATTATTCAAGGTGAAGGCAAACGTCATTGGCGTGTAGGCTTACCCGATCCAACACTTAAGCAGTTTGCTCAAAACAAAAAACTACTTCAGGTTGAAGCATTTGAAGCCGTAATAGATTGCATTTTAGAACCTGGCGATATTTTGTATATTCCACCAGGGTGCCCTCACGAAGGTTACGCTGTAGAAAACGCACTAAATTATTCAGTTGGTTTTAGAGCCCCAAATCAACAAGATTTATTGTCGAGCTTTGCCGATCATATTATTGATACCGAAAGCGGACAAAAACGTTATACCGATCACAACATCACACTAAGAAAATCAAAAGGTGAACTTACAAACCTTGAAGTTGATAAAGTTAAAACACTGATGGCGGCACTTTTAGAAAATGACGATTTATTTAAACAATGGTTAGGCTCAACGCTTAGTCAGCCCAAACATGAAATGGATTTAGCACCAGTAGAGCCTCCATTTACATCAGAGCAAATAAGCGATGATTTAAGTGATGAAGAAACTGTGTTTGAGCGTTTAGGTGGTACGCGTGCTATTTACCAGCAGCTCGATACCGAAGTGCTATTAAGTGTTAACGGTGAAAATTACGCTATGCCATTAACTGACTTAGCGGCGGTAAAACTACTTACCGATAATACTGAGTTTGAAAGTTCAGCATTAAACTTAACAAACCCAAGTTTAGTATTTACTCAAACCTTTACTACACTTGTTAATGAGGGGATCTGGTTTAATATAGACCAAGAATAATAATACCAATTTTATTAGTAATGATGAGCATTTTGCGGCGTAAAATATTATGTATACAGGTTAGCTAAAAATTTTAATTTTACCTGATATTGGCTTAAATAATTTTGCTGCGATTACTTACTCATTTTAATTTGGTATCAATAGGAGTTTGCAATGGGCTATCTGGTTGATAAAGTTGAATGGGATATAAAAAAAGATATGTTACAAAAAATTCGAGAGCGAGTTTTTGTTTACGAGTTACATATCCCCAAGCACATCGAATTCGATAGCCTAGATAAAATTGCATTACATGTACTTGTCACAGACGATGCAAACTGCCCTATTGCAACAGGTAGATTATGTACAGATGGCTTAATCGGCAGAATAGCTGTATTACCCGAGCATCGTAACCGCAAGGTATATAAATCACTTCTCAATTTTATTGTTGAATTAGCGTCAAACCAAGGTATAGAGGAAGTAAGCATTAATTGTATTTTAAATGAGGTAGAGCGTTTTAAGCGAAATGGCTTTATTCAGCAAGGAAATGTTTTTATGGAAGCGGGAATACCCAGGCAACGCATGCAATGCCCTGTTTCAGCGTTTAAAACAACCCCCTTCACACTTGTTCATTAGATAAAGAAAAGGGCAATAAATAAACTAACGCCCTCCACATTATTATTTTAAACTAAACTTAAGTTACCTAAACTACTTGGGTTCATTAGCCCACAGTGGTTCATTATCATACATTTCGTATAAGCCATGTGCTCTATTTATAAGTAAGTTAGCAAAATCTACCTGAGTTTTATCACGCGCGCCTGTACTCATAATTTGATCCGCTTTTAATTGCCACTGCAATGAAAAATAACGCATTGCATCGCGAGCATCTGTAGCTGCACTTACCTCAGCATGATCTGTAGGTAATCGCCCTGTAACTACCCAATATGTTTTACCGTTCTGGGCTTTAAATTTCCACATTGCACAAAGTGGTGCTAAAAATCGGCTGTCTTTATCAACTACTGATTTCGGCATAATGCCTTTTTCGGCTAAATGCTTTTGCGCTGCTTGAAAACATTCCCGTTGCCACTGCATTCTTTGCTCATCAGTTATAACTTGCTCTTTTGCTGTTAACGGCTTTTTTTCTTGTTGTTCCATTTTTAATAACCTTTTACTTCTTTTTTTACACTCTAAGGGCTTAGTAAATAAGGTGCAAGCATAAAACTCCCATTTGCACCTTAAAGCTCTCTGTTTGCTGTGTTTTTAAGCAAACTATTATTTTATATTGTGATCAAACGAACCTACATCACCCGGAAAAACTACGGGTGACTCAACACCGTCTTTACTAACAGAAGCTACACCAAAGTAATAATTATCAATTACCACATTTTCAAGCGTATATTTTGAAACATTACCCACGTATTTACTAAACTGCCATTGCGGCTCGCTCGTATAACGCC
>NZ_DRGM01000180.1 GCF_011050055.1 Pseudoalteromonas prydzensis | reverse complement strand
GGGCCTTAAGGCCCTTTTAGCATAACTTATTTAGAATAAGAAATTAACGGCCGCCACATTTACCTTCACCGCACTTGCCTTCCGCTTTAGCTTTAGCGCCTTTAGTATCTTTTGCGTCGCCGCCACATTTACCTTCGCCGCACTTGCCTTCAGCTTTAGCTTTCATGCCTTTAGCATCTTTTGCGTCGCCACCACATTTACCTTCGCCGCACTTGCCTTCTGTTTTAGCTTTTGCATCTTTTGCATCGCCACCACATTTACCTTCGCCGCACTTGCCTTCTGTTTTGGTTTTTGCATCTTTTGCGTCGCCGCCACATTTACCTTCGCCGCACTTGCCTTCTGTTTTAGCTTTTGCATCTTTTGCATCGCCGCCACATTTACCTTCGCCGCACTTGCCTTCTTTAGCGTCAAGTTGGTAACCTGTCACTAATTGTTGAAACTCAAATGGATTAGCCTGTACATCTGCAGATACAAAGCTTGCAGAGCCAACAACTACTGCACCTAAAGTTAACGCGATTGTATTTTTTTTAACTGTATTCATTTTGTGACTCTCTTTAATCAAGTATTGTAAATCTCAGCAATAAAAATGTATTTTAAATTGCTTGTATGCTTAAGTAGACCTGTACAAGAATAAAAACTTTCATTTATTTTCATAATATTTACTTTTGCGGTTTCTACATTAAATATGGTTGGTAATTACAGATTTATCAATGTGTGATTTACAGGTAAACTATGCGTCCAGTTTTTTATCAAAATTAATCACCTTATGAAACTTGTTTTAGCGCCTATGGAAGGTGTCGTTGATTTTAAAATGCGACAATTACTCACTGATATTGGTGGGTTCGATTTGTGCGTTACCGAGTTTGTAAGAGTGGTTGAAACATGCTTACCTGACAAAGTTTTTCATCGATTTTGCCCTGAACTACATAATAATGGATTTACGCGAGCAGGTACTCCTGTGCGTGTTCAGTTGCTCGGCCAAGAAGCAAATCCGTTAGCCGAAAATGCAGTAAGAGCAATTGCTTTAGGATCTCATGGGGTCGACCTTAACTTTGGCTGCCCAGCAAAAACTGTAAATCGTAGTCGAGGAGGCGCTGTACTACTTAAAGATCCTGATCATATGTACACTATTATCAAAGCAGTCCGAGACGCTGTAGATGATAAACATGAAGTAAGTGCAAAAATTCGCTTAGGATTTGATGATGACAGTAATAGCCAAGAAATAGTTGATGCTGTGGTAAGTGCGGGCGCAAATAGTATAGCTATACATGCTAGGACCAAACGTGATGGCTATAACCCGCCAGCATATTGGGAAAAAATTCCGCCAATAATAAAAGATAAAAACATTGCCGTTGTTGCTAATGGTGAAATTTGGCAAGTTGAAGACGCTATGCTTTGCCAAAAACGTAGTGGATGCACTGATTTAATGCTTGGTCGTGGCGCCCTTTCGCACCCTGATCTAGCAAAAAAAATTAAAGCTCATGTAAATAACGAACAATATGATGGCCTTCAATGGGAGCATATTATTTATCACTTAATCCACTCTGCTATTCATCAAGACCCTGCAAAAGATGTAAAGTACTTTGCTTCTCGTACAAAGCAATGGCTAGGTTACCTTAAACGCCAATACCCGCAAGCGATCGATTTATTTGATGAAATCAGGCGTTTAAAAAGTAAAGAAGATGTGGCAAGCGTATTAAATAAATACGCCAAAGCACCGCAACTTGATTCAAATCATAACGGCTAGATTAAAGCATCTAGATAATATCAGTATAACGAAAAGACAATTTAATAAGGTTGTACTGATAATGCATCATCAAAAGATTCTAAACGATGAAATAGCACAAGTTAAATTGCATATATTAACTATGCTTTCTCAATCAGCCTATCCGGCACACCAGCATTTAATAAAAATTTTAAACAGTACAGCAAACAATGAATGGTTAGACTGTGCAGCACAGAAACTAGGGCCTGAATATGCGCTTTTAATCAATCGCATGACTAAACTAGAAGCAGCAGTAAGCCAAATAGAAATTGGCCAATACGGTTACTGCTGTGACTGTGAAGAAAAGATATCAGCCAAATTGCTTGAACAAGACCCTGCAATTCAACGATGTACAAAGTGCGCATCATGAGCGCACTTAAAAGTTATTACATCAGTTGCTGTATAAAGCTAAATGATTGTCCAGGATAAAGTAATATATCTTCAACTAAATATTGGGCCTCTTCCTGGCTTATTTCTAAGCGTTTCATAAGGTTCACCTTTGCTTGTGGCAAAGTCCACGCATGGTAATGAATGCCAATATCTGATTCCATCATTGCAAGCATAAGAGTGTTATCTTTATCGGACATGTTCATATTGCTCGCCATTGCCGGTAAGTCTAGATAAGCAGACTGCCAATCAAGTCCCTCTATTAACTTTTCATCCGAGAGATACTTTACTACAAATGATGTTTGATGAGAGGTAGACAATTTGCTATCGAATACTACATGCTCTGATACTTTTATTTTTTCATTAAGAAGAGTAACCCATTCTAGCGGTGAGTGTACTTCGCCACTAAAGTAATTAAGCTTGCTCTGATACCACTGTGTTCCATTTGGAAGCCCTCTTAAACCAACACTGCCTCTGGGCTTATAACTAGCTAAATAATCGCTAAAAGCTCTTATATGACTCTTAAGTGCTGGTTGAGCATCATTACTTCCTATAGCACTCAATACATAGCTTTGTAATAATGTGAGCTCAATTTTATTCAGCTTTAAATTGCTTTGTTTTGCACTGTCTAGCGTATCTTGGGTTAACTTAAGCCAAGTAATAACATTATCAGGTGTACTTTTTGAGTCCTCGAAAGCAAGCATGTTTTTTAATACATCGACTTGAGCCGGCCAATTAAAATAGCGCTCAGGAAAACGCTCTGCAATAACCAAATAGTTTACTTGTGCAATTTGATTGAGATTAAG
>NZ_DRGM01000179.1 GCF_011050055.1 Pseudoalteromonas prydzensis | reverse complement strand
CTTAGGCGTAGGTCACGTTTAAACCAGACTATGTTTATTTTTTCTTTCATACTGGTGATATCAAAACCGTATCGTTTATAAATAATTAGGCATAAATAGTTTTATACGTATTAAATACCACGTTACATGCGCTAAAACACTTTAGAGAAGCAAACTCGGTTACATGCTTTGATATTAACTTTCGACCGGCCTTTTGGGATGAACCACTTACAGCCCCATCCATTATTGATGATATAGCTAAAACGGTTGATGTTATTAAAGCAAGTAAAGATGAGCTGATAGCCTTGTATGGCATCGAGCATATTGAAAGCACAATAAAAAGCTGGGTAGACAATGGCGTGTCATTGGTTTTAATGACTGATGGTGGCGAGCCAATTACATTTTCCTCATGCTCATTTAGTGGTACATACCCTTGCCCACCAGCGAATGTCGTAGATACCACAGCTGCTGGTGATGCTTTTGTAGGCGGTTTTTTATACCAAGTAGCTTCGCTAGTAAGTGATAAAAACGAATTTACTTATTGGGCCAATAATTTTGAAAAAGTATTAACAGCAATCGACTTTGCAACTAAGTGTGGCGCCTCAACTGTCGCAAAGTTTGGTGCGTTCGACGCTTTACCAACGCATGAAGACTTGCCTGCCTGAGCACTTACAATCAACCAGCCTATTTGTAATCTCTATACTAACGACTAAAACTCATATTTTTAGTTTTAGTCGTTTAACAAAATCGCTTTTAAACTACTTTTACATTTAATACGTATAAAACTATTTATGCCTAATTATTTATAAACGATACGGTTTTGATATCACCAGTATGAAAGAAAAAATAAACATAGTCTGGTTTAAACGTGACCTACGCCTAAGCGATCATCAGCCTTTAAAAAATGCGTTTAGTAATGGCCTGCCCACACTATTAATTTATAACTTTGAACCTTTACTGCTTGAAGATGGGCATTACAACGAGCGGCATTGGCGCTTTGTCTATCAATCAATTGTTGATTTAAATACCCAACTAGCTCGCTTTAATAGCCGCGTGTATATATTTAATTCAGACATGCAAACCCTGCTTGAATCGCTCAATACGCAGTTTGCAATCACAAACATCTTTAGCCACCAAGAGATAGGGCTAAATAACACCTTTGAACGTGATAAAGCCATTAAAACATGGTGCCAACATAACCATATCAACTGGCTGGAGTCACCAACAGGTGCTGTGATACGCGGTAAAAAAAATCGCAATAATTGGAACGAACGCTGGCAACAAACCATGCAAGCACCTATTGCTATACCTAATTGGAAGCAAATAAAGCCACTTACCCTTACTGACTATAAAACACCTAAACTGCCGAGTGCCTATACGCAAGATAATGAACTTTTTCAACAAGGTGGCCCACGACTTGCCCGTGAAGTAATGCAAAGCTTTTTTGCTGAGCGTGGCAAGGGTTATCAAAAAAGCATATCCAGCCCAAGTTTAAGCCGTACTCATTGCTCTAGGCTATCGCCCTATTTAGCATGGGGAAATATCAGCCTTAGGCAAGTGTATCAAATGGCGATTGACGCATACCATAGCACTCATGCTGATAAAAAAGGTTGGAAACGCCCCCTTGCTGCATTTGTATCTCGGCTGCATTGGCATTGCCATTTTATGCAAAAGTTTGAAAGCGAATGCAGCATGGAATTTAAAGCATTAAATCCGGGTTACCATGCATTTCCATATCGTGATGACGCACAGGTTACAAGCGATATTCAACGCTGGGCGCAGGGGCAAACCGGCATTCCTATTATTGATGCCTGTATGCGCTGTTTAAAAGCCACCGGTTATATTAATTTTAGAATGCGCGCTATGTTAGTGAGTTTTGTTACCCATCATTTAAACATCAGCTGGCAACAAGCAAGCCTGCCGCTGGCTAACTATTTTTTAGACTTTGAACCGGGGATTCATTACCCGCAAATTCAAATGCAAGCTTCGGTTACGGGCATTAATACTATTAGACATTACAACCCAATTAAGCAATCGGAGGATCAAGACCCGAGCGGTGAATTTATAAAAAAATGGTGCCCAGAGCTTGAAAAGCTGCCTGTAGAATACTTGCATGAACCTTGGGAGCAAACACCCATGGAAGCATTATTTAACGACTTTAAACTAGGTGAAGACTACCCAGAGCCGATGCTTGATTTAACCAAAGCGTCTAAAGAAGCCAGAGAACGGCTTTGGCAATATCGTGAACGTATTGAGGTTAAGCGCGCTATTCCTGCGATTTTAAAAAAGCATGTAAGCATCGCCCCTAGCTCAAAAAGTACCAAGACAAACCATCACAATGGCTCATAAAAAACTAACTTTACCGCAAAAAACCTGCCCCACTTGCAAACGTGATTTTGCTTGGCGTAAAAAATGGCAGCGCGACTGGGATAACGTTATTTACTGCTCAGAGCGTTGTAAACGCAGTAAAAACGAAGAGTCAACGCGCTAGCTAAAATTTGCGGCTAAAAAAAGTGGGACTCGCTGTATCGAGTCCTTTTATCACACAATACCCCTGTGTCTTTGTAGTTGTTTAATTTTCTTATTGCTGTGTTAAGCGCATACGCCACTGTTTTACTGTTATACTCAAACGCTAATACGCAGAAGCCAATCGCGGCTATGCCATATTTACTTTCAACTTGTCATTCTATGCAAGTTAACCACCTGATTTAAAACTGCTTTATATTAAAAACACTAATTTAGTAAATAACAAAACCCTTTACTGAGCACCATTGTTTACAGTCAAGTGTTGCGCTTGCCTGTGAAACAGCCCACAGTTTGTTGGCGAAGTAGCATCATTCGTTTATGAACTCAGCATACTTTAAACAAGGCGATAGCATGAGTGAATTAACTATTGGCGTAATTGGTACGTCACGTAAGACAGATGAGCGACGTTACCCCATCCACCCAGACCACCTTAAGCGCATTCCAGAACAACTTAGAAAACAACTGATCTTTGAACAAGGCTACGGCAAAGCTTTTAATGTGAGCGATGCGCAAATAGCCGCATTAACCGGGGGTGTTGCAAGTCGCAGTGATATTTTAACCAAAATAGGCAGCGTGATCATCGCCAAACCGGTGCTTGCTGATTTACAAGAACTACGTGAAGGTGGCACCCTTTGGGGCTACGTACATTGCGTACAACAACGCGAAATAACCCAAGCTGCAGTTGATCGAAAACTCACTCTCATTGCGTTTGAAGATATGTTTGTATGGTCGCCACAAGGCAATGTTGGCCGTCATACTTTTTATAAAAATAACGAAATGGCCGGCTACTGTGCGGTGTTACACGCACTGCAGCTCAAAGGTATTGATGGACATTATGGTGATCAGCGTAAAACCATCATCTTTAGTTTTGGTGCTGTTAGTCGCGGTGCAATTTATGCACTCAAAGCCCATGGTTTTAGAGATATTACGATTTGCATCCAGCGCCCCGATCACGAAGTACGCGAAGAGATCCTCGACTGCCATTACGTTAAAGTTCGCCAAGGTATTGAAGGCGAAGCCCGCATGATGGTGGTTGAACACGATGGTACGCAACGGCCACTAACGGAGCTCATTAGCGAAGCCGATATTATCGTCAATGGCACTTTTCAAGAAACTGCAAACCCAGTTAATTTTGTTATTGGATCTGAAGCGGACTGCCTAAAAGCAAACAGTTTAATTATAGATGTAAGCTGTGACGAAGGTATGGGGTTCTTTTTTGCTAAACCCACCACATTTGCAAATCCGATGTTTCGCTATGAAACCGTTGATTATTACGCGGTTGATCATACACCTAGTTATTTATGGGAAAGCGCAACACGTTCAATCTCAGCCGCCATGATTGTATACTTACCTACAGTATTAGCAGGCAAGGCACAATGGCAACAAGATGAAACCATCCGTCGCGCGATTAATATTGAAGACGGTATAATCAAAAATACTGCGATTCTAGCGTTTCAAAAGCGCCAATTAAACCCGCCTTATAATGCACTTTAGTTATTAAACATAATTAGTTTTTCAAACATCAATAAACACGCCGAGCAGCTAATCCTGCTCGACGAGTTCAACTGTAAGAGTCATTGCTCTGATGTTGTTTGCTCAGCAACGGCTATTTCTCTAAGTTGCATCACCACTTGATCTGATATAGCTAAATCTCCTTGCTTGGCACTAAAGCTATGAACAACCCCGGCAGAAGCAGCAACCACTTCCAACACCACTTTATCAAAATCAACATCAAATAAAGTTTGGTCTCGTACTACGGTATCCCCCTCATTAACATAAATTGCCGAAATCGTAGCCTTACCCATCACTCCTTTTAGTTCAGGTACTTTGATATCCATATTGCTTCCTTGGTGATTAATTTAAATGCTATTTCGCGCCCCATGCAGCAATCAATTTTTCAAACTGAGCCTGCACATTGTTACTGTTGATACCTTGAGTTTGTTGGTTAATCGCATTAACAAGCTCAGTAAATGACGTTTGGTTATTATTACTGGTAACCGCTGCAGTGAGCGCATTCACAGCCTCGTTATTATCAAGGGCTGCAAGTTGCTCTGTTAACGCCTGCAACTGTGACTGACAGTTATTACCAGCAATAGCACGGCTTAATTGCTCTAAACTTGCCATATAAGGTGTTTGCACAAAACCATTATCAAGCGATTGCGCTATGCTGCTCATTGCTTGTTTATTATCTAAACTTTGTATATTCACACCAAGGCTTTGTAGTAACTCACTGTAATCGTGGCTTAGGTTGTTTTTACTGAGTTTACCGGCGATCTCTTCCAGTGATTGATGCAAATAACCCATTTGCTCCACCGCCATCATCACCGGACTGCCAGCGCCATCAAGTTTATTTAAACGTACAAAGTCACCTTTAATTTGACTAAAGCGCTGCTGCTGTTCGGCGCTTAAGGTGCCACGCAGTTCACCGAGTTTAAGTAGGTTCTCTTCAGAGCCTTTGCTGAGCGTTTGCGCTTCACCGCGATAATGGTCACAAATCAAGTTTTCTAGTTCTTCGTCATTCATGGCAGCGACTACTTTTTCTGCCATTTTATTCATATTACGGTAGCTGCCTTGCAGTTTAAATGGCGGCTCTGTACGGTAATTATTATCTTGCGCGGCTGAGGCAATATACTGAGCGTTCACTTTTAGTACGGTATTACGAATAGTGATTAATCGCATCAGTACCGCTTTAACTTCGTTAACTTCCGCTTGTGAATAGCCGTGTTCAAGCTCATTTAATGAAATATCTTCGCCTTGACACATCCGCACTAACTTATATAAATCTTCCATATTGCGATTAGCCAATGGCGCTAATACTGCATTAGAGGTTAGCGCATTTTCTATAAAGCTCATGGCAAACTCTTGCTCACAGCCGGCTAGTGTGTCGCCAAGATTATAAATATCGGCGCGGTTTGCCAACATATCAGGAATTTTAAAACTCTCGCCAGACTCCGTATACGGGTTACCAGCCATCACTACCGCAAACTTTTTACCGCGTAAATCATAGGTTTTACTTTTACCGTTCCACACCCCATCAATACGTCTTGAGCCATCACACAAAGAAATAAACTTTTGTAAAAACTCAGGGTTAGTATGCTGAATATCATCCAAGTAGAGCATCACGTTATTGCCCATTTCAAAGCTCTGATTGATTTTTGCAATCTCTTTTTCAGCAGTAGCATTAATGGCTTGAGCAGGATCGAGTGACACCTGATCGTGCCCTATCGACGGGCAATTTACTTTTACAAAAGTCAGCCCTAAACGGTTAGCAACGTATTCAACTAAGGTGGTTTTACCGTAACCTGGCGGCGAGATCAGTAATAACATGCCCATTAAATCAGTGCGTTTGTTTTTACCTGCTGAGCCAATTTGTTTTGCTAAGTTATCACCAATAATTGGGAAGTACACTTTATTGATCAGCTGATTACGTACAAATGAGCTAAGTGGTCTGGCTTTAAATTCATCAAGTTGCAGACGCTCTTTTTGCGCCGCTAAAATATCACTGCGCAGTGCATGATACTGCTCAAAAGCCGGTACTTGCTCAGTGATGTATTTCCGAGTTCTGGCATAAAACTCTGAATAATCAACATGTAAAGTTTGCTCTTGCACGCGTTTATGTTGCCCCATTAAACGCTCAACGTGGGTGTTTGGGATGACGTCCAACACAGTGTATTGTAATGATGTGGTGGCACTGAGATGCAAGTAGTTAGCCGCTTCGGCCTGTACCATTGCCGACACTTTCGGACTTTGCATGCAGTACGCATTAAGCCAACTTAAAAATAATAATGCCCGCTCATCAGTTTGCTTGACGTTCTCACAGGCCTGAGCAAGCTCGTTGCTATAACCTTTGGCTTTGGCGTCACTACTAAACTGTTCAGCCAAATTTTTAGCTTGCTGAGAAACGATAAATAACTGTTGCTCCGCGGTTTTTTGTTGCGCTAGTTGTTGCACTAAATAAGCCGCGGCCAAGTCAGTGGATAAATCAGCAAAACGTGCAGATAATTTGCTAATTTGCGGCAAAAAGTCGTTGATCTGTTCACTTAACTGCGCGGTTAACGTGCCGATAAAACTGCTCGCTGCAAAGTGTTTGTCCATCAAAATAGCATTGCTCGCTTGATGGAAATATTCGTTCAGTTGTGCAGATGACAATTGCGCACTAAATAACTGCGCAATAATACGACAACTAGCCGGATAAATAAGTAAGTCCAGACTATTTTTTTGCGTCAGTAAGGTGTCAATAATTGCCCATGCATCGTGGTCATGAATGCCTTTTTCATAGCCTTCTTGATAGCGTGGTTCAGCAAATTTTTGCACCAGCTGCAATAACTGTTTATCTCGTTGTGCCTGCTCTAATTGTGCAAAAGTCAGCGAATGCTCACTGTTTTCACAAGCGAGTAATATTTGTGCAGCTAAATACTCACCACGATAAACCAGCTCACTTTCCGAAACTAATGTTTGTTGCCACAAATGACGGCTTTGCTGTAATGTTTGTAAGCTTTTCTCATCTGTTATTGGCTCAAAATAATCAGTACCCGTTAAGTGCAGCATCAGCTGCTCGTCACGCGGCAATAAGGTTAAATCGAGTAATTGCTTATTAACACTAAAGGCGTGCTTACCAATACTGACTGTATTACCGCCATCAGTGAAAATATCTTGTTTATCACGTAACGAACGTATGCCCTGATCTTTACTGGCTTTTAGCTTTGCTTGGATATCATCGGCACGAATTTCATCGCCTAACTCTTTAAGCTCGCTAGTCAATGCGCGCAGTTTGCTGATCATAGGATCGGCAGCAAAATAAGTATTTAATGCATCAAGCTCAGTAAAGCTTTGTGCACGGCGGTTAACGCCTTGCAATATCCGCTCGGCGGCATTGGCTAAATTCAATGCGCGGCGCTGGCGGGTATCAATTAAGCTTTGTTTATGCGCTTCAAAGCTTTCGTATACGTCATCCCTTTTGGCAATGATCTCTGTCAGGTATTCGTCAAAATCACTAAATTGCGATTCCAGCTCTTCAAGCTGAATAAGCAAACGTGAAAGTTGCTCGTCACACGCCTCTGGGGTTTTAGCATTATTTAGTGCGTTGGTAATACTTTGCGAAAACAGTTTAAAGCGTGCGGCAAATTCAGCTTTAGCTTCAACACTGCCAAGGCTCTTTTGGCGGATTTCAATACTCGCTTTAGCACGATTAACCAACGCATAAACAGCACTGATATCTTCGAGGATTTGCGTGCGCACACGGCTGTCGTCGATGTCTAGATCCAGCATCGTGTGGTTAAGTAAGTCCAGCTCGACACTTTGCGTATCTAACTGGGCGATATAGGTTTTCAGCTCGCTAACGCTTTCGCTTTTACTGCTTAGCTGTTCAAGCTCGTTCAGTTTTTCGTGGTACGGCGCCAAGGCGCTATCTTGTTGTAAAAACGCAGCAGTTGCTTGGCTTACTTCCACTAGCCGTGCATCAATCTCAGTTTGTAAGTTATGCAGTGCCGCAATATCTATATATTTAATATCTTCAAGGCTTATTACTTGGCCTTTGAGCATTTTTAAGGCATCAATACCTTGCACAAACTGTGGTGCGACTTTAAAGCTATCAGGACGTACTTCGCGGGTTACATCAGTGTATTGCTTATTAATATCCAGCAAGGCTTGTTTGGCTTTGTTTTGGATCTCGGTGACTTTTTCAAACTCATCAAGCACTTGCTCAGCGGTTTCATTAATGCTGTGAAGATTTTGTGCGATTTCTGCAAATTCGCCTTCGTTAAGCCAATGATAGCGGTCAAAGATATTCCGGCTAAGGGCAATTAAATCTTCGTAATGAAATAAGGTCGGGCTTTGCTCGCTAATGGCTTTGCAGACACTGTATAAATCAGAAATACCGCGCACTAAATCGGGGTTGCCTATTTTACCAAAAAAGCTAGTAAGTGGCGGCGCATTGGCTGCAAACTCGGCCGATACAAATGGGCTTTGCCAGATTTGAATTGGGTGTACTCGCTCCGCTTGGTCTTTATCGGCCTTAAAGGTCAGCGTTATACCATCGTTGTAAATAGCATAGCCGTGGCAATAAATCGGGTTTTGCAGGTTTTTATCAATAATATTATAGGCAAATAGTGCGTAACGCCCTTCACTTGGCTCGTAAAACACGTATAAAACATCTTCGCCATTGGGTGACTTTATATATCGGTGAAATTCTAAATCTTCTATTTGCTCTTCAAACGAGCGTGCTTGTCCTGATTGTAAGTAGTAACCGCCAGGGAAAATAATGCCGTGATCTTCAGGCAAAGTAACACATGCACTACCGATTGCATCTTGGCGCATCACCTGCTGAGTGCGGGTGTTATAAATAAAATAACGCCATGTTTTTTCACGGTATGGGAGAATTTTTAGCAGCACTAAGTCGCCTACCAGCGCGTACTCAACCTCGCTGTCAGCAAGGGATTGATTTTTATCATCAACAGCTTCTTGATAAATCCCTTCACCGGTATCAGTGCTGTTTTCTATTTTAATAGTCAGTGAGCCGCCAATGGTTTCAACAAACACTTGATCGGCGATGTTGATATGCGCGTGGCGCCCTTCTATGTGGTTACTGCGGTCGGTTTTGAGCCATTCAAAATCATAGTCATGGGCGTGTTGAATATCACGCTCACCGCGGTTATCGATATAATTAATGGTGTTGTCTGGGTGAATTTCCCAGCGAAAAACCCGCACATCCGATAACTTGTCACCGATTTGGAATAGCGCAAACAGCTTGCCATTTTGTTGATATAAATGCTGTAGGCTGGTTTGTTTGTAGTAGGTATACAGTTCTTCAAAATCACGAATAAAACGACTATCGGTTAAAAAACGCGTTGTCTCTGGGTAAGGCTCAATTTCGTAATGGTCGTCTTGCTGCACCAGCTTTTGTACACTAAATACGTCACTGATTGCGGTTGCTTTTTTTAATCCCAAAAATACGTTGTAAGCAAAAATAACTTTATCGCCAATAATCACGATATCGCGCGGGGTACAATTTTGCTCAGTGCGAACGCGAACACGCCCTTTTACCTGTAGTTCAGTGCTGCCAAACTCGTTAATACGCTGTGTATTTACGTTATCTATTTGCGTTTTTAAACTAGCACCAAAATTATTTAAGCGGCGTTTAATTAAATCGTACGAGCCTTGCTCTAGCGCTTGTTGAGTTGCGTCCGTCATGAAACCTATCCTGAAATTTAATAGAAGTTAGCCGCAATAGTTAAACTATTGCGGCTAAGGGTATAAGCTAGTCTTTTGGATCTAGTTTAATTTTCTCATCTAACCCACCACCTAAGTTACCGCCTAACATGCTTAGTAATTGGCTTTTTTCAGCCGCAGAGGTATTACTTAACTGCTTTAATAACTTACTCATGTTGAAGTTTTTAAGTGTTTCTGCTGAGCCATTCGCCCCAGCTAACACCCCTTTTAGGTCTTCAATTAAATTACGATCACCGTTTAAATGATCTTTAAATACGGTTTGTACGGTTTTACTTTCATCAACTAAGCCATCAATTGATTTACCTAAACTGATCGCACTCATAAATTGATTAAAGAACTGGCCATCGCCGCCCATAATATTGATATCAGCATTACCTAAGGCTTTCGCCATAATGTGTGCTTGGTGCTCGGCGATGTCTTTGCTGGCTGAAATTTTTGCCAATACCAGCTCTTTTTGTTGGTTAAGCTGCAGCGTAAAGCTTTCGTAATCGCGAGCATCTTGATCCATCGCATTCAAGGCTTGTAGCTTCTCTTCTAGGCCTTTTGCTTCTGCACGCATCTTACGCTCAAGGTTAATCGCCTCAACTTCACCTTGTTTTTCATTTGCATCAGCCATCGCTGTTTGTACTTGCGCCTGAGATAACCCTATTTCACGGTTACCTTGTGCTTCGGCTTCCAGTTTTTGACGCATTACTTTAGCATCAGTTTCACCTTGAATTGCATTTGCTTCGGCTTTCGCTTTAATAACATCCGCTTCAGCAAGCCCTTTAGCAGCGGTTTCAACTTGCTGCGCATGGGCCAGAATCTTTTTCGACTCAGCTTGTTGATTAGCAATTCTAAGCTCGGCATTGGCCATTGTTTCAAGCTCACGGGCTTTATATTCTGCGGCTTGCTCTTGCGCTTTTGCAGCTTCGATGTCTTTTACTAATGACTGCTCGGCTTCGGCTTTGGCACGAATGATCATCGCACTCTTCTCGCGCTCTGCACCTGCGAGTACTTTCACATCTTTAATGCGCTCTTCTTCTTCGGCCACTGATTTTTCAACAATCACGCGATCACGCACTACATCGGCAATTTCTTTACGTTCTACTTCCAGTGCTTTTTCTTTATTGATGCGCAGGATTTCGGTTTCTCTTTCACGTTCGATCACTTCAATTTCACGTGAACGAGCAACTTTCTCTTCTTCAATACCCAAAACGCGTAAGCGGTTTTGTTCGGCAATATCAAGCTCACGTTGCTTATTTTGCTCGCTAATGCCAATCGCTTCTTCGGTTTGAATACGGGCTTGCTCTGATTTTAAGCGCTCTTCTTGGCGTACTTTTTCAGCTTCGGCGTATTCGCGGGCTTTTACAGTTTCAATTTCGCGCACTTGACGTGACATAGCGTCTTGCTTTTGACGCTCAATTTCCAGTGACTTTTCAGTGGCTTCTTGATTTTGGATCTCAATCTTAGCGCGTTCATCACACTTCAATTGATTGGTCGATACATTTTGTACTGCGGTCATTTCAGTGATCCGGCGAATACCTTCGGCATCAAGAATATTTTGCGGATCGAGCTTATCAATCGAGGTTTGTTCAAGGTAATCAATAGCCACATCTTCAAGGGTATAACCCGATAAATCTTGGCCAATCACTTCTTTGATGTTATCGCGAAATTCATTTCGGTGAGTAAATAACTCAACAAAATCCATGCGTTTACCAACAGTTTTTAGCGCTTCTGAGAACTTCGCTTCAAACAGCTCTTGCAGTGTGTCGTGCTCTGATGCACGGGCGCAACCAACTTGCTTAGCAACGCGTAAAATATCTTCTTTATTTTCGTTAACACGAATATAAAAAGTAATGGCGATATCAGCGCGAATATTATCTTTACAGATCAAACCGCCCTTATCTTTACGCTCCAGCACCATGCGTTTAGTTGAAATGTCCATCACTTCCATTTTATGGATCACTGGGTAGACAATTCCGCCCGTGGTGGTGACATCCGGCTCGCTTTTCATTTTATTAATGATCAGCGCTTGGCCTTGCTCTACCTTGCGATAAAACTTGCCAATGATCAGCAAAATAGCAAAAATAACAGCGATTGCTATACCTACAAAAGTCAATATAGGTATGAGGTTATCTAAAAATTCCATGTTATGTCCTAACGTGATTATCGATTTATTATCTGTTACGTATACCTAAATTATTTAGGCCATTACCAAGGTTTGGCGGTAATTATGTAACAGTGTTGCTCTTTGAGGTGTTCAAGCAACACTGCGGTGTCGCCTGATGTAAACTGCTCGTTATTCTCGGCTCTAACTTCAATTAACTGCTCTGTGCCTTGAAATTTAACCCGTGCTTGGCCAAATGTATTGGTTACTTTGCCAGTGGCAACAACACATTCTAAACCGAGTAAATCTGAACTTTGCGAGGTTTGTGTGCTGCTAAAAAAGCGCTGTAACGGGCGTGAAATAATGGCCGCAACGGGTATCGCGATTAATAAGCAAGCGACTAGCATTAACACGCCAAAAATATAAAACCAAATACCGTCGCCTAGCAGATAGGCAAAAAACTTGTGGGCATAGATGCTGAGCAACCAGCTACTCATCACTACGAGACTAATAGATACAGTAATTGGAATACCGCCAAAACCCATACTAAACCATGAGCTCAATCCTGAACTTTGCGACGCATCGGCTTCAATTTCAAGATCTGACTCAAACATATCAATGTCAGCAAAGCCAATAAGGGTTATTAGCCAAAACAACATCACAACTAACAACAGGGCTGAAAAAATCACAGTGGGGAAAGTAAGCGCTAAGTTTAAAAATTCCATCATTACAACTATCCATTTATTTTAAACGCAGTAGGCGGTAAAACTTTTTATCATTTAGTCGCGTAAATGTTAAGCGTTTTATGGAAAATCAAGGTTGTTAATATAAAAAATTGTAAACGAGCTACTACTTTTTGATGTTAACTTAGCTTAATTAAAGACTTAAGGGCTAAATTAATAGTGAAGTAGAACTAGCAATCAACATTAATTGGCTATAACATTCGCGCTTTATTTTTGTACCCGCAGCAACGAAACTATATTTAAATCGCCAAGAAAGGACACAAATGCGTTATTTTCTGCCTATTTCATTACTTGCATTATCTTGCTCTGCCACTGTTAATGCGCAGCAGTCTGAAACTCGTCAATGGTTTAACTCAATTCAATACACAACCTTAGAAAATACAGGTTATGACTATGACACTATGTACTTATCGAGCCATTACTATTTTGCGCCGCAGCAAAACTCTGGCGTATGGGATGATTACGGCTACTTAGACACTGATTCAAATATCAAATTAGATTATTCCAATAGTGATTTAGCCAACAGCTTTGGCGTATTTGGCGAAGGCTTTTACGGTAACTGGTTTGCAAACTTAGAATTTTCTGATTTGAGTGAAACAGATGATTACTCTGTAGGTGTTGGTTATTTATTTGCTGACGATCTAAAAGTATCTGTGCAAATGCAAGAGTTTGAAAATACCGACACAATCTATCGGTTTACAGCGCAATATAACTATCAACTTAATGATAGCGATTACCTAGGCCTTACAGCTAACACTGACGATGAATTAGAAATATGGAGCTTATCAACTCGCTATTTTGCACATCTTTATGCTGATAGTTATTTAGCTGTAGATGTTGCTTATCACTATAATAACTTTAATCCTTATATAACTAGCCTTGCAAATTATTATTTTAATCGCCATGTTGCGGTTGGTGCAGGTGTTGCTGATTCTAAATTATTACTTGAAGCTAAGTACTTCATTGATAGTCAATATTACTTCACTGCTAACTTTTTCGACAGAGCGGACGGTGAGGCATATAGCATTAAATTTGTAGCTCAGTTTTAATGAGTGAAAAATCAAAAACGCCGCTATTTAGCGGCGTTTTACTTTATGGGTATAACCGGCCTAAGTTACATATTACCCAGCTTTATCATCATTGCTGTATACATTTTAAGGTTTAACTTAAGTTGCTCTAAGGTAATAAACTCATGCTCTGAGTGGCCGGTGTAGCGCTTACCTGGCATTGATGGCCCAAACGATACTGCATTATCAAATAACTTTGCATTGGTACCGCCGCCAATTGATACAAATCCAGCCTCTTGATCACCGGTAAAGTGTTTAAAAATATCTAATAATGCTTGTGCATGAGGTGCGCTGTCGAGCAACATTGGCGTGCCAATCACCACATCAACACCAGATAACGTTACGTTATTACGCAGTTGCCAATTACTCAGTGCGGTATCAATTTGCGTACGTAATAGCGCTTCATCTTTACCCATTGGACGACGTAAATTCACGGCCAGTGTGAGTTCATTACCATCACGTTCAATAAGCGTTGGTGCTACTGTCATAGGTCCCATAAAGTCATGTTCATAAGCAATATCACCAAACTGTTTGCCATGTATATCAAGACCAATTAGCTGATTAATAAACGCAATAGTTTGACCATCACTGTTATTCTCAAGCTCAACACCTTTAAAAACTTCCGCTAAGTAAGCAATGGCGTTAACCCCTGATTCTGGCTCTGATGAATGGGCAGACAACCCTTTTACGCTGATAACAACACCATCAGCTTGCTCGCTAAAGTTAAATTCCACAGCGTTAAGCGCACTCGCTGCATGTTTAAGTTTGCTGACTAACGCAGTATCGGCGTTATGTAATACCACACTCGCATCTTCTGGTATTTGGCTTTTAAAAGCGCCGCCGCTAAGTTCACTTACATACACCCCTGTTTGTGCTGAGGTAGCATTAAACGTTGGTGCAATTAAGCTCCAACCTTTTTCCGCGACAACCACTGGGTATGACGCATCAATAGTGACCGCATATTTAGGCTGCTGATAACTTTTCATAAACTCTTCAAGCGGCCCCCAATCAGACTCTTCCGCTAAGTAAATCATCAGCTCAATACGGTTATCAAGCGTTATACCTTGGTCTTTAATCGCTTTCATCGCATAAAGTGCGGTGGCAATGGCACCTTTGTCGTCTTCTGTTCCACGGGCAATTAATTTACCAGGCTCTGAGGTACTATCTATTTCAAACGGGCTTTTTTTCCACTTACTTGCGTTGGCAGGTTGCACATCGCCATGGGTTACTATGGTTACTTTATCTGTTTGCTGACCCATACCAATTAACACTGTGTAACCTAAATCTTGGTAATCAAAACCAAGCTCTGCAGCTTTCATTTTTAAAAGCGCTTTAAAGCCAATAAAGTCGGGATTATCGGGCGTATTGATGCCGTCTTTATTAACCGTCGGGAATGATACTAAATTAGCTAAGGTATGAATTTGCGCATCTTGATATGTTTTGACTGCGTAGTCGGCAGCAGCATCGCTGTGGTTATTAATATTGGCATTAGCATTAAGTGCTAATAATGCAAAACTTGCTAAAAAAAACTGTTTCAAAGCGAGATCCTATTTAAATTGAAAGACCAAATTAAGCCCTAAGTGTAACGCTGTTGGTGATCATGATGCCAGCTTTGTCACTGCCATCGCGGCTATTTTCTAACCAGTAAATAATTCGATAGCTTATAGTACTTATTACGCTGTATACTATGCCACCATTTTTAAGCGTATAAGCCACCCCGATGAATCGCAGAAAGAAAATCGTTACAAAGTTTAATAACAAAGATAAGCGCGCAAATGCAAAATTACATAAAAGTAATAAGCCTGCTTATGTGTCTAAAGCTGAACGTGAAAGATTGGCACTACTGGCTCAAGAACAGCAAATAGACACTTTAAACCATGAAGCGTGTTGATAAATCAATAAAAACAAAAACTTGAGATTAAAGTGAAATAAAAGTTAATAAATAGTTGCAAATAAAACCTCTGAATGTAATATTTAGTATTCAGCAATAATGCTGAAACACACCAATAATCACTTAGGAGGCATAAATGAACAAACTATTTATTATCGCTCCTAGTGCTCCTCAAGAATGTTCTGTCAACTATCATTTAAGTGAATGGTTCGACGAATAAAAAAACCTGAATAATTTAAAAACAATAATGCCTCGTAGTAGGAAGGCTTCTATGTAATTAAAATTCAGGTAACAATAATGAAAAGAAAACTCTCAATTCTTAATGGATCACTAGCCGCGTGCATGTTTTTTTCGTTTCCAAGCAATGCTTGCTTAACAAACGAAGTTGAAGCAAACGACACTGAAAGCAATGCAAATACCCCACTTTGTAGTAATACCACCGTTGCAGGCTCGTTGAGTCGCAATGATACTGATTGGTTTAGCTTTGAAGTAACTCAAGTCGGGCCTATTGAGGTCAACCTTGACCACAACGCTAACGACGATTTTGACTGGGCATTATACCAAGAAACAGGAGCTGCTGTTGCCGAAGGGGCAACTAGCAATGTACCAGAAACAGGCAGTTATACTGCACAAGCAACGAGTACTTATTATGTAAAAGTAACGCGTTACTCGGGTACGGGCTGGTACGATTTAACGGTCAATTTTGGTGAAGGTAGTAACACCGGTGGAGGAAGTGGCAGCGGTGATTGTGGCTATAGCTCTCGCCCTGCAAAGCCAGGTTCATTACAAGCATATTTACAAGGTGGCAGTGCTGATTCATGCAACACATTAACAGCTGATCAAGGTGCTGTATTACTGATGGGCGGTGGTAGTGATGTTGATCAAGCATTTAGTAATCGCGTTGCCAACCATGTTGGCAGCGGTGCCGATGTTGTTGTGCTTAGAACCTCAGGTACTGACGCCTACAACGATTATTTATTGAACTTAATGAATGCCGACTCAGTAGAAACACTGATCATTGATACTCGCAACAAAGCGAATGATGACTATGTTGACTGGGCTATCCGCAGCGCCGAGTTTGTCTGGATTGCAGGCGGTGACCAATCAGATTATCTTAATCAATGGCAAGGCACAAAAGTACAAACCGCTGTGCAACATGTTTTTGATAAAGGTGGTGTCGTTGGCGGAACGTCTGCCGGCATGGCATTAATGGCAAACAGTGTGTACGACCCAGATGGCGTTGCCGGCGCAGTGTCCGATGAAGTGGTTACTGATTTTTGTCATGAAACACTTAACTTCAGCAGTCGCTTTATCGACGTTCCTGTATTAGATAACAGCTTAACCGATACGCACTTCCAAGAACGTGACAGAATGGGGCGCGCCATCGTGTCTTTAGGCCATCACAGCAATCAGTACTTTTCTATTGCAGCCAGTGAAGCCACCTCACTGTTCATCGATGCCTCTGGTGCAGGTGTTGTTGACGGCAGCAATGAAGTTTACATCTTTAAAGAAACAGCTAATACGCAAAGAGTGACATTGCAATGCGGTAGCCCCGTTAACTATCAAGATGTTAATAGAATAAAACTACTGACTGGCGATAACTACAATGTGGTTAACCACGCTCATAATAGTGTGCAACTAGACGTGAGCATTAATGGTAACAACGGCAATTTCTATTCACCCACCAATCCTTATTAATTCCCCCAGTTAAGAGCCCTTTGGGCTCTTTTTAACTGTCGCTAAAATAATAATTAACCGCAGAGGCAAAATCTAATTATTGCCTCTTCGTTCTATATTCCACCTATTATAATTTCCTTTCCTCTAGCCGCTTTAAAGCCAAGGGGCTAAAATAATGCATATAACGGATCGCGACATAGCTCACCACAGCGCTTGCTACTAGCAATTCAACGACCGCTAAATGATGTATTTGCTTGATAAACTGCACATCAACATTCATAGTTAGCATCCAATCCGCGAGTTTAAATAACGCCGTAGCACCAATAACCATGGGAAAAGTAAATGCAGCAAATCCTGGGCAAAACGTGCGTCGTAGTAATTTAAAAAATGCCGTATAAATAATTAATGTCATTAGTATGGCAATACCAAATAACCCCCCTATTATCACGGGCGACGGCTGGGTCACTACAGTGAAATACCCCGCCAATGATAAGCTTGCCGGCGCCGCTAAGATAGCCAATGTGGGCTGTGCAGCATCAGGAATGTGCTCAGCAAATATTATCCGGTAAATCATTAACGGCAACATGACTGCGTACATTAACATGCCAAAATAAAGTGCCCCTTGTGCTAAAAAAAGCAGTGCTGGGTTACCCGAGAACGCTACATCGGCAACAATAATCCCCACCGGTGGTACAAACCAACTTGGCACCATGTGCTCAATTTTAAATTCACCAACACGATGAAGGATAAAGCTCAGTAAAAATCCCAAGTGCAATAAAAATGCGCCTACCCAAAGCACATCCCCTGCTAAGGAGTTAAAATGCCCTAACGAATTAGATACCACCAAAGTTGCCATAGCAAAAGTAGGCACCACACTACCTACAACCGGGTGCGCTAAATCGGCTTTTAGTAATTGCGGGTGCAGTAAAAATTTTAAGCCAAGTATTAACAATAATACGCTCGCAATTGCCGCCCCTGTGTATTGCGCTGCGCCATTTACATTAAACATATTTTCCCAAGCCCAACCAAGGCTGGCTATGCCTAATGCTAATCCCCCCATTGGGGTGGGTGCAGTTATTACTTTGGCTTTTATACACTTAAACATTCTCTACTCCACATTCACTGTTTGTCTTATAAAGAAGTTTAATCTTGCATTTTGTTTAGTTAAATCTAATTATATAGAACACATGTTCATAAAAACTAAACGTCAAGCTCATGAATATTTCTCTTAAACAACTTAAAGTGTTTGTAGGTATTACCCAGCATGCAACGCTTAGCGCAGCCTCAGAGCGGCTTTACTTGTCTAAAGCAGCACTCAGTATGGCGCTTAGCGAGCTTGAAAAGCAATTAGGCCATCCACTGTTTGACCGGGTTAATCATCGCTTAATTTTAAATCAAGAAGGGCAAAAATTACTGCCTCTTGCCGATGAGTTACTACACAGAGCAAATGATATTAAGGTGCTTTTTTCGCCCCAAGCAAAAGCCAGCGGCACGTTAAAAATAGGTGCCAGCGATACCATTGGTAATCATGTTTTGCCCTCTATACTCAGTGGATTTCGCCAACAACAGCAGCATTATTCTCAGCAGGTTTTTATTTCAAATTCTGAGCTTATTTGTCAAAAACTGCGCGATTTTGAGCTCGATATTGCGCTAATAGAAGGCCAAGCCCAGCAGAGCGACTTAGTCTCAACCGTGTTTAGCCAAGACTCTATGTGTATTATTGCACCGCTATCCCACCCTTTAGCTGCAAAATCACAGCTTAGTTTTAATGATTTAACAAACAGCGAATGGGTATTGAGGGAAGCTGGCTCTGGTTCACGCTCATTCTTTTTACAAAACCTCGCTACGCATATCGATAATTGGAGTCAAAGTTTTGAACTCAACACAACAGAGGCACTGATCAATTGCGTTGCTGAAGGGTTAGGGCTGGGGTGTTTATCCTCATTAGCCGCTCACTACGCTTTAAAAGATGGCCGCGTTACAAAACTTAATTTAAACCACTCCATGCAAAGGCAATTTTGGTTAGTAATGCATAAAGACAAATATAAAACCCCGTTGCTGGCGCAGTTTATAAATTTTTGTCATCAGCAGTAAGGTAGCCATGGTGAGCATCATGGCTAACTTTAGGTAAATTACTTAAAACGCATAGCTGATACCGGCATTAACCGATCGCCCTTGTCCTGCTAATTGGCTGAAGCCTTGGCTCATATCAGTTTTAAAATCAGCAATACTGACTCCGCCTAACGGCTGTTGATAGTATTGATCAAGTAAGTTAGTAATTGCCAACCTAATGGTTAGCTTATCCCATGTCGCCTTGGTTGTTAGATTCACTAAGCTATAGTTGCCTGTTAGATTTTCAATACGACGCGGATCAACGCGCGTTTTGCTATCTACCCACTGCCAGCTTAATGAGTTTTGCCATTTACCGAGTTGTTGCTCAAGGGCTATTTTGCTGTGCAATGGCATTATTTGATATAACGGATCATCACTGTCATCACGCTCGCCACGGGTGCTAGTAAGCGCGGCTGTTAGATCCCATGTACCTGCATTTTTACTATCAACAACACGGATAATACCTTCAAGCTTAGTACCATAAAGTGTGGCGTCTAAATTGGTAAATTGTAAGGTATTACGTTGTGTTACTGACATATCAGTACGGTTAGTGCTGCCAACAACAGTAACATCAATATAATCATTTACTTGGGTATACCAAGCATTGGCTGTGAGTTGCCACTGACCATCTTTTGCCGATTTAGTGTAACTGGTGCTGATGGTATGCGCGGTTTCGGCTGCTAAGTCTGGGTTACCAATATAACCATTACCATCACCAAACCAACCAATCATATTGGTCGACATGGTGCTGACACCCCAGCTATAACGTTCATATAAATTAGGCGCGCGATTTTTACGTGCTAAGCCAAATTGTAGTTCATCTTCATTACTAATTTGGTAGCGTAATAATAGGCTGGCATCCACAAGCGTGTCACTGCGCGCGCGATCCATGGCATTAAATTCTTTTGCCGCATCTTGGTTTGGATCTGTCATATTCATTGCTGGCATATTACCCATACCTGACATGCCATTCATGCCATCGCCCATGGTCATGTCTGAATATGGCTGCACTTCGCCTGCATTAGTTTGCACATATTCAATACGCGTACCAGCAGAGACCCACCAGTTGTTATTTAGCTGCTTTTGCAGCTCAACAAAACCAGTGTAGCGGTCGCGTTCACCGTCATTAATATTTACATAGTCGTTAGGCCCCATCATCATTGAGCCTTCAAGGGCAGGCCACCAATCATCAATGCGGTAACCATAGTATTCTTGGCCAAGCAGTAATACTGTGTCAGCATCAAGGTTTAAACGCCAATTAAGTTGATAGCTGATATCTTGTGCGTCGGTATTCATCGGCATCATGCCGGTTTTTTCAGCGCTGAAAAAACCCATTTCGTGCTTTACATCGTTAAAGTTTATTTGCGCTTGAAACTCACCGCTGTCAAGCTGGCGTTTATACTGAGTGACTAAACCATAACTAGTATTATCCGTCATATCCATATATTGATTAGCAAAGCCCTGAAACGGTATTTTTTGATGCATTAATTTAACCACTAACTGTTGTTTTTCATCTCGTAGCGCTGCAGTTAATGCATGATTTTGCACACGATATAGAGTATCTAATACTAAATCACCGTTACCATCATCATAACTATCAGCGTCTTCAAAGGCACCTTGATAATTTAAACTAAAGCTGTCACTGGCAAGTCGTGCGCCAACACCTACCGCTTGCGCATTGCTTACACTGCGATACTGCGCCGACACATAACCAGAATGCCACGCTAACTTATCACTTTCACCATATTGCGGGGCAATGGTGTTTACTACAATGACGCCGGCAATGTTATCGCCACCAGCGCTTACTGGCGAAATACCTGCAACCACTTGATAAGACGATAGCTGATTAGCTGAAATATACGACAAAGGCGGATTCATTTGATTGCCACAGGCCGCGGTAATATCTGCACCATCGACCAGTACTTTAACTCTATCGCCCATCATGCCATTTAATATAGGTAAACTAGAGACGCCACCTGCCGCAGAAAAATCTACCCCCAACTCAGTTAAAAGCTGTTCAGCAGAACCTAAATTTGCATGACTGTTAACGTTTTGGCCTTGAACTTCAATCACTTCAATTGAATCATCAGCAAGTACATAAGGAGAGACTAAACTCGCTATGCAAAGTGCTAACGGAGAAAGTGCATAACGTGAATTGATAACTGAATTGTGGTTGCTCATTTTATTCTTTAATTACAACAGGTTTAAGATGAGCAAAGTATATAACTTGACGACAGCACTGAACACGCGACAAATTGTCGCACCCCAAGCCCTTACTCGATGTTTATTGCCCTTATCTTAAACACGCTTATAACTTTAAAAGGCTGTTAAAACACTAAAAACACAAAATAGCCACGACCACTGCAAATTTATTTTTCATCAGCATATCGCTTAATAACCAAAGTGTTCATATCAAGTCATTGAAAATTAGAACGTTCCTATTCAGCCAAAAACGCTGTAAGCTAAAATTGTATTTTCTGCCCTAAATACACTGCTTTTAGTGCAAGACGCTGACTTATTTTTATCATACAATTGCGGTTTAATTCATTCTTCAAAATTGCAGTTTCCTGCTTTTTATTAAATAAATCATTCATATTTTGTCGTCAGTCTTTTTACAAGGGTTATCTATGTCACCTGAACCTAGCGTCGTGAACAATACGCTAAGCACTACCGCTATTTTGTTAGTACTTGCACTGGGTACTTTTATTTTAGGGTTATCGGAATTTTCGATGATGCCGATGCTGCCATTATTCAGCGAAACATTTGCCTCAACACCAGCACAAAGCGGTTATACCATTAGCGCCTATGCGATTGGCGTAGTGATCGGTGCACCGTTTTTTATGATCACCACAGCAAACATGCGCAAACGTAATGCTTTGCTATTATTTGTGTCGATGATGTTTATATTTAACGGCTTAAGCGCATTTGCTAATTCATTAGAGCAGCTTATATTATTTCGCTTTTTAAGTGGCTTACCCCACGGCGCTTATTTTGCTGTTGCCATTTTATTAGCTGCAGATATAGCACCTGCCAATAAACGCGCCAGCTTTATGTCTAAAGTATTTATGGGCCTTACCATTGCAACGATTGTTGGCGTGCCTATGGTTACTTTAGTCGGTCAAAATTTTAGCTGGCGTTATTGTTTAGCGGGCACCGCAGTGCTGGCACTTGTCGCGTTAATTCTAATTGTAAAGTTCATACCAAACACCAAAAATTCAGCCCCTTCGTCGTTATTAAGCGAGTTAAGCGTACTGAAAAACAAGCTGGTTTGGTCAATTTTAGGCATCATTATTGTTGGCTTTGGCGGGGTATTTTGCATTTATACTTATATTGCCGATACAATTTTAGTGGTCACCCACACACCAGCCTACACCATATCTATTGCGATGGTTATGTTCGGTATTGGTTGTACGCTGGGCAACTATATTTTAGGTAAGGCGGCAGATCATTCGCCCCTTAAAACCACCGGTATAGCACTTGTCGGCGCAATCGTTTTTGCTGCAACTTATGTCATGGCAAGCCATAACATTTGGTTACTTTATGCGGTTATATTTTTTATCGGTTTTAGTGTCGGACTTGGCACCGTTATCCAAACTATGTTGATGGATGTCTCGCCCCATGGGCACGCAATGATTGGCGCACTTGTACAATGCGCATTCAATACTGCCAATGCAATTGGTCCTTGGGTTGGCGGCTTAGCCATTGCACAAGGCGCGCAACCAAATCAAACCGGCTATGTCGCCGCAGTATTATTTGCTGGTGGATTTATTATGTGGTTACTGAGTGCATTGCAAATGAGTAAACAAAAACCGCAACTAGTTACCCCATAAACAACACGACTCTCTGTGCACTTTAAGTGCACAGAGAGTCAAATTTATACTTGTTCATCTTGAAAAATATCTTCAATTTTTAATTTAAATAACCGAGCAGCTTTAAACGCTAAAGGCAAACTAGGATCAAACTTGCCTTTTTCGATAGCATTCACCGTTTGCCTTGATACATCAAGTAGCTCCGCTAATTTTGCCTGAGTAAGGTCATGCTCCGCGCGCAATACTTTAAGGCGGTTTTTCATTCTTCGTCCTCAGCGCCAAGTTGTTTATTCATCACTACGACACACACTAAATAAGTTATCCCCATAAACATCACTAAATGGGAAATCCCTTGTCGAAACGAAATTACCCCGCTGGTTTGTAATACCGAGTATGCTAAACCAAATACTAAACTCCCTCCTAAGGTAATCGCCATCGCATTTAAATGTAACCGTTGCTGCAATTCATCTAAGCCAGCTAAATGGCGTTTATTTGCCATAATCATCATAATACCTGCGCAAACATTGACCATAATTGCCACTATACTAAGTAGCGTATTCTGCTCGCCCCACAGCAACAATGGCCCGAATGACGCAAGCGCCAAAGTTAAAACCCATGCCAGAGTCCACTTTGCTAAATAAACTGTGTTTAGTTTGTTACGTTGTTTGAATGTTAATCCTGTTTGTTGTTTCATGCTCTCGCCTTTTTAGTCAAGTAAACTTGACTAAGTATTATTGAGGCTCACAATAAAGTCAAGCAAGCTTTACATAAAGTAACGTAAATAAGACACCGCTTGTACTGTAACTGTTTAATGAAGCTTTTTAACATTTAACTCAGAATATTGTATTAATTTATTGCTTGCAGTAGGATAAAAAAACCTGTTGAAGTAATCTCAATTTTAACAATAACAATGATGAGCCCTGCATGAGTAAACCTGTTTTCTTTGTCGGTGAATGGCAAGTAACACCTGCCACCAATAGCTTACGACGAGGCACGCAAGTCAAACAACTTGAGCCCAAAGCGATGGATGTTTTATTGTTATTATGCGAAAAACAAGGAGAGTTAGTTAGCAGTGAAGAGATCCTTAACCACTGTTGGCGCACTGTTGCAGTGGGCGATAATCCCCTACACAAAGTCATCACGCAATTACGTAAAGCATTTGACGACAAAGCCAGTGATCCGCAATACATAGAGACAATCCGCAAGCGCGGCTACCGCGTTATCGCCAACATAGCGCTCCCTCTCGATGACGAACAAAAAGCCAGCCATAGTAAGTGGCAAGGTGATTCGCCATTTGTTGGCTTAAGCGCGTTTTCCGCCAATGAAGCTGCGGTGTTTTTTGGCCGCAGCAAACAAATAAACACACTATTACAACGCGTATCTGCGCAAATTAATTATGGCCGCGCATTTTGCTTATTGCTCGGCTCCAGTGGCTCTGGTAAGTCATCACTGGTCAATGCTGGTGTATTACCTGCACTAATGAGTGAAGCAGGCTTTGATGGTTTTCGCGCTGAGTCTTACTGCTTGCTCGACTTTGCAGACGTAAGTAAAGAACGGTTAATACTCGATCTAGCCTCTACTTTGCTTGATTTAGAAATCAACGATGCGCCAGTTTTAACGAATATCAGTGCCGACTCCCTCAGTGAGTTATTACTCTCAGCGCCTGAGCAAGTTATTGAGCGTTGCCAAACCGCTTTAAAGCAAAGCCAAACAACCCATATAAAAGCGTATTTATTTTTATTTATCGACCGCCTTGAAGTATTACTGTCGTCGCCGGTATTTAGCGAGCAAGAGCGCAGCAACTTTTTAACGGTTATTGAGCAACTCGCTACCAGCGGCTGCATGATTATTTTTAGCGCCTGTCGTAATGACTTTTACCCGCAAGTGGTCAATCAACCAAGTTTAATGGCTGGTAAAGCCAATGGCGCCCATTTTGACTTACTGCCGCCAACTCGCTCTGAATTAAAGCAAATGATCCGCTTACCAGCCTTAGCCGCTGGGCTTAACTGGCAGCTTGACCCTGAGCACCAAACACCACTGGATGAAATGCTCTGTAACGACACCGCCAATAATCCCGATGCCCTGCCAATGTTGCAATACACTTTGCAGCAGCTTTACATTCAACGCAGCGAAAACGATGAACTACTGGTATCTGAATACCAAGCCTTGGGCGGTATTGAAGGCGCGATCGGTAAAAAAGCCGAACAAGTCTTTAGCCAGTTACCTGACAAACAACAAGCTCAGCTGAACTTTATTTTATCAAAACTTATTACCTTAAATGCAGACGGCGAAACTTTAACTAGCAGAGCTGCTCGCTGGAATGAACTTAACAATCCAGCGCAAACACAGCTGGTACAGGCCATGGTCGACAATCGCTTATTTGTATCACATCTTAAAAATGAACAAGCCTGTTTTAGTTTAGCCCACGAGGCGCTACTGCGTCACTGGCAACGCGCGATAGCGTGGGTAAGTGAACATCAACAAAGTTTAGCCATTAAAAGTCGCTTACAAATCGCAACCGAGCGTTGGTTAAACGAGCAAAAACATGCCGACTTTTTACTAGCCCAAGGCAAGCCGTTACAAGAAGCGCAAAGCCTAGCTAATAACGCTATGTTTAGCCTCTCATCTGCTGAGCTGAGTTTAATAAAGGCATCAAACAGCCGAGCAAAACGCAAAAAAACAGTGTTACAAGCCACCGCTGTCGCGCTTATTTTACTCAGTTTTATAGCCAGCTTTATGAGCGTGCGCAGTTACCATGCCGAGCAAATAGCCCAACAAAAACGCTTAGAAGCAGAGGGCCTACTCGGTTTTATGGTGGGTGAATTTGCCGATAAACTGCGTAGCGTTAAACGTATGGATTTGCTCGATGGTATTAGCAATAAAGCGCTGGAGTATTTTACTAATCAAGCTGATGAGGGCAACTCTCTCTTTAGCTTTACAGACCAAAAAGCCGAATTTAACAACCGCTTTCAGTACGCACAAACTCTTGAGGCTATGGGGGAAGTGGCCTATTCCCGCGGCAAAACCGACGAAGCTTTCACCGCCTTTGAAAACGCCCGCACTCGCCTTGAAACATTATTAAAAATACAGCCAGACAATCTAGAACTATTAACCCTTGCCGGTGCCAATGCCTTTTGGCTCGGCCAGCTTCATTATGATAAAAGTAATTACGCTGCTGCCGAGCCATTATTAAAAAAATATCATGCCTACAGCGAGAAAATGTATTCATTAGCACCGAATGATTTTAATACGATTATGGAGCTGTCATATTCACATAACTCATTGGGCTCATTGTATTTAGAGCAATTTAACTACACTGGCGCGAAACAACGCTTTACAGAGTCGCTCGCACTCAAAAATAAAGCCCTTGAGCTGCAACCCAATAACAAAAATTTATTAAGAGACAGAGCAGATACCATAAGCTGGTTAGCAAAAAATGAAGAGAACTTAGGTAATTTTAATGCCGCATTAACTATGTTAGAAAGTGCATCGAAAGAATTAAATAATATGCTTATTAACTACCCAAATGACGCTAGTTTATTTAATGACTTAGCCCATAATTATATGCAACAAAGCTACCTTTTGAGCTACCTACCTAGTAAACTACGCGCCTACAATAAAGCACAGAAAGCCACTACTACAATTAATAACGCTCGATTACAGGATCCAAAAAACAACAAATTTCAACTTTCTTACTATCGCTTTTTAGCGTATCAATTGATGCTTTCAGGTGATAAAAATATTAATGAACGAGTGAGTGAAATTATTAACTTTATTGAAAATCAAGGTTTTGAAGATACATTTACCATAAATACACAAGCAAGCCTCATTCACTATTTTATTGATAGAAATTCACCGCTTAAAGCTCTACAGTTATTAACGATACTTGAGAATGATGAAAATTATAAACTGCACATAGCCAATCAAGTGAAAATAAGGGATGGCTTAATACTTACACGGATAAATTTAATTAAAGCAAAATTAGCTGCAACGAATAAACTGCGAGCTAAATTTTGTTTAAAAACTATTGAAAGCATTTCTGAAAAAGTAAACACAACCCAAAGCGTAAAAATAACTTATCCGCTAGTTCAAGCTTACACCTGCTTAAACAGAGAAAACGAGATATCAGAAATCAAAACAAGCCTAATTAACTTAGGTATTACTAATTTTTCACTATAACCCTAAATACAAAGGAAATAACATGACAATTACCTTAGAAAAAGTCGACTTTCAAGTACATATTGAACTTAACGATAAAAAAGAGGCTATTTTTAGCTACAAAAAAAATGGCAAAGACGTTACTGGCGGCGGTATGGTAAGAACCGAAACCGCCGGTACTTACACGTTAGATCCATTGACAGTTAAACAAGGCTTTTTTTTCACAGGGGCGACAATCACTGACAAAGTAGGCACTTGTGCTCAAGACTTCAGTCATAAACTAAGCGATAACCACCAAGCAATCACCATCACTGACACCGCTGAAAACCCAGGCACAGCGTGTTTAATATTTAATGTTGAATGTAATGGCAAAGCCTATGAAAGCGCAGATCCTCAAATTAAGAATGAAAAAGAACTTTAATTAACAACGCTTAATTATTGATTTTTAAATTGCACAGGGCTGATTTATTCCTGTGCAATTTTTTATAAACAAAACACCTTAACGCCACTCATTACTAAATAACGTTATATAGGGAAGAACTTATTTTACCAACCTGGCAACACGTTATGACTTGCAGCTAAAACACCGCGTAGGCGATATTGTTGTTGTAACAACTGCCGCTGATAATCTTCAGCAACTAGTGCAACAATTAACGCAAGAGCCAACAGTAAAACAAGCAAGGTTTGATCTGCGTGAGTTAGGCTTAAGCGCCGACCTGCAAGTTGAGAATAACAAAAAACCTAACTAAAGCAGGCTAAGAACGCCCGAATACTTTACACAGGTTAGTTAAAACCTGTGTAAATTCAAAATAAAACAATAAAAATCAAAAACTTAAAAACAGAAGGTTACCAGAAGGTTTATTTGCACTTTTTTAAGTAAATTTATAGACACCAAAAACGTATAGCAAAGCGTAAAGGATTAAACGTGTCTAAGCAAACAACTAACAATAACCAAATACTTAGTGCAAATAAGCAATCAGTTGCTATTGGTAAAACCCTTTCAGCCTGTCTTTCTCACTTACAGTTTGGTGCCTTGATTGAACTGTTTAATGGTACCGCCGAAGGCATTTTTGTTATCGATGAGCAAGGCACGTTTGAGTTTGTTAATCCAATGGCTGCACAGTTTTTGGGGGACTCTCAACAATCATTAATTGGGCAAAGCTTACTACAGTTTTTACACCAAACTGACCGTGATAAATACATGTATACGTTACTAAACTGGTTAGATATAAAAGATACTCGCCTTAACTTTGGTCCTAATGAAGTAAAAATAAATAAAGCGGATGGCAATATAATTGAGGCCGACTTATCAATTTCTAATATGCCAGCAAGTATTGCGTCTGCGCAAAAACTGTATGTATGTATATTACATGATTTAAGTATACATAAAGCAATATATAACAAACTAAAAGTACAAGCATCTACAGATCATTTAACCGGACTTGCTAACCGCTTCACGCTAGATGAATCATTAAAACAATACTGGCAAGAAAGTATTCAAAGCCACCAACCATTGAGTAGTATATTAATTGATGTTGATCACTTTAAAAAATTTAATGATACCTACGGCCATATTAAAGGCGATAAGTGCTTACAAAAAATAGCCAAGGTTATTTTACAATGTGTACCATCAAGGGATTGTCTTGCTGCTAGATATGGCGGTGAAGAATTCGCAGTTATTCTGCCACGTTGCAATCGCGACAGTGCCACCGTTGTTGCCAGACATATTCAACAACAAATAAATGCCATGACATTTACAGATATTGGCTTACCGCCAGAAGTTAAGATTAGTGTTAGCCAAGGTATTGCCTGTGAATTTAATAATCAATATCGTACCTGTGAAGCACTTATATGCGCAGCCGATACAGCGCTATACAGAGCAAAAACTGATGGCAGAAATAAAATCAGCGTCAGCTCATAAGCATAAACAAACACTTTACTAACAAGAAACCACCAATATTAACAAATACCTTTAGTTACACATATACTATACTTTAATGTTATTTGTTTGTTCCCAATACGCTTTATACACTACGTAAAAGTATGACAACAACACGGGATCAACAATGAAACTATTTAACAAACTACCTTTGCAACTTGCCATCGCAAGTACATTGGCTACCTCAGTGACTGCAATCGCTGTGGAGCAAACAGCTGATACAACAGCACAAGATATTGAAGTTATTTCCGTTACCGGAACCAGGCGCAGTTTACGCAGTATCGCTGAAAGCACAGTTCCTGTTGATTTATTAACAAGCCGCGACTTAGCCACCACAGGCCAGCTTGAAATAAGCCAAGTGCTTGCAGCGCAATTACCTAGCTTTAACTACCCAAGTGCAACCCTTGCTGATGGCACTGATCATGCCAAGCCTGCGGTATTACGTGGCCTAGCACCCGATCACACCTTAGTACTCGTTAACGGTAAACGCCGTCACTCTGGCGCTTTATTGAATTTAGGCGGCACCGTTGGCCGTGGCTCTACGGCCGTTGATTTAAATAATATTCCAACCTCTGCGATTAAACGCGTCGAAGTATTACGCGATGGTGCAGCTGCTCAATATGGCTCAGATGCCATTGCTGGGGTGATCAATATTGTGCTCAAAGATGCCGATGAAGGCGGTAGTGTAAGCTACACCTATGGTCAATATGATTCGCAAATGGCAGGCTCTGCACAGTTAAAAGAAACAATCATCGACTCGCAAGGTAAGCTTGGTTTTGTTAAAGGTGATGACCGCCGCGTTAGCGACGGTATTTCCCGTACTGCAAGTGCCAATGCAGGCTTTTCATTTGCCGACAATGGCTTTATCAATATCTCAATTGAAACCCGTAACAACGAGCCAACAAACCGCTCAGGTATTGATGAGCGAGAACAGTATAGTCGTGATGAAAACGGTGCGCTTGATCCAAAAGAGCTGACGTTTGATCGTTATAATCATCGCTTTGGTAAAGCCGATGTTGAAGATATCGCGCTATTTTATAATCTTGGCTACGACTTTAGTGATGACTTATCACTTTACTCTTTCGCCAGTTACTCAAATCGTAAAGGTAACTCAGGCGGGTTTTATCGTCGTGCGAAAGATTCGCGTAATTTAACCGAGGTTTACCCTGATGGCTTTTTACCGCAAATAGACACCGATGTAGATGACTACTCGTTTGCTATTGGCCTCAATGGTGAAAGCAATGATTGGACATGGGATATCAGCACTAACTATGGTCTTAATGACTTTGCTTTAGGTGTTAGTAATAGCTTAAACACCTCTATGGGTTTAGATAGCCCTACTGAGTTTGATAACGGTTCACTCGTTTACGAGCAATACTTAGTCAATATGGATGCGAGTAACTCTTTTGACTTTGGTCTACCCGACGATGTATTTGTAACTATTGGCGCTGAGTATCGCCATGAAAGTTATCAAATTAAAGCCGGTGAGCAAGCATCGTACATAACGGTACTTGACGCACAAGGCGAGCCTGTTGCTGCCGGTGGCGCTCAAGTTTTAGCTGGTTTTTCACCGGATAGTGCTACCGATCAAAGCCGCCATAATATTGCCCTATTTGCTGAATTTGATACTTACTTAACCGAAGATTGGAACGCCGTACTTGCGGGTCGATTTGAAGACTATAGCGACTTTGGCAGCACTTTTACTGCAAAACTTGCTAGTCGCTATAGTATTAATGACTCTCTGTCACTACGCGGTGCTATCAGCAGTGGTTTTAGAGCACCCTCGCTTGCTCAAACCGCTTATAAATCAGTCAGCACGGTATTTGAAAACGGCGTTCCAAGTGAAGTAGGCTTATTCCCTGTTGATGAACCTGCGGCACAAGCATTAGGGGCTCGTAAACTTGATGCTGAACAGTCTGTAAACATGACTGCCGGTTTTATCTTCACAGAAGGTAACTTTAGCTTAACGTTAGATGCATACCGCATTGATATTGATGATCGCATTGTGTTATCAGAAAATCTGCAAGGGCCGGAGGTCGAAGCTATTTTAGTCCAAGCCGGTGAACTTAATACCCAAAGTGTGCGCTACTTTACCAATGCTATCGATTCTCGCACTCAAGGTGTTGATATTGTTGCTACCTATTCATTAGGTTTAGAACACTATGGTGATTTACGCTTAAGCGCCGCAGTTAACTTTAACGATACTGAAGTCACCCATGTAAAAGAAAATCCACCTGAGCTTGAAGCCCTAGGTGATGACTACGAGTATTTTGCGCGCCGTGAAATCACCCGTTTTGAAAAAGGCACTCCAGCGGATAAATGGAATTTGTCAGCAACGTGGGATTATGAAAATGTACAAACCACGCTTCGTGCAACACGCTATGGTGAAGTGGTTGATACCTCAAGTAGCGCTGAGGGTGATGAAGTTATTACTGCTAAATGGATCACAGATTTAGAAGTGGCGTATCGTCCAACTGAGCAATGGAAACTGGCTTTAGGTGCTAACAATTTGTTTGACCAATACCCGCAAGATACCGTAAGTAATATTGGCTATACTGATTTTAATCAGATATTTAGCTACAGTTCTTTTACACCATACAGCCTAGATGGCCGTTTTATTTATGCGAATGTAACGTTTAGCTTTTAATTAAACAAATAACTACGGCCCGTATAAATATGGGCCGTAGTTACCGAGGGTGCATAGTTATTACAATCGTTACAACGCTAAAACTGTCGCCAATTGTTCATAGACCTTTTTATGATAACGATTTAAATCACTCTCTTTAACCGCTTTAAACCACTTAATGGCCTGCTGATTATCTTTTGCTTGCCAGCATATTTCTGCCAGCCTTAATGTATGCGCAGCTTTAGTAATATCATCGCTGCCATCAACCATATAACTTAACGAGTCAACATAGTACTTAATAGCAAGATCATACTCTGCGAGCAGCTGATAAGTGCGTGCTAAATTGCCTTGCGCAACAATAATTTTATTTTGATGTTGGGTTGGATAAATCCAGTCGAGAGCTTGCTTTCTACTCTTTTTGGCATTTTCTAGATCACCAAAACCATGATAGGTATTTGCTTTGTTTGAATGTAATTCAAAGTTAAAAATGGGATCTTTACTTTTACCAAATTTTCGCTCTGTTTTTAGCAGCATTTGAAAAGCGGTTTCTTTATTACCAAAAACATACTGTAAATTAGCCAACTCTAGCATCCGCATTGGATCAGAAAACGATTCATACATTTGTTGTATATCGTCAAAAGCCTTGGTTGCGTATATTTTTGCACGCTCGTCATCATTATAATAACGTAACGCTTTGGCGTAATAGAAGTAAGTTTGAACTTTAAAAACTTTAGGTAAATCATCTCGATCTGCAAATGGCTCAACTATGGCTTTCAAGGCTTCAAAGTCATTTTTATCATAGTAATAATCAAATAAATAAGAGTTAGCCTTATACCAGTGTGTTGAATTTAGATCCGAAGACGCTATATGTTCATTAATATACGTTAAACATTTTTTATCTGGTTGCTGCTGGCAAAACTGCTCGTGATCACTAAAGTGTTCAGATGCATACATGCTGGCAGGAAAAATCCACACTAAAATAGTGAGTACACAAAAAGTTTTTATCATAAGGTCTAAGTAAACGCTTAATGCAGTCAAGACGAACATAGATTAAAACATATTTGCATAAAAATATTAACAAGTATTACGCAACAGCAAATTATAACGTGCTAAAAATAGAGGTAATAAACAGACTTGGCAATTACAAAAAAATTATAATTGCCTAAGCATTTGAAAGGTATATCTATATACCATCACTGATGACGCTGAATAACTGGTCACACAGCAGTATTTTAGATTAAGCTGCTTTTTTCAGCGCTTTTTTAAGCTTACCTATTTTAGCTTTTTGTTTTGCGACTTTATCTTTACGAGCACTGATTTCTTTTTTAATCGATTTTACTTCTTTACTGATTGCTTTAGCTGGTTTCTTTGACATTGAGTATTTCCTTTTTAATTATGTAACTCGCTACTACGAGAGCTGTACTTTATGATAAAAAAGAACCAGATGATATGCGCCAACCAGTTCTTCACTAAAGATTCACATAACAGAAATAAAACTGAAATCAATCAAGTGCCAGTGGAAATTGTCATACTTCGCACACTAAAGTAGTAATAAACTACCTAACCCTAAGAAAGTCACAAAGCCAACGATGTCGGTCACCGTTGTTAAAATTACTGAGCCTGATAACGCAGGATCGATTTTCATTTTATCTAAAATCGACGGGATCACCACGCCAGATAAAGACGCAGCAATCAGATTGAGCAAAATAGCCACTGTGATAGTAATACTGAGCATCACATCACTAAACCACACATAGGTAAGTACACCTATAACCATAGCCCATACACAGCCATTTACCGCACCAACCCTGAGCTCTTTTTTAAGTAACGCTTTGCGGTTTGAATCAGTTACCTGACCAAGCGCTAAACCGCGCACGATAACGGTAAGTGTTTGACTACCAGCAATGCCGCCCATTGAAGCCACCACCGGCATTAATACCGCAAGTGCAACAACTTGTTCAATCGTGGCGCCAAACAAACCAATAAACCAGGATGCTAAAAAAGCGGTTGCTAAATTAATACCTAACCAAATTCCGCGGTTTTTCGCACTTTTGCGAACGCTGGCAAATAAGTCTTCATCCTCTCGTAAACCACCCGCTTTAGCTGCAGCTTCATCGGTTACTTCTTGACGTAATTTGTAGGCTGAGGTGACTTTTAAGCGGCCAAGTAGTTTGTTATCTACATTCACTACTGGCATCGCCATTCTTTCGCTGTGGATCACCACTTCAGCCGCTTCGTATAAGTCATCATCGGCGTGCAATGAGGCGATATCGTGCTCGGCAAAACTTAATAAAGTATCTGAATCCTGAGCTTTAAATAATGCATTAACCGGCACTTCACCAATCAAGGTGCCTTTACGACTTACTAAATAAATCACTTCAGTATACTGAGGTAAACCTTTTTGCAGGATTTTACGAGCGCCCGCAACGGTTAGCTTTTCCGATACTTTAATGGCATCAAAATCAAGCCAGTGACCTAATTGCTCCGGGTTATATTGCTGTGCTAGTTGGTACTGCTTAGTTTGTACTTCATCTAACTGACGGCGAGCATATTCAACAAAACGCTCAGGAATGATCTCTTCGAGTTCTAGTAACTCTTCAACACTCACTTCATCGAGTAGTTTAAAGCCATCAGCTTCGTCCAGTGACTGTAGTAACCAACGACAACTATCCGCGCCTAAATTAATAAATATTTCGTGTTGGGTATCTTCATCTAGCAGCTGCCAAATATCTAAACGTTGCTCTTTTGGCAAGGCTTCAAACAATAATGATAAATGTTCAGTTGAGAGAATTTCTTTAGCGTCGGCTAACAGCTTGTTTTTACGTTCTGTGGTATCACATTGCAGAAGCTCATCGATAAGCTGCGGGAGTTGATCAATCGGGTATTCAATCATATTGAAGCCTTTGAATTTAACTACTTTGCGGTTAGTTTACCTCAGCGTGAAAAAATAGTTTGAGAAATTTTCGTAGTAATACCCACAGCTCAAAAGCTGTGGGTATTTATTATTTATTTAAACCAACCTTGCACTCGCTCCATCAATAAGTAATTAACGGGCACCAACAACAAGGTGATAAAAGTTGCAAAAATAATCCCAAAACCAAGGCTCACCGCCATGGGGATCAAAAATTGCGCTTGTGTTGCCTTTTCAAACAGCAGTGGCATTAAGCCAATAAAGGTGGTTAAACTGGTTAGCATCACGGGGCGAAAACGAGATGCGCCAGCCATTTTGATCGCATCCAGTAACTCGCCGCCTTCACTGCGTTTTTTATTAATAAAATCAACTAATACGAGTGAGTCATTCACCACAACACCGATCAGGGCCAACATCCCAAGCAGGCTCATAATGGTTAATTCCATTCCCATAATCCAGTGTCCTACCACGGCACCTATCATGCCAAATGGGATCACACTCATAACGATTAAGGGTTGTAAGTAAGATTTAAACGGGATCGCCAATAAGCCATAAATGATAAAAAACACAAATACCAATGCCCACGCGAGTGAACCAAATGACTCTCGTTGCTCTTTAGCTTCACCTTCGAGTGAGTGACTAACACCTGGGTATTGCTGCACAAGCTCATCGAGGTAAATTTTTAAATCGGCTTGGAGCACCGTCATATTGGTGTTTTCTTTTTCTATATCAGCGGTAACATTCAAGGTACGGTAGCGATCAATGCGATTAATCGATGAAGGACTCTGCCCTGGCACAAGCTTAGCAACATGCGATAAAGGCACAGTGCCACCGTCAGGTAAATTAATTAAAATATCTTTTAGATCAGCGACTGAGCGGCGCTCTTCAAGTGGTAAACGCACCATCACTCGCACATCATCGCGGCCACGTTGAATGCGCTGCGCTTGTGCACCAAAAAATGAATTACGTACTTGTTGAGACACGTCAACACGGTTTAACCCCAGTGCAAGGGCTTGCTCTGTCAGCTCGATTTGTAACTCTTCTTTACCGTCAGACATGCTATCGGCAATATCAAATACCGTTGGGTAAGTCGCCAAGCGAGCTTTCACATGCTCTGCCACTTCTTGCAAGGTTGTTAACGATGTTGCGTTAAGTTGCACATCAATAGGGTCTGAACTGCGGCCAATTTCGGCTCTAAAGGTTAAGCTCTCAGCGCCTGGGATAATACCAATTAAGTCTCGCCATTCGCTGGCAAGCTCCCGCGAACCAATATCAGAGTCACGCTTTTCAGCAGGCGTAATTTCAAAACGAACACTGCCAGAGTTAGACGCCCCACCGCGCCCGCCTGTGGTGGCGAGTATATTTAAAATAACACTTTCACCGCTTTCTTGGTCGCGGTACTTATCTTGTAATTGACGTGCTTTATCTGACATATCAATTACATACTTATTGGTTACTTCAAACGGTGTCCCCGTTGGCAAGGTTAAGTTAACCCGTACCGTTTCGCTTGGAATACGTGGAAAGAAAATAAACTTAGTCCAGCCGCTGGTGATCATGGTTAAAATGATCAAGAAAATACCAACAAACAAACTCACCGTGGCTAATTTATGCCGCAAAGCTAGATTCAAAATAGGCTGATAGTATTTCAAAATTGCATGCTCAAAACCATCAGCAAAACGCTGTTGAAATTTATCAAACGTTGAGGGCTCGCCTTTTTGATGACGTAATTTGATATATTTTAAATGCGCCGGTAACACGAACTTAGATTCAATTAACGAGAATAATAAAACGGGGATCACCACCACCGGAATTTGCGCAAATAACGCGCCGCGGCTGCCTTCAATAAATGCCAGCGGTAAAAATGCCGCAACCGTGGTTAAAACCCCAAACGTTACCGGCGTTGCCACTTCTTGGGTACCACGAATAGCCGCTTGTTCACCGGATTCAGCGGTTTTTAAATGAGTGTAAACATTTTCGCCAGTAACAATGGCATCATCAACAACAATCCCCAGTACTAAAATAAAACCAAATAAACTCATAATGTTCAGTGTTACACCAAACAATGGCATCGCTATAAAAGCGCCCATAAACGACACAGGAATACCAATAAACACCCAAAATGCGATGGCCGGCCGTAAAAATAACGTCAGTAATGCCAACACTAAAATACCGCCTTGCAGGGCATTAGTGGTGAGTGTGGCAATACGGCTTTTAACCAACTCTGAATCATCGTCCCAATAACTTAGCTCAAACCCCATTGGCAAATTAGCTTGTTGCTTTTCAATGAATTCTTTAACTTCATCCGCCACGGTGATAGCACTTTGTGGACCAATTCGATATACGTCAATAAACGCAGCTTGCTTACCATTAAAGCGTGTCCGCACTGGGGTTTCTTCAAAGTCATCACTGATTTTAGCGATATCACCCAGCCGAATAATGGTGCCATCGCTTTGGTGTTTTATCACAACTTGGGCAAATTCGTCTTTGCGGTAAGCTTGGCCTTTAGAGCGAATGAGTACGTCGCCGCCCTCGGTTTTTAAATTCCCCGCTGAGATGTCTGAGCTTGAGTTGGAAATGGCTCGCGAAATATCACTTAAACTTAAACTATATTGGCGTAAAGTATCTTGGCTTACTTCAATGGCTAACTCGTAATCACGTACACCACTTAACTCAACTTGCGTCACGCTCGGTAAACGTAGTAATTGATCTCGCACTTGCTCGGCGTATTCGCGGGTTTCTTTTTCACCATAATCGCTGGCAACGGTGACAGCGATTACTTCGCGTTTACGCTCTGCAAGGGCAACAACTGGCTTTTCGGCATCAACTGGAAAGGTATTGATCGCATCAACCCGACTTTTTATATCGGCTAATAACTCCCGTGGATCATAACCGCTTTCAACTTCAATGCTGACCGAGGCAGAGCCTTCTGAAGAGCGACTTGAGATCTGTTTGATCCCTTCTAAATCTTGCACTGACTCTTCAATACGAATAGTCACCCCTTGCTCCACATCTTCAGGCGTTGAGCCACGTAATGATACGCTGACGCTGATACGATCGGTTTCAAAGGAAGGAAATACTTCCAGCGGTATTTGCGTGGTTAAACTAAATAAACCCACAAATACAATGCTGATCAGCAATAAATTAGCTGCAACATGATTTTTGGTAAACCAAGCGATCATGGTTTATCTCCTTGCGCTCTTGCTGCGCGGCGTTTTTCAACTAACTGCTCAACAGTAATACCCTGTTTTTTAGCTATTTCTTCGAGCTGTTCACGGCTCGGACGTTGTTTTTTCATCGGCTCTGCTGAGGTTGCAGGCTCGCCAATAACTTTCACTCGCGTGCCCGAACTAACTTGGCCAAGCGGTGTGAGTACTAGCTGTTCACCAGCAGTTAAACCACTGGCAATAATCGCTTGGGTAGCATTTTGCCATGCTACGCTGATCTCTTTACGTTTTAATACGCCTTGCTCAACAATATACACATAACTACCTTGATAAATGGTGCTGTTAGGAATAACTAATACAGCGTCTACCTGTTTACCACTGATCTGCGCTTTAATATATTGCCCTATTTTGATCGGGTATTGGTTTTGCGAGGTTGCTTTGTATGGATCATTAATTTGTGCCACCACATAAAGTTGTTGGGCGCTTTCATCAATCGCCCCTTCAGTGCGGGAAATTTGTCCAAGCCAGCTTTGCTTACCAACTAAATCTGAGGTGAAATGCACCTTTGAACTGAATGCATTTTTTTGCCCATCACGGTATTGCTCCGGTAAGCTAATAAATGGCAAGTCTTTATTTTTTATCGGTAGACGAATTTCAACACTATCAATGGCATAAATCGTCGCAAGCTGGGTATTGTTAGACACCACTTGCCCTAAATCAACGCTGCGACTAAGTACACGCCCGGCATAAGGGGCAATAATTTTCGTGCGTTCTAAATCAAGCTCGGCTTTTTCAAGTTGCGCTTGAGCAGCAAGCACCTGGGCTTGCGCTGCGGCTAATTGTGGTTCGCGCAGCACTAAATTACTCGCTTGAGCGCCATTACCTAAACGCTGCCAATCAACTAAAGCTTGGCGACCACGCGCTTGCTCTTCTTGCAGGCCCTGTTGCACGGTTAATAAATTTGCTTGTGCGGCTTTGACTTCAGCGCGGTGATCCCTATCATCAAGTTGAAGTAACACATCACCTTTTTCAAAAAAGCCCCCTTCGCGGAACTGCTCACTGACAGTGATAATTTGCCCCGATGCTTGGGCAACTAAGCCACTTTGTGTACGCGGTTTTACGGTGCCGAAACTATCGATCATCACTTGATACGATTGCGGTGTTAGTAGCTGCACTGCCACACTAATTTGTGCTTTAGGTGGCGCTGCAAAGCGGTTAGCTTGTGGCGGATTACCTTTAATAAACATAACGATAGCAGCGGTTGCTGCAATCACCACAACAGGGATAAGTATTTTTCTGGTTTTTAAGTTCATTGTTATTGCTCGGCTGATCCGTTAGTTGGCTGTGAAAAATCGCCACCAAGGGCAATATGAAGATTGATACGGTTGATAATTAGCTGGTTTTTAATTTCAATAACTGAGCTTTGCGCATCAAATGAGCGATCTTGTGCATCTAATACTGTGGTATAAGTAACTAAACCACTTTGATACTGCTCAAACGATAATTGCTCAGCTGCAATGGCATTTTCTTGTGCTTTAAGCGTTGCTTGGTAGCGCTGTAGTAATGATTGTTCTTGCGAAATAGCCTGTTCAACATCATTAAATGCATCGTACAAGCTCGCTAAATAATTTTGCTCTTGGCTGAGCACCGCTAATCGCGCAGCTTCCTCGTTTGCCTTTAGTCTACCGGCATCAAACAGTGGCATAGAAATACTTCCAACCAGCGACCATGCAAGGCTCGACGGAGAAAACAAATCGCTTACTCGGTCAGTGCTATCACCTAACGTTGCGGATAAGTCTAAGCTCGGAAAACGTTGTTTATGGGCATACGCTAAATTAGCATCGCTACTTAACAGTTGATACCAACTGGCGATTAAACTTGGTTTGCGGGTAATCAGTTCTGACGGTAAACCTAATGGAATGGGTTTATCTAATAATGGCAGCTCAGCATCGACAGTTAAGGCCCCTTTTGGATAATCTCCAGTTAGCCGTTCAAGCGTACGAATAGCTTGGTTTAATGTCGCTTTTTGCCCTGCAATCCGCGAACGTTCAGTATTTAATTCATTACGTGTTAAATACACATCTAACGCATCATTTAAACCTTGGCGATAACCCGATTCAATAATTGCCAAATTTTGCTCAGCGTTTTTTTCACGCTGTTGATACAGTGCCAATAGCTTTTGCGCACTGATCACATTAAACCAACCACTGACGACATCGCCAACTAAACGCTGCTTACTTTGCTCAAAATTGGCTTGCTCCGCTAAGAACTCAAGGTTAGCTTGACGCTCTGCATCAGATAACTTGCCCCATAGATCAATTTCATAGCTGAGAGTTAAATTTGTCGAGCTGGCATTATTGTAGCTAACTGGGCGATTATCTTTGCTGCGATTAGTACGTGCAGATAAATCTAAACTCGGCCACAACGCCGCGCCAGTGGCAACTAATTGCTGCTGTTTAATTGCAACATCATACCCAGACTGTAAAATTTGCTGGTTATTTGCTAATGCCTGTTCAACAAGAAAAAAGACTTGTGGGTTTTCTAATTGCTGCAGCCAGTTATCTTCAACCTTTAATGCAGACGTAGCAGCTTGTTGCCACAACTGTGGAGTATTTGCGATATCTTGCGCTCGTTCAGTTCGGTTGAGCTGATTGCTGCATGCACTGAGCAGCAACACACTCATCACCACTAAACTCGGCTTAAATTGCCAAATCATATAAAAACCTGAATTACTTCTATTTATGAGTGTAATTCAAGCACCAGCACAGCAATAGCTCAACTGACTTTACATAACATTACACATGCTTACGTGAAACAGCGATGAAGCGCAGGTTTTATGGGATTAAAGTGTAAGGTGTAAGGTGTAAGGTGTAAGGTGTAAGGTGTAAGGTGTAAGGTGTAAGGTGTAAGGATTAGAAAATACAACCAAGTACATGGCAAGCTTTACTTGTGCTAATTTTCTCTAAAAACAAAAAAGCCCAGCTAATACTGGGCTTTGATATAAATGGTGCCTCGACGCGGAATCGAACCACGGACACGAGGATTTTCAATCCTCTGCTCTACCGACTGAGCTATCGAGGCACTTAAACAGTGCTAATTAAATGTTTTAAAACATTTAATTTAAATAAATGGTGCCGACTAACCGAGTCGAACGGATAACTTAAATGAATTACTGATTACAAGTCAGTTGCTCTTTCAAATTATCTAAAATAAATGATGCCGACTAACCAAGTCGAACGGATAACTTAAATGAATTACTGATTACAAGTCAGTTGCTCTATTCAAATTATCTAAATAAATGGTGCCGACTAACCGAGTCGAACGGTTGACCTACTGATTACAAGTCAGTTGCTCTACCAGCTGAGCTAAGTCGGCACACTAAACTGTGTGCTAAGGCACGCGTAATAATGTTTTAATCATGTGATTTAAACACCATTACTTAAATAATGGTGCCCAGACGCGGAATCGAACCACGGACACGAGGATTTTCAATCCTCTGCTCTACCGACTGAGCTATCTGGGCGTGCGGCGTATTAAACTGGTTTTGCCCTTTCAAGTCAACTTTTTTTTTATTCTTTATAACTGTTTGCACAGTTTTTCAACAAAGCGATTAATAAATGTAAAGCACGCTGTTTTTTACAACAATAACGCTTTAATTTATCTATCGGATAGGTATTTTAACTGCTTTGTGTACAACTGTACTAAAAACGTAGTGAATTATTTCTGGTAAATGATAGGATTGATTTCCAGTACACAAGCGACTGTTTAGATTGCGGTTGATAATAGACAAGTTGGATAATAAATGCAGAGTAAATTTTCTTCTCCTGTAAAAGGCTTATTGCCTCTTTTTATAATTATAAACCTAACCGTAACAGCACTCGCTGTAGTTGCTTATTCTTTTTACCCTACGCAAAATACTAAAGTAGCGCAAAACTCACTAAGCTTAACGCAATTAGCTGAGCAACTAGATACACCTTTAGTAAACGCATTGACGCGCCCAGGGCAAGATAATGCCAACAAATTACTCGATTTAAGTGTCGCACTGAATACACAGTTTGATTACTACTTATATAGGTATACAGCAACTGCACAAACACAATTAGTCTTTGCTAGTAATAAGCCTGTAATTGAAGCTAATAAACTTGACCAGCATTTAACCGAGCAAGGTGTTATCCATCATCAGTTAAAGTTAAATGATCAGCCCGTTGGTGAATTGATCATTAAACAAAAATCCAATTCCGCAGCCTTGTTACCACAACATTCAACAGTACTTGCAATAGCCATTGCTGGATTTGCTGCCGTATGCTTATTTTTGCTTGCCTTGTTTTTTAACGTCTACCTTAATACACGGATCCGTAAAAGCAGTGACATTCTTGCTCATGAATTAGAAAGCATCACTAAATCTAACAGTTACAATACACAAGTTAACGAACAGCTCGATATTGGCCTTGCCGTGGTCGCAAAAAATATCAACCAACTATTGCTGCAAGTACAAAATGCAATCAGCAATAATGATATCGCCCAACAAGATTTACAGAACCTGCAAAGTAGCCTTGAAACAGAAGTACAAAACCGTACTTTAGCGCTTGAAAAAGCAAGCCAAAGAGCTGAACAAGCAAGCGAAGCAAAAACAACTTTTTTAGCGACTATGAGTCATGAAATACGCACGCCAATGAATGGCGTTATTGGCACGATAGATTTATTGAGACAAACCGAGCTCAATGGTGCTCAGCATCGCTTAAGTACTATAATTCGTGAATCAGCCTTTTCATTATTGGGGATTTTGGATGATATTTTGGATTTCTCAAAAATTGAAGCCGGTAAACTCAATATAGATACAATTCCTTTTTCAGTGTCAGATACCATAGAGGAAGTTGCCAGAGTATTGTCATCGGTAGCTAAAAAACGCCAATTAGAGTTAGAACTTGCCATAGCTCCTGATATCCCGATTAACTTAATAGGTGATACGGTACGTGTTCGCCAAGTACTTTATAATTTATGCAGTAATGCAATTAAATTTACCAGCAGCAATGACGACCGTATAGGCTATGTGCGTATTTCAGTAGAAGTCGCACAAAATACCGCGGATCACTTCACCTTGCGTTTTACGGTAAGTGATAACGGTAAAGGCATGAACCAAGCCCAGCTTCGAGAAATATTTAATCCATTTATTCAAGCCGAAGGCTCTATTACCCGAGAATACGGTGGCACAGGTCTAGGTTTATCAATTTGTAAAAGTTTAACTGAGCTAATGCTGGGCTCAATAAATGTGACTAGTAACGTTGGGATTGGTAGTGATTTTGTAGTGGAGCTGCCATTTAGTACTGAAAACAATATTAAATACGCCCATAAAAATGCATTAAAAGATCATCGCGTTGTGTTGGTTACTGAGCACCAAACCAGAAAGCAAACCATAAATCGTTACTTATCATTTATGGGCGCTAAAACAATTACAGTACAAACGGTAGCAGAAGTGGAACAACATCAAGACATTCGCGGTATTATTTGGGTGCTTGATGGTGTTGATACAATGGATAATATTAATTACTTATTACGTCGTTTACTGTATACCCTTGAAGATAATAACCAGCAGGTCGTGGTACTTAGTAAGTTAGATGAAACCGCGATCAATCATCAAAACATTTTTTATCTCAACGCAGCGCCGTTATGTAAGTCAAACTTTATGATGTCGTTGTTAGTTGCAGCTGGGCTTCACACACCAAGACAAGTTAAGCCGGTTAAAACCCTTAATAATTATTTAAATATTGAACAAGCTCGTGATGAGAACAAACTCGTGTTACTCGTTGAAGACAATGTTTTAAATCAGCAAGTACTCACCGATCAATTGCATTTACTAGGGTTTGGTGTCGAGGTTGCTGAGAACGGTGAAGAAGGCTTAAAAATGTGGCAAAGCGGTCATTACCCATTAATTTTAACCGACTTACACATGCCTAAAATGTCTGGTTATGACATGGTTGAAAAAATCCGCGATGAAGCCGCACAACTTGAAGACATCAACGCCCAACCTTACATCATCGCCGTAACCGCGAATGCTCTAAAAGGTGAAAAAGAGCGCTGTTTAAACGCTGGAATTAATGATTTTATTACCAAACCAGTTGAATTAAACACCCTAGAGGCAACGCTCAATAGTTGGAGTAATATAAGTAAGCAAGGACCTATCGCAGCTACACAAAATAAACCGACTACACCTATTAACCTTGAGATGCTTGCCAAATACATCAACCATGACGAAGCAAAGCAATTACGTTTCTTTAAAATGTATTTAGAGCAAAGCCATACTTTAACTAAAGAAATTAATACCGGTGTAATGACCGCCGATAATGAAAAAATTATCTCCGCGTGTCACCAATTAAAATCAATATCGAAAACCATTGGCGCCGAAAAAGTCGCGGAACTTGCCACTGATTTTGAAAGTCATTGTAAAGAGCAAGACCTAACCAGTGATCAATTAATTGAACTACGCGATAATTTAGAAATTGAATATTCTCGTGTTGCGCAATATTTAAAAGAGCAAGTACGTAATGCTCAAGAGCAAGATGATACGATTTAATTTAAGCAATAAAAAAGGGCTTTAAAAGCCCTTTCTTGCTATAGAAAATCATTTTTCTGGCGGGCGATAGCCTTCGATTTCGACCTCTTTACCTTCAAATAAAAAGCCAATCATCTGTTGCTCTAAAAAAGTGCGATGTTCAGGATCCATCATATTCAAATGCTTTTCATTGATCAGCATAGTTTGCTTGTGCTGCCACTGTGCAAATGCTTCTTTAGAAATATTATTAAAAATCTTTTCACCCAATTCACCAGGGTAAAGCTGATAGCCTAAGCCTTCGGCTTCTTTTTGTAACTTCTGACAAAACACTGTACGTGCCATAATTGATCTCTACTTAATATTCGTTTAAGACTTAGCCCTAGTGTAAACCATTGTGGCAATTTGTTTAACTAGCTTTTTAGTTGGTGCGGCTAAACCGACCTCTATTGACTGATCAAGTGGGTACCATACCAGCTGCCGCTCATTTATTACATCTGGTATGTTACTCAGTTTTAATACATGAGGATTAATTGTTAATTCAAAATGCGAAAATACATGGCTAAAAGGTTCCATAGCATCGGTTGTAACAGCAAGGCCTTGCTGAGCTAAAAATGCGTCTAACTGGGCTTTTTGCTCAAACTCAAAAAAGCTAAATAATCCGCCCCATATTCCTGAGTTAGGCCTTTTTTCCATCAAAACTTGCTCATCACATTGCACAATTAGTTGATGACACACTTTTTTAGGCACTGTTTTTTTAGGTTTTGAGTGAGGAAACTGTTTTACTGCATCGTTGTTAAATGCCCCGCAACGCGAGTTTAACGGACATGCTTGGCAATCAAACTGACTGCGCGAACAAAGGCTTGCGCCTAAATCCATCATCGCTTGATTAAACTCCGTAACGTTTTCTTTTGGGGTGAGTTGCTCAGTTAATTGCCACAGTTGGTTTTCAACTTTTTTAACCCCATACCAACCTTCAACCATAAAATAACGCGCCAGTACCCGCTTTACATTACCATCTAATATTGGGTGATGTTGCCCAAGCGACAGTGATAGCACCGCCCCAGCTGTTGAACGCCCAATGCCAGGCAGCGCGACTACTTCATCTAATGTGGTTGGAAATTCACCATGGTATTGATCGCGGACTATTTTCGCGGTTTTATGCAGGTTACGAGCACGCGCGTAATAACCCAGCCCAGTCCAATGATGCAGCACCTGATCTTCATCAGCATTTGCTAAAGCAATAATATCTGGAAAACTTGCCATAAACTTTTCAAAATATGGAATAACAGTCACAACTTGAGTTTGTTGCAACATTACTTCCGATACCCAGACTTTGTATGGTGTTTTATTTAGCTGCCAAGGTAAAGTTTTACGTCCATGTAGGCGATACCAATCGACAACTTGCTGAGAAAACCAGTTTGCTTCACTGTTGTTTAACTTCAAAATTACTACTTTTTATACTCGACCCTTGATGGCGCTCAGTCTATTGCAGTTAATAAAAAGGTCAAGTACTTGTGATCAAGCCCTTGGTCAGGGATAATACGCCACCATTTTAAGACATGTTGTTTTCATCAGGCCAAAATATATGAGTGATTCAAGTAACGATAACCTTGAGCAAGCAAAGCAAGAAGGTAAATATATTCGTACAATTCGCAGCTTTGTTAAACGCGAAGGTCGTTTAACCAAAGGACAAGCTGCTGCAATTGAAAAATGCTGGCCAACCATGGGCCTTGAGCACCAAAATGGCATGCTTGATTTAGCGCAAGTATTTGGCAATGACAACGACGTTGTTTTAGAAATTGGTTTTGGTATGGGTAAATCATTAGTCGAAATGGCTAAGAATGCTCCACATCTTAACTTTATCGGTATTGAAGTTCACCGCCCAGGTGTTGGTGCCTGTTTAATGGATGCCGACGAAGCGGGTATTAGCAACTTACGTATTTTTGAACATGATGCGGTTGAAGTATTTGCTGATTGTATTGCCGAGGGTAGCATTACCACAGTGCAATTATTCTTCCCTGATCCATGGCATAAAAAACGTCACCATAAGCGTCGTATTGTACAAGCTGCGTTTGTTGAAAGCCTACGTAGTAAATTAAAAATTGGTGGTGTATTCCATATGGCCACTGATTGGGAAAACTACGCAGAGCACATGCTTGAAGTGATGCAAACTGCACAACACTTTACAAACCAATCACAAACAAATGACTATGTACCACGTCCAGCTTTACGTCCATTGACGAAGTTTGAGCAACGTGGCCACCGTTTAGGTCATGGTGTTTGGGATTTAATGTTTGAACGCATTAGCTAATTAAATTAATTAATCAAAGGCAAAGCCATTTATGAGCGCATTAACCAACCCTAGTTCACTGTTACTTCGTAATAGCGAAAACCTCAAGGCAGACTCTATTTTGGTGGTTAATTTTGTCCAAGATGGCTTTTTGTCACAGTTGCAACAGCTAAATCCAAACAGCAAAATTAGCGCTTTTAGCTACAACCATGCTAATGGTGAATTTGCAAAAAACATCAAAGGTATTGATGTTTGCGTAAGCCACGAAATAACTGCAAAACATTTTGATTTAGTTATCTATTATTATCCTAAAGCCAAGCCTGAAGCGCTAATGACGCTAGATAATATCCGTGCAGTTATTAATCCAGATGCAGAATTATTGGTGGTCGGTGAAAATAAAAGCGGCGTAAAATCAATTGAAAAGCAATTTAGTAGTCACTGCGAATACAGTAATAAAATTGACAGTGCCCGCCATTGTGCTTTGTATTTATTTACAGAAATAGCTAGCTTAGCTGAGTTTGTGATCACTCGTTACCACAAACAATTTAATGTAGATGTGGCAGGCATAAGTTTTAACGCGATTAGCATACCAGGGGTATTTAACCATGGTGAACTTGATGGCGGTACTAAAATACTACTTGAAAATGCACCAACAATTAAATCGGGGAAGGTACTCGATTTTGGCTGTGGCGCAGGCTTAATTGCAACCTTCTTAGGCTTGAAAAATCCAGTACTGAGCTTTACCTGTACAGATGTAAGTGCCCTTGCCGCTTATGCAACCGAACAAACATTAGCGCTTAACGGTGTAAACGGTAGCGCTTTACTAAGTGATGGATTAGCAAATGTAACTGGCAAGTTTGAACTCATTATTTCAAATCCACCGTTTCATACTGGTATTGCTACTGATTATACTGTGGCAGAACAATTTTTAAGTGGCGCTAAACAGCACTTAACCAAACAAGGTAAATTAACGATTGTTGCAAACTGTTTCTTAAAATACCCACCTATTTTAGAGGCCCAGTTTGGCACTTACCAAACAGTTCATAAAACCAATAAGTTTTCGGTATATAGCAGCTAACTGCGACCCCACTTCGATACTGTAACACTTCAATAAAGCTGCCAAAAAATAAAATAGGCAGCTTTTCAACAAACTTAGGATATTTTTTAGTTACTTTGATAGGTCTTTGCTAGACTTACGGTAATTCTATCAAAATTATATAATTCGGCCTTCATCACAATAATGCCTAAATCAACATCGCAAACAAGTATTCGTAAAGCTCTGATCAGCGCAGTTATGCTTGTTACAGCCTTGTGTTTATCATTATCTATTTCTATATCTACTTATCTTGATGTCAAAGAACAAAAACTATTGATCGTCAACAAGCTCAATATCTTGGCTGAAATTATCGCCTTTAATGCACAAGTAAGTGTACTGTTTGATGATAGAAAAACCGAAGAGCAACGCCTTAAATCTTTTGAAAAAATTCCACTTATTAAAAATATACATATCTACACAATCGATGAAATATCAAATAAAGCGGTATTTTTTACTAGTTTCAATGCACGAAAAACGCCACCAGTACCACTTCGAGTTGATAGCATTGAACAACTAAAGCAGCCTAAGATCACAGAAGACTCTATAGAATTAATCAAGCCAATCATGTACGAAGGCAATATTAAAGGGTATGTGTATATTCGTGGTGGCTTAGAGCGCCTTAACGACTATATAAACAAAAAAATTCTCATCGATATTCTTTTAACGTTATTCGTTTTAGTACTGGTTTACTTTGTGGCAAGGCGCATTCAAAAACGCATTGCCGATCCAATCGACCAATTAAGTAGATTACTGCAAGATGTCTCGAAAAATCATAATTACAACGCCCGAGCCGCAAAAACAAATATCACCGAAATAAATATGCTTTCGAATAGCTTAAACATCATGCTAACTCGTACTCAAAACCAAATCGAACGACATAAAAATGATAAGCAAGAAATTAAACAGCTAAACCAAAGCTTAGAAGAAAAAGTAAATCAACGTACCATCGCGCTCAGGGAGGCCAATCAAGAGTTACTAACGACTCTGGAACGAATGCATCAATACCAAAACCAAATTGTTGAAAGTGAAAAAATGGCCTCTTTAGGGCAAATGGTTGCCGGTGTTGCCCATGAGGTAAATACCCCAATTGGTTTGGGGATCACTGGCTCTACCCTACTGCGAGATAAACTGGCAGAAATAAGCCAAGGGTTCGAGCAAAAAACCTTAACCTCAAGTCAATTGAAACGCTTTATCGATAATGGCATAGAAAATTTAGACCTTATCTATCGAAATTTAAATCGCGCAGCTGAGCTGGTTTCCAGCTTTAAAAAAGTAGCCGTTAACCAAGATGGTGAGCTCAATTCGCTGGTTAATATGCATGATCTGATCAGCAATGTAATGCTTTCTATGCGCACTGATTTACTAGAAAAAGCTCCCAAAGTCGTTATTCACTGTTCATCGCAATTGATGTTCGAAACTAAAGTAGGTCCGCTACAACAAGTCCTACAGCAATTATTGAGTAATTCTGTAATTCATGGCTTTCGAGATAATCAAAATAATGAAATCGAAATCACTGTTGAACGTAACGAGAGTAGTCTGCTCATTAACTACTATGATAATGGTATTGGCGTTGATAAAAGTATTAAGAAACGTATTTTTGATCCCTTTGTTACCACTAAACGTGGCGAAGGAGGCAGTGGCTTAGGTATGCATTTAGTTTACAATTTAGTCACACAAGCCTTAGGCGGCAGTGTTTATTTTGATGATCAAAGCTCAAAAGGAACCCGTTTTATTATTACCTTGCCGTTGACTGAGGCAAATGAAATATGAAACTAAGCGGTTTGTTTTTAACTCTGATGATCGTTTTTCCCGCATTTTTACAGGCTAAATCACCAGAGCAAGTTAAGTCAGCATTTTTATTTCAGATTGCAAAGTTCATCGAGTTCCCTCAAGTTAACAATAATCAGGCCGTGAATTTTTGTTTTTATAACATTGAACATGGCGTTGGTGAGTTACTAAAGAATAATTCGAGCCTTGAAATTAACAATATACCGATTGAAACTGTATTAATTGGTAAAAATCAGCAAATTTCTGAACTTTCTCGCTTTTGTGATATCACATACATTGATGAAACAATGGAAGATGATATAATTCCACTTTGGATCGATACCATTTCATTAAATACCTTAACAGTTGGTGAGAGTATTAATTTTTTAGAAAAAGGTGGCATTGTTTCTTTGGTCCAAGAAGGGAATAAAATCCGACTGTATATCAATAGACAGCAGTTGTTGCGCAGTAATTTTAAAGTGCAATCTCGGTTATTAGCTGTTTCTAAATTTCATCCGAATTGATTTTACTTGTTAACAATTGGATATACTCCTATAATCACTAGTATTCGGTTTTATAATACAATACCGAATTAATTGTAAATAAAATATTCCGAAAAAGGTTAATTAATAATGCAAACGCCAGTCATTCTGATTGTAGAGGATGAAGACGTAACTCGACTAAACCTCGTTAGTTTATTTGAAGCTGAAGGTTACAAAGTTATTGAAGCCATTGATGGCGATGACATGCATGACAAGCTTACAAATAATGATGATGTGAACCTTGTAGTTATGGACATCAACCTGCCAGGCAAAAACGGGCTAATTTTAGCGCGTGAATTACGTCAAAAGCGTAACGTTGGACTTATTTTCCTAACCGGTCGTGATAATGATGTAGACCGTATTTTAGGCCTTGAAATTGGTGCGGACGATTATATTACTAAACCGTTCAATCCTCGTGAATTAACTATTCGTGCTCGTAACTTGCTTTCTCGTACTGCTCTTGGCGGTGAAGAATCAAGCCTTGAAACAAATGGTGTGATCACATTCAATGGCTGGGAACTTGACGAAAATAGCCGCTGTTTAACATCACCAAATGGTGACGCTAAACGCTTACCTAAAGGTGAATACAGAGCGCTACGTTTAATGCTTGACTCTCCGGGCCGTATTTTTAGCCGTGAGCAATTAATCAAGCATATGACTGGTCGTGAACTTCGTGCAAATGACCGTACAGTTGACGTAACGATCCGTCGTATCAGAAAGCATTTTGAAAGTGATAACAGCACATCTGAGCTGATCAGCACCATCCATGGTGAAGGTTATCGTTTCATTGGTAAAATTGATAGTTAATATATTTTTTATCAAATACCCGCAGCATTAACGTTCTAACTGTTGTAAGAATAAATGAAGGGCCTGTTGCCCTTCATTTATTTTATCTGCCAATATTGTTAGCCAGCTTTGTAATTCTTCGTCACTTTCATCTATCGCCCCGTGTTCCATCTTTTTAGCATGTAATTGCACATCATTTAAGCCAACAGATCCTGCTGCGCCTTTAAGCTTATGTGCAACAGACTTATACTCTTCACGGTCACCAACTGCTAATGACGTTGCTAACTCTTGTTGATACTGCGGATTGAGCTTTGCAAATAAACTGCTACTGCGTTTAAATATGACTATGCCCATAGAATTAACAAAGTCTTCTATGGTTTCAACATCCAATAAATCAATATTGATATTAGCACTGGCTTCTTTACTGACCGTCAAACGTGCCTCATCACATTGTTGTTGCTGTTTAATATCAAATAGTTCTGCCAACATTTTATCAAGCTTAGTGGTATTAATTGGCTTAGCTAAAGCGCCTTGGATTGAGATCCCTTGCAGCTCTTCTTCAGCGCTGCGCACATTGGCCGTCAGTGCGACAATAGGTAACTTGTCGAAATGACTATCGGCGCGGATCTGACGAGCGACTTCGTCACCATTTATATCGGGTAGTTGCATATCAAGTAACACAAGATCAAGATCATCTTCAGTTTCAACAAACGACAGCGCATCTTCACCTGTTTCAGCCCAGATAACTTCATGGCCACGTTGTTCAAGTAAGTTAGTGGCGATTTCAGCATTCAGCGGCACATCTTCAACCAGTAAAATATTTAAACTACGGCCAACGTAACTGTGCTCAGCAGGTGCAATACAAAGCGACAATGGTATTTCCACCACAAAACAACTGCCTTCCCCTTCGGTACTGCTGACATGTAATTGTCCTTGCATGGCAGTGACCAGCGCTTTAGTCACCGCTAAACCAATGCCTGATCCAATCGCGTTAGTGCCGTTTAAATCTGGAGCTTTATAATACATATCAAAAATACGATGCAACTGCTGTTGCGGAATGCCCTGTCCGGTGTCGGTGACTTTCATAACCAACCATGTACCATCCGCTCGATTTTCTCGAGCACACGCTAATTGCACTTTACCTTGCTGGGTAAATTTCACGGCATTATTAATTAAATTCCATACCACTTGGCGTAATCGTGTTGGATCTAATTGTGCGTAAATATCCAACATACCTTTGCGTTTAATTTCAAACTCTAAGCCTTTTTGTTCAGCAATCAATCCGGCAAAGTTAACTACATCATTTATAAAGTCAGATACATTGATAGAATCAGTGACGATATCAAGTTGTTCACGGTCAATTTTATCTAGGTCGATAATATCGTTAAATATATTGCCTAATGTTTCGGCACTTGAAAATACCGTGTTACACCAGCTGCGTTGCTGCTTATCAAGATCGGTGTCAAGCAGCATTCGGGTTAAACCAACAATGCCATTAAGTGGCGTGCGTAATTCATGGCTTAGGGTGGCAATAAATTTCCCTTTATCTTTATAAGCCGTTTCAAGTGCTTGGGCTGCTTCTTTACGACTCGTAATATCACGACCAAACGCTAATAAACCAATGTAGTCGCCGTCATCATTAATAAACGGCAGTTTACGCATTTCAAACCAACGGTTTTCATTACCCACAGGGTATTCAACATCAAGCGTTAATGCTGCGTGAGTTTTTTCGACTTTGTTATCAGTTAATAAAACTTCTGGTAAGTATTGCGTTGGGTAAATTTCCTCTGCAGTTTTGCCGATTAACTCACTACTTGGCTTACCGATAACTTCTTCAAACATTTTATTACAACCGGCAAACACCCCATTATTATCGCGGTAATAGAATAAATCAGGTGATGAATCGACAATTGAACGCAGTAACATGCCTTGTTGCGCAAGTTCTTGTTGGGTTTTCTTACGCTCGACAATTTCTCGCCTGAGTTCTTCAATTGCTCGATGTTTGGCATGAAAGGCCATTTTACGTTCATCGATTTCAACATTAAGGCGATTAATATTATCTTTTAATGTTTGGTTTAATAACTTTTCTTGCTTGGTGGCACTGTCCAAATACGCGTAGGAAGCATCTAGCTGACGTATTGAATTGATCAACACACTGATAATTATAGGCGAGACTACGGCTGTAAAAAACATCACGGCAAGTACATCAACGAGTGTTACCTCGCCTACTGCTACATAATAAAACATACATGATAATATTAATGCCAGCACTAATAGTAATGCATAACAAATAGTTGCGGTTTTGAATTCACCGAATCGAGTAATTAAACTAGAAAGTATTCGAGCCCACGGACTCAAAGAGGAATCGATCATATATAAATCTGTCTCTTAACTATACATTTAAGTATATAAAAAATCAGCTGACTACACAGCTACAAAAAAACCACTAGTGCTATAATTTTAGCATTTTTGCATTAACTATTTTCATGTTCCGCGACGAAAACAGAAAATTTTCATCTACCACGTATTTTTGAATTATTTCGTGTAAAATACCGCGCTTTACAATTGTCAATTACGAGATTTTTCATGCAAAGCAACATGCCCGATATAGCAGATACGGCTCCCGCCTTACAAACAGGTAAATTAGACTGGGTTGGTATGGCTGATATTGAACTGCCTTTTATATTCGAATCTCGTGATCTTGCGCCTATTCATGTCAACGCTAAAGCCCGTGCTTTTGTAAACCTACATAAAGAAGACGCCAAAGGCATTCATATGTCACGGTTGTTTTTAGCCCTTGATACTTTATCAACCGAGCAACATGTTAACCCACAAACGATTGCCCAAGCGCTAGACAGCTTTATTTCCAGCCATGAAGGGCTATCTGATCAAGCTAAAATAGAGTTTAAATTTGAGTTGCCGCTGCGCAGAAAGTCGCTTTTAAGTGGTAAGGCGGGCTGGAAAAGTTACCCTTTAACCATAGAGGCAAAAATTGACCGCGGCGTACTGAGTTTTGAATTAAGCCTTGATGTAACTTATTCATCGACTTGCCCTTGCTCTGCTGCATTAGCACGTCAGCTTATTCAACAAGCGTTTGCTGAACAGTTTAATGGCCAAGCACTAAACCATGAACAAGTACTCAACTGGCTTGGTAGTACTGACGGCATTGTTGCGACTCCCCACTCACAACGCTCTATCGCCAATGTAAAAGTTAAGCTTGATAGTAATATCAGCGAATTTGATATTTTAAGTTTGATCAACACACTAGAAAATGAGCTGAAAACCCCAGTTCAAGCCGCGGTTAAGCGCGAAGATGAGCAAGAATTTGCGCGTTTAAATGGCCAGAACTTAATGTTCTGCGAAGACGCGGCGCGTAAAATCAAAGCCATCTTAGAAGAAGCTCAATACGCTGATTACTGGTTGCAAATAAACCATTATGAATCACTGCATGCCCATGATGCCGTGGCGATTGCCGTTAAAGGAATTGACGACGGATACCAGCCTTAAATAAAGTGTAACTCCACAAAAATTGGGCACGTAAATTGCTATTAAAATTACAGTGTCAATTTGTTGTTGTGGAGTTACCGTATGGAATTCGCTTTATTATCAATTTTAGTATTAGTAGTTGGGGCATCTGTTGTTGCGTCAAAGTTTACCGACGATGGCGGAAATCCTTACCCATTCACGCGTAAAAGCAGTGTTTTTACGCAAGTTGAAAGTTCTTTCCTTAATCTTTTAGAGCGTGCTGTAGGCGACCAGTATAAAATTGTTAGCCGCGTGAAGTTAATCGATGTCATTGATTGTAAAAAAGGTTTATCTCCCAAAGCGAAGCGCGCAGCAATCGCAAAAGCCAAAAACAAACAGCTTGATTATGTATTAATCGACAAAGAAAAAATGACCATTGTGGCAGCCGTTGATTTAGTTAATAACGCCAACAAAGATGGCCATAAAGCACAACGTGATTGGTTTGTTAATGGTGCATTAGAAGCTGCTGGCATCCCACATATCCGTATGAAAGTGAAGTCAGGTTATCGTCCATCAGAAGTGCGTGATGCGATTATGTTTAAACTTGGTAAACCTGCGACGGCAAGTATTCGCCCTACCCGCAACCGAGTTACAAAACCGGCAGTACTGTCACCTTCGCAGGCAAAAGCCCATTCCACAGCTTTAGCTGAAATATAAGTTTTCTTAAGCGATAAAATGCGAGCTTTATAGGCTCGCATTTTTTGTTTTTTATCGCTAACTTCACGTATAATCTAAACATCTAATTCGAGGAATTTAAAATTATGAATGTTGGTATTATTGGCGCTATGGAGCCAGAAGTTAAAATTTTGCGTGAAACAATGCAAAATCCACAAGTTCTAACTAAAGCTGGTTTCACTTTTTATACCGGTGAGTTAGCTGGTAACACAGTGACTTTAGTGCAATCAGGTATCGGTAAAGTAGCCTCGAGTATTGCCACCACCTTATTGATTGATAATTTTCAGCCAGATTGCGTGATCAACACAGGCTCTGCCGGTGGTTTTGATCCATCACTGAGCGTAGGCGACGTGGTAATTTCATCAGAAGTACGTCATCACGATGTTGATGTAACCGCATTTGGTTATGAGATTGGTCAGGTGCCACAAATGCCAGCTGGTTTTGCCGCGCACCCTAAATTAATTGACGCCGCAGAACAAAGTATTGCCCAAATCGGCGATGTTAAAACCTTAGTCGGTTTAATTTGTACCGGTGATTCATTTATGTGTGACCCAGTGCGTATTGATAAAGCCCGTGCTGACTTTCCCACTATGTTAGCTGTAGAAATGGAAGGCGCAGCTATTGCACAAGCTTGCTTTACTTTAGAGACACCGTTTGTAGTGATCCGCTCAATGTCTGATATTGCAGGTAAAGAATCACCACAGTCGTTTGAAGAATACCTAGAAACCGCCTCAGTTAATTCATCAAAAATGGTGGTCGCATTACTAGAAAAGCTGACAACGGTAACGCTATAAGGTGTTACCCAATTTAGTTCAGCAACATGTGGACTTTATTGTATTTATATTAGCGCTCCTTGCTGAGCGCTTTTTGCCTTTGGTAAGCTGGTATCACCCAAATACATTTTTAACTGCGGTATTTAGAGCACTTGGCAAACGCGTTTTTCGCAAGAGTGAACCTGCCAGTTACCAGTATTTATCCTCTTCGCTGTGTTTCAGTTTAGTCATTTTAGTGATCATGACCTTAGTGATTTTACTGCTTGAATTTGCCTATTACCCAGAACTGTTAGCCGGATTAATCCTTTATTTAAGCCTTGAATGGCGAAGTGTAGAAAGCAAAGCACTGCGCATTGCACGACTCGTTAAACAAAATCAAAAGTCTACAGCCCGAGAGTTATTAAAACCGCTACTTGCTCGCCAAGTTGATAAATTATCCAGCCCTGGGATTTGCAAAGCCATTATGGAAACGCTGATCTTAAGAGTTGCCCGTCATTACTTTAGCGTTATTTTCTTTTATCTACTCTTTGGCCCTATGGCTGCACTAGCTTATCGCTTACTGACTTTGATCCACCAAGCTTGGCGCAAAGATATGTTGCCTAATAGCCCATTTTTAAAATCACTTAGTTGGCTATTATATATTCTTGAATGGTTCCCTACGCGGATATTGGCGCTGACTGTTGCAGCAAGTAAAGCCAGTAAATTGAGCATTCATTATATCAAGCATTATGGACGGCACTTTTATCAAACAAATAGTGGCTGGTTATTAAGTTGTTATTCCGCCTCTGTTGGTGTGCAATTAGGTGGCCCTGCGATATACCAAGGTACTCGATTTGATAAAATGCGTATTGGTACTGAGCGTTTACCACAGGCTGATGATATTGCTGTATTAATAAATCGGCTCAATCAAGCGCGTGGCTTTTGGTTGCTGGTTATATTTGGCATAGAAATAATTAAAATAATGTTGTAGACCACAGATAGTAAAAAACCAGCCGAAGCTGGTTTTTGTTACTTAAATATCTAACTGAATTTTCATTCTTTACCTATTAAGCACAGGTAATATTTGCAAACTTACGCTTACCGACTTGATAAATAGCCGTCGTGCCCTTTGCAATTTCAAGCTTAGTATCAGTGACCTTTTCTTCGCCATTGATTTTAACTGCGCCTTGTTTGATCATTCGCATCGCTTCTGAAGTACTTGCCACTAACCCTGCTTCTTTAAGCAAGTTAGTAATAAATACGGTATCTTCATCAATCGTTACTGTCATATCTGGGATATCATCAGGTAAGGCATTTTTTTGAAAACGTTTAATAAAGTCCTCATGCGCATCAGTCGCCGCTGCATCGCTGTGAAAACGAGCAATCATTTCTTTTGCTAAATCGATTTTAATATCACGCGGGTTAGTACCTTGTGCTACTTTATCTTTCAGCGCAGCAATTTCGTCAATTGATAAGCTACTTAGCAAATCATAATAACGCCACATCAGCTCATCACTAATAGACATGATTTTGCCAAACATATCGTTCGGTGCATCAGTAATACCAATGTAGTTACCTAATGACTTAGACATTTTTTGCACACCGTCTGTACCTTCTAATAAAGGCATCATTAATACGGTTTGTGGTTTTTGTCCTTCGTCTTTTTGCAGCTCACGGCCCATTAATAGGTTAAAACGTTGATCAGTACCACCGAGCTCAACATCAGCTTCAAGCGCCACTGAGTCCCAGCCTTGCACTAATGGATACAAAAACTCATGAATCGCAATTGATTGCCCGCCAGCATAACGCTTTTTAAAATCATCACGTTCTAGCATACGAGCAACAGTTTGTCGTGCTGCTAACTTGATCATACCTGCAGCGCCTAAATTCTCCATCCACGTGGAATTAAAGGCAACGGTGGTCTTAGCCGGATCAAGAATTTTAAATACTTGTTCTTTATATGTTTCAGCGTTAGCTAATACATCATCACGGGTAAGTGGTTTACGGGTTACATTTTTGCCCGTTGGGTCACCTATCATACCGGTGAAATCACCAATTAAGAAAATCACTTCATGACCTAAGTCTTGGAAGGTTTTCATTTTATTAATTAACACTGTATGGCCTAAGTGCAAATCTGGCGCAGTTGGATCAAAACCCGCCTTGATCTTTAGCTTTTTACCAGACTTTAGCTTCTCAACTAGCTCGTCTTCAATTAGTATTTCTTCGGCACCGCGTTTTATCTCTGCTAGAGCGGTTTGTAAATCCACTGTGTATTACTCCAAAAAATTCAGTCAATCTGGTGATTCTAGCGTAAATCAGCGCCAGTTTAAATCTACAAAACACTGGTATTAACGCTTTATTAAGTATATCCTGCAATATTAGTGATTAATTATCTTGACAGCAGGAAAAGGCACGTTATGGTTCGCGTTGTGCATAAACTCCCAAAAAAACACAAATTGCTTATTCTAGGCTTAGTTTCTGCGATTGCTGCTTTAACACTCATCCCTTCAGAAAAAGCAACGGCCTCTAGAGACAATAGTGCAGATGCGCTAGAAATTGGCAAACGTTACGAATTACAAATTAAAGTTGATGACGTTGAGAAATTAACTGAATTAAATTCGCAACAAGACGCAGCAAAATTACCAGAATATGATCTAGTCGATTTTGAAGTAAAGAACGGTGACAATTTAGCACTTATCTTCAAGCGCGCTGGTTTTGACGCGCAAACCGTTCATAAATTACTTAACACCAATGCAGAAACCCGAAAACTAACTAAAATTCACCCTGGTGAAATACTTAGTTTTGCCACCGCTAAAGATGGCTCTTTAGCGCAGTTACGTTATGTGATCTCAAAAACAGATACCTTGTTTGTAACCTTAAATGACGAAGGTAACTACGATACATCAATCGATAGCAAAGAAATCGAAACCCTCACTAAATCCACAGGTGGTGAAATAACCAATAGCTTTTGGACCTCAGGTATTGCTGCAGGCTTAACCGAACGGCAAATAATGAACTTTGCTGATATTTTTGGTTGGGATGTGGATTTTGCTAACGATATTCGTAAAGGCGATCAGTTTGGCTTAATTTACGAATCACATTATGTTGATGGTGAATTTATTGGCACGGGTAAAATTATTGCCGCCGAGTTTATAAATCAGGGTCAACGTTATGCGGCAATACGCCACAGCGATGATACCTTTTATACACCTGAAGGGCGCAGCATGAAAAAAGCATTTTTACGTGCTCCGGTTAACTTTAAGTATATTAGCTCAAGCTTTAACCCACGTCGCTTGCACCCAGTAACTAAAACCGTAAAACCACATAACGGTATTGATTACGCGGCGCGCACAGGAACGCCCGTTGTTGCATCGGGTAATGGTAAAGTAATTAAATCAGGTTACAGTAAGTATAACGGTAACTATGTATTTATTAGCCACGGCACTCAGTACGTCACTAAGTACTTACACTTAAATAAACGTGCAGTTAAAGCAGGCCAAAAAGTTAAACAGGGCCAAAAAATTGGTACGGTAGGCGCCACCGGCCGAGTAACCGGTGCACACTTACACTATGAGTTTTTGGTTAACGGCGTGCATCGTAATCCTAAAACAGTTCAGTTACCAAAGTCAGAGCCGTTACCACGTGACGAACTTGCTAAGTTTAAACCAATTGCAGATACTTTCTTAGCACAGCTAGAGCGCAACAGAGACTGTCTCTTATACACATCTGACGCTGCCGACGATCT